>JAHEAT010000073.1 GCA_024642605.1 Microbacteriaceae bacterium
GCGGTGATGTCTACAGCTGGCTGGCTAAGCGGGCGAACCTTGTGCTCTTCAAGAGCCTCACGGTAGAACGAGTCGATTCCGTCGTTGATGGCGTGAGCCAAGATAGCAGGGCGACCGACGCGCTTCTCGAGAAGGGTTGGTGGAACCTTTCCCTTGCGGAAGCCCGGAATCTGAACGTCTTCAGCAATGTGCTCGTAAGCGTGGTCGATGCTTGGACGAAGATCTTCTGCCGATGCAGTGATGCTGATCTTTACGCGAGTTGGCTTAATACGTTCAATAGTGGACTTCAAGGATTCATCTCCAATTGGTGGCCCGAAAGGGCTTTAATGCGGTTGAAGGCAATAACTGGTCGGGGTGACAGGACTCGAACCTGCGATATCCTGCTCCCAAAGCAGGCGCGCTAGCCACTACGCTACACCCCGGTGGTAAATCCGGACTTTGTTCTCAAACTCCGAACAACCTCCGCAAGTCTATCCCATAGAATGGTCTAGTCGTAACGCTTTGAGTTTGAAAAGAAACTTAATACTTGCGGATGTAGCTCAATGGTAGAGCCTCAGTCTTCCAAACTGATGGTGCGGGTTCGATTCCCGTCATCCGCTCCAAGACCCCGAGAGATCGGGGTTTTTCTTTTACCGTAGTCAGTTACTCAACGCTGGCAGGTCGCGCACCAGTAGAGCTTTCGCGCCGCCATCAACTCCAAACTCACAGGCGAGCCGCAGCGCCTACACGGCTTACCTTCTCGCTTATAAACAAAATTGCGGTCTTCTTTTTTCGGATTCTTGCCGAGCAAGTTATCGCGAGTGATCATGAAGCCGGTTTTCACACCAACTCTCATGAGTTTCACCGAGTCAACCCAAAGTGCTTCAATCTGTTCACGCGTCAGCGCTGAGCCAGGTGTGTGTGGCTCGATGCCCGCGCGAAACAAAAGCTCGGCTCGATAAACGTTGCCGATTCCGCTGATCACGTCTTGGTTCATCAGTAGTAACCCAATGGCGGTCGGAGACTTCAGAACGCGCTCTGTGAATCGCTTAGATTCGGTCTTTTGCGGGTTTGGATTCAGCGGGTCTGGGCCAAGCCGGCGCATCACACTCAGCGCCGTGTTGTGATCAGTGACCTCGCAGACCGTCGGGCCCCGAAGATCTACATAAACGTTTGAATGCGCGAACCGCGCACGTACCTGCCCAACAATTTCTGGAGTTTCGGTGGATTCGTGAAACTGCCACTTGCCATAAATACCCAGATGTATGCGCAAGGTTAGTTCGTTTTCGAATTCGAGAAACATCTGTTTACCTACAGCAGTCACCCGCGTTAGGCGCTGACCAGAGACGGCGGCGGCATCCTTGGCAAAGCGGCCCTGGGGCGAGGTTACATTTAGTGGCTTGCCTGCGAAGTGCGCATTCAAACTATCTGCAATGCGATGAACAATGTGCCCCTCGGGCATCGATGCCTTTCGTAACTAAAGAATTTCGCCGGTTTGTTCGTAGGCAGCGATTTTGCCGATTCGTCGCTGGTGGCGCTCGTCGTGGCTAAACGGTTCGGCAATAAAAGCGCGAATCAATTCAAGCACTTCGCTTTGATCATGTTGCCTAGCACCGACTGCTATAACGTTGGCGTCGTTGTGCGACCTAGCCAGTTTTGCCGTGTCGAGGTTCCACGCAAGCGCTGCTCGAATTCCATGAACTTTATTGGCTGCGATTTGTTCGCCATTGCCTGAACCGCCGAGCACGATTCCAAGTGCATCGCTGCCCGCCTGCTGATCGCTTACCACCGCAAGGGCTGCGTTGATGCAGAAACTTGGGTAGTCGTCTAATGGGTCGTAGCTCGTTGGCCCGTGATCAAAAACCTCGTGGCCCTCCGCTGATAGTTGCTCAACTAAAAACCGGCTCAGGTCAAGCCCGGCGTGGTCGGTGGCAATGTGAATTCGCACTGGTTACTTCTTTTCAGACTTCTTTGGGTTAGCGGTTGGCTTTGACTTGGTCTTGACGCTCTGAACCTGCGGCCCGGTGTTGATGGTGGTGTAAGCGGTTTTCTTGAGCCGAGGCTTGTTGTCGTCGATTACGAAACGGTAGGTCAAAAGGCCTCCTACCACGCTTGTAACACCAACCAGAATCGAGCCACCGATGAGCGACGCGACGCCTTCCTGGTCGAGCCCGGTCTTTGAGGAGCTGGTTACCCAAACCAAAAACAGTGCGAAACCGGTTGCGGTGAGCACACTGACCCCCAAGTTGATAAACAGGCGCTCTTTCTGAACTCGAGTCTTGAAAACTAAACCAGCAATCGACCATAGAGTGAAGGTCGGAAACATGAAGAATATGGCTACTCCAGTGGTAAGGCTGAATGCCATGTTTAGGTCACCTTCGGTGATCCAGTAGTAGCTGATGACCAGTAGCAGTGAAATGGCAAAGTTCGACATCGATTCGACCATGGGGCTGGGTCTCAAACGCACGTGGGCTCCGTCTTTAGTGGGCTGAATACTGCTATTAGGCTAGACGAAGATTGCCCAGTTCCACGACATAGGAGTCGCATTGCCAGGAGAAAACCTAACCAAGGTTGAAGCAGAACTTCGTTCAGAAATCGTCAACACACATTCTTACGAGGTTAACCTCGATCTGACTTCATCAGATGAGACGTTCCGTTCAATCACCACGGTGCGCTTTGCAGCTAAGCCGGGAGCATCCACTTTCATTGATGCGATTACTTCCAAGGTGCACTCGGTCACACTCAACGGTTCTGCCCTTGACGTGTCGGCGGTTTCTGACGGAATCCGCATTCAACTAAACAACTTGCAAGTCGAAAACGAACTTGTTGTAGATGCCGACGCATTTTTCATGAATACCGGCGAAGGTTTGCACCGATTTGTCGACCCAGTTGACAATGAGGTTTACCTCTACACGCAGTTTGAGGTGCCAGATTCAAGACGTATGTTTGCCGTTTTTGAGCAGCCAGACCTCAAGGCAACCTTTGCTTTCACTGTGACCGCACCAGATCACTGGCAGGTTGTATCGAACCAGCCATCGCCTAAACCCACTGCGGCCGGCGAGAAAAAGGCAACTTGGGCGTTCGAACCGACTCCACGAATTTCGAGCTACATCACGGCACTTATCGCTGGCCCTTACGTTTCGCGCCACTCGTCGTTGGTATCTGCAGACGGCCGCACCATTGCCCTCGGCGTCTACTGCCGAGCTTCGCTGGAGCAGTATCTCGAAGCCGATTACATGTTTGAGAAAACCCGAGAAGGTTTTACGTTTTTTGAAAAGACCTTCAACTACCCATACCCTTTTGACAAGTACGACCAACTCTTTGTTCCAGACTTCAACGCTGGGGCAATGGAAAACGCCGGTGCCGTTACCTTTACCGAAACCTACGTCTTTCGCGGAGCGGTTGCCGAGGCTCTTCGCGAGCGTCGCGTTGTCACCATCCTTCACGAGCTAGCACACATGTGGTTTGGCGACCTGGTTACTATGCGCTGGTGGAACGACCTGTGGCTGAACGAATCGTTCGCCGAGTACACCTCACACCTTGCAGTTGCCGAGGCAACCGAATGGACCGACGCCTGGACCACTTTTGCCTTCAGCGAAAAGGCCTGGGCTTACACGCAAGACCAGCTGCCCTCCACGCACCCGATTGTGGCGCCAATCAACGACCTTGAAGACGTGCAGGTGAACTTTGACGGCATCACCTACGCCAAGGGCGCTTCGGTGCTCAAGCAACTCGGTGCAACCGTCGGTCGTGACGCCTTTGAACAGGGCGTAGCGGTTTACTTCAAAAAGCACGCATTTGGTAATGCCGTTCTAAAAGACTTGCTTGATGAACTCGCCATCACTTCGGGCCGCGACCTCACCGCCTGGAGCCAGGCGTGGCTCGAGACCGCCGGAGTCAACACGCTACGTGCACACGTTGAAAGCACGGATGGCAAGATCACCGCGTTCTCGATCGAGCAAACCGCCGCGGCGGCATATCCAACCATCAGACCTCACCGCATGGCCATTGGTTTTTACAACCTGGTCGAAAACGAGTTGGTTCGTACCCATCAGCTTGAACTCGACGTGCAAGGCGTGAACACAGAAGTTGCCGATTTGGTGGGCCTAGAGCGCCCTAGCCTGATTCTGCTGAACGACGACGACCTCACCTACGCCAAGGTTCGCCTGGATGACGAGTCTTGGAACTTCGCGCTTCACAACCTAGGCAAGCTCAGCGACCCGCTAGCACGCGCACAGGTTTGGGGTGCGGCCTGGGATGCAACTCGCGATGGCGAGTCTTCGGCAACCGACTTCATCAATCTGGTGCTTGGAAATGTCGCTGAAGAAACTCAGGGCACGATGCTAATCACACTGTTGCGTCAGCTCATGACCACGACCAAGCTCTACACCGCTCCAGAGCATCGCCACGCAACCATCTCCTCGGTTGCATCGCGCCTCTTGGAGATGGCGAAGAACGCAAAGCCGGGCTCAGACAACCAACTTTTGTTCACCAGGTTCGCCACCTACTTCGCTGAAACTCAAGACGCTGCCGACATCCTTGCCGGTTTGTTCAACGGCTCTCTGGTGTTCGAGGGCTTGAGGCTTGACCAAGATATGCGCTGGGACCTAATCAATGGTTTGGTGATGTCGGGTCGATTCGGCGCAGCTGAAATCGAAGCGGAATTGGCAAGAGACAACACCGCTAACGGCGCAAAACAGGCGATGTTGGCTAAAACCTCGATTCCAACGCCTGAAGGCAAACAAGCCGCTTGGCACGAGCTAATTGCAAACGCGGATCTGTCAAACACAGCAATCAACTTCGGTTGCCAGGGGCTCATTCGTGCGCACGACACCACTTTGCTTGAGCCAATTGTCGATTGGTACTTCGAAGCGGCTCTACAAATTTGGGAATCACGCACTTTCAAGATTGCCGAATACATTCTCGAAGGCGCTTACCCGATCTACCTCGCAAACGAAGCGCTCGCTTCGAAGACTCGCGAATACGCCTCTCGTCCTGAGGTTGCCTCCAAGCCGGCATTCGCACGCATCATGCTCGAAAACTTGGATGCTGTAGAGCGCGCGCTCAAGGCGCAGAAGAGGGATGCTTAAAGCATGAATAACGCTTTCACTGAGTGGCTTGCATCGTTTTGGACTCAGAACCAAACTTTGATTCACATAGTTCTAGTGCTGGTTGTGGCTCTAATTCTGAGAGCCGTACTGCTGGCATCGGTTCGTCGAATCGTATCTGGAGTAGTTACCGGAGTTCGAGGTAAAGGTAGCGGTCGCGTGGCCAGCGAATCGCCGGTTGAAAAAGCCCGTGTCGTGCAGCGCACGAAAACCATGGGTTCTGTGCTCTCAAACTTCATCACCTGGACGATAACGATCATCGCGGTGATTCAAGTCTTGGGTGAACTGGGTGTTGCCGTCGGTGGCCTAATTGCAGGTGCCGGAATTATCGGAGCAGCCATTGGTTTTGGTGCTCAAAGTTTGGTACGTGACCTCATCACCGGTCTCTTCATTGTGTTTGAAGACCAATACGGGGTGGGCGACGTAGTCGACCTTGGCGAAGTAAAGGGCAGCGTCGAAGCCGTGGGCTTGAGAGTAACTCAGGTTAAAGACTTCGAAGGCACCCTTTGGTATGTGCGAAATGGCGAGATCAGCCGCGTTGGCAATAAATCGCAAGGTTGGTCGCGTGTAGTTCTCGACCTAGCAATTGATGTCGATACCGACAGAGCCAAGGCCACAGACACACTGCTAGCCGCAGCTGCCGATGTGAAGGCAAACTCTGAATACACCGAAGCAATTGTTACTGATGCCGAGGTTTGGGGTGTTCAGGCCTTCAGCGGCGATGAAGTGGTCTTGCGTTTGGTGATGCAGGTTGACCACAAATCACAGGATGCTATCGCTCGAGCCTTGCGCGAAGCAGCTCTAACGCAGCTCAAGAAGGCAAAGATTTCGTTGAGTTCTGGCAAGAACGCCGTGTTCGTCAATCTACAAAACCGCTCCAAATGAGCCAAGAGTTCGAAGATAAAGATCGAGTAGAGGCAGTTCGAATAACTATGCCCTCGGGCGAGAAGGCCGGCGGAAACTTTTATGAACAAGTTGGCGGTTCGGCAACTTTCAAAAAGCTGGTTGACCATTTCTACGCAGGCGTCGCGAACGATGAAGTGCTTCGACCGATGTACCCAGAAGAAGCCCTAGGCCCAGCGGCGGAACGACTTCAGCTTTTCCTTGAGCAGTACTGGGGAGGGCCTTCGACTTACCAAGAGTTGCGTGGGCATCCGAGGCTTCGAATGCGGCACAATCCCTTCAAGATCAACCCGCTCGCTCGCGAACGTTGGCTTTTGCACATGCGAGCAGCCGTTGATTCGCTGCAACTGGCGCCACTTAAAGAGGCGGAACTCTGGGCTTACCTCGACCGAGCCGCAACTGCCATGTTAAATACCTTCGAAGACTAGGCGAGGTCTTTAATGTCTCTTCGCGACTAGCGAGAGCCTAAGAAAAACTGATTGCGGCGCGAGCCAAAACGTGCCCGTGCATGCTGCTTAGGCGTACCCAGTTATCGGCTTCGAATACCTCGACTTGCTCGCCCTCGGTTAAAAAACCTAAGCCTGCCGCAACAAATGCAGCCCCGGTTGGCACGTGGGGTGACCGCTCGATGGCTCTCCCCCAAATTTCTCCACGGATGCGCGCAGCAATCGGACCACCAACCGACTCGGGTAGCGTATCGGCAACTTCTTCGATGCCCTCGCGAGCGATCTGCGTTAGTTCTTGCTCCGACAGAAGGCCGGTAGAAACCCAACCCGAGCGGGGCGGAAGAACTCCACCCCAGGCCGCGCGTTCGTTGGACGGCAGAGTGATCATCGAGTCTTTTGCATTCCAAATGCCGTTGTCGATTATTCGCGCAAGACGATCGAGCATCGCCTGTATCGAAACTAAGCCCTCAACTTCAGCATCTTTGGCAAGCTCACAGGTTCGAAGGCCGAGAACGGTAGGGCCTGAATCCATGATTCCGCCAGCGAAGATAGGTGCAACGTAAGCGGCAAGGAGGCTTCCATAGGCCCTGAGCCTCACCAAACCACTTGGGTCTAGGCGTTTGGCTCGGTTTAGAAAGGCTTGAAGGTCGACAGCGGTTTCGAGGTCAATCAGCAGGAATTCGTTTTTCATGATCGTGTCTAAACTAACCTGTGAAGGCAGTTGAAGGCGAAAGCGGTGAACTATGTCTCCAGAAATCCAGATCCCAAGCGATCCACTAGCCGAATTGCTGACCACTCTCGATCTCTCGGATGCCTCGGGGGCGCGAACTCGCGAAGACATCTTCATCGGTCCGTCGCAGTGGATGCCGCACGGTCGAGTATTTGGTGGTCAGGTTTTGGCGCAGTCACTGGTTGCTGCCACTCGCACGGTCGACCCGGCTCGACCATCACACTCTCTTCACGGGTACTTCTTGAGACCTGGAGACATCAATCTTCCAATCACCTTCTCGGTTGATCGCTTGCGCGACGGGCGCTCGTTTAGCACTCGCAGGGTGCAGGCCTATCAAAACGGCGAGCCCATCTTTTCGATGATTGCTTCGTTTCAAGATGTCGACCCAGGGCTTGATCATCAAGACCTAATGCCGCTAGATGTACCCGACCCTGAAACGCTGCCCAGCGCTGCTGAAATAATGGGCGACAACCCTCACCCGGTGGCCCAGTACTGGTCAAAGGCTCGCCCGTTTGACATGCGTCACGTTGAGAGCCCGATCTATTTCAACGTAGAGGGTGAGCAAGTGGCGAAACAGGCCGTGTGGTTGAAGGCTCTGGGGCCGATGCCAGACGACATGGAACTGCACCGAGCTGCTCTGGCCTATTTGAGCGACTACACAATTCTCGAGGCGATTTACCGTCGCCACGGAGTGCCTTGGTCTTACCCCGGTTTGAAAACCGCAAGCCTAGATCACGCTATGTGGTTTCACCGGCACGGTCGCGTCGATGAGTGGCTTCTCTACGTTCAGGAGTCTCCGAGCGCGCAAAACGGTCGAGGGCTTTCTACCGGAAAGATTTATACCCGAGACGGCAACCTGCTTGCCACCATCGCCCAAGAGGGAATGGTTCGAGTACCTCAGGGCGACTAGTCGCGAGTGAGTCGACGGTAGGTCGAGCGGTGGGGCTTGGCCGCTTCGGCACCTAGACGCTCAATCTTGTTTGCCTCGTATGCCTCGAAGTTTCCTTCAAACCAATACCACTGGTCTGGGTTGTCGTCGCTGCCCTCGTAGGCAAGGATGTGCGTTGCCACGCGGTCTAGGAACCAACGATCGTGTGTAATCACCACGGCGCAGCCCGGAAATTCGAGAAGCGCATTTTCAAGACTCGAAAGGGTTTCGACATCGAGGTCGTTTGTCGGCTCGTCGAGTAGCAGTAGATTTCCACCCTGCTTGAGCGTTAGGGCTAGGTTGAGACGGTTTCGCTCACCACCCGAAAGAACTCCAGCTGGCTTCTGCTGATCTGGGCCTTTGAAACCGAATGCTGCGACATACGCACGCGACGGCATTTCTTGCTGCCCGACCTGCATGTAATCGAGCCCACCAGAAACCACCTCCCAAAGTGTCTTGTTTGGGTCAATACCGGCACGACTCTGGTCGACATAGGATATTTTTACGGTTTCACCGATTTTCAAGTCTCCGCCGTCGAGCGGCTCTAAACCAACAATGGTCTTGAACAGGGTTGACTTTCCAACACCGTTCGGGCCAATAACTCCCACGATTCCGTTGCGCGGCAGTGAGAATGACAAGCCATTGATGAGCGAACGTCCTTCGAACCCCTTTTGCAAGTTGCTGGCTTCGAGAACTACGTTGCCGAGTCGAGGACCAACCGGAATTTGAATTTCTTCGAAGTCGAGCTTGCGAGTCTTGTCTGCCTCGGCAGCCATCTCTTCGTACTTGGCTAGACGAGCCTTCGACTTAGTCTGGCGAGCCTTGGGGCTCGAGCGTACCCATTCGAGTTCTTCGCTCAGGCGCTTCGAAAGCTTGGCGTCTTTCTTGCCTTGAACTTCGAGACGCTCCTGCTTCTTCTCGAGATAGGTGGAGTAGTTACCTTCGTAAGGGTAGGCGCGACCGCGGTCGAGCTCAAGAATCCACTCGGCTACGTTGTCTAGAAAGTAGCGATCGTGTGTAACTGCCAAAACTGCACCTGGATACTTGGCCAAGTGCTGTTCGAGCCAAAGCACCGACTCCGCGTCTAGGTGGTTAGTCGGTTCGTCAAGGAGCAGAAGATCTGGCTTCTCAAGTAATAGCTTGCAAAGAGCTACACGGCGACGCTCGCCACCGGAGAGGTTGGTTACTGGCAGGTCGCCCGGTGGGCATCGAAGCGCATCCATTGCCTGTTCGAGCTGGCTGTCGAGATCCCATGCATCGAGGTGGTCGATCTCTTCTTGCAGCTTTCCCATCTCTTCTAGCAGAGTGTCGAAATCTGCATCGGGACTTGCCATTTCCTCTGAAATTTGGTTGAAGCGGTCGACTTTTGCCTTGATGTGTGAAACTGCTTCTTCAACGTTGCCTAGCACGGTTTTGGTTTCGTCTAGCGGAGGCTCCTGCATCAACATGCCGACGCTGAATCCTGGGCTCAGTCTTGCTTCACCGTTGGTGGTCGTGTCTAGACCGGCCATGATCTTGAGCACCGAAGACTTACCTGCGCCGTTTGGGCCAACAACACCGATTTTCGCGCCAGGGTAGAACGCCAAAGTGACGTCGTCGAGAATCACCTTGTCGCCGTGAGCCTTACGGGCTTTGATCATCTGGTAAATAAATTCGGCCATGCCAAGCACGTCACTTTCACAAAGTTTTTGAGGTTAAGAAAAGAGCGCTCGCCCTAATACCTATTGCTCAACAGTTTATTTCATTGAGCGGGTTTTAGGACGAGCGCCATCGCGGTCGATGAAGGTGGGCGACGACCGCGAATCTAGCTCAGTGTTGCGAATAGCTAGACGTTTTGTTCAATTCGCGGCAACTTTTACCTTCGGTTGCGGCTCCTCTTCTTGTTCTGGCTCCGACTCGTTCACCAAGACGGTTCTGGTGAATGCCGCTGTTCCCCACAGCATGTCGTGGCCAATGTGCTCGGCTTCAATTTCTACCGAGGTTCCGGCGCGCTCGCCGTTGTCCCAATCACGAACTCGTAGACGACCTGCAACCATGATGCGCTCCCCTTTGCTTACCGAGGTTGCGAGGTTTATTGCCAACTGTCGAAAACCGGTGACGGTGTACCAATTTGTTTCGCCGTCAACCCACTTGCCCTGCTCCCGATCGAACCGGCGACTTGACGCCGCCAGACGAAACGAGGTTATGGGTAATCCGTCTTGGGTGATGAGATGACGTGGGGTGGTAGCAACCAACCCTGAAACTGTGATGCTTTCGGTCACAGACTTACCTTTCACTAGCGAGCACTCAACAACTCGTAGTGATGATTTTGGCAAGGTTTAACTGAGAAATGTGAGCCCTCAACAAATCTGTGGATAACTCGCTAT
>JAHEAT010000012.1 GCA_024642605.1 Microbacteriaceae bacterium
ACCATCGAAGGCTGAAACCAGAAGGTTAGGAAGGTGCCGGAGAGAAGTAGCACTAGGAACGAGTAGAGCGCAACCTCTCCGAGCATGAAAGACCAGTGATCTGGAAATACCTTGCGACCGAATTCTTTGAGAATTCCGGCTACACCGACGCGCTCGTCGAGGTAGTTTGCGGTTCCGGCAAGGAATCCACCCTTTTTCTTAGTTGCAGTAGCGGTGCTCATGCTTATCTCTCCCAGAAACTAGGGCCGACAGGTTCGGTGAAGTCGCTCTGAGCAACTAGGTAGCCCTCGGCGTCAACTGTGATTGGCAGTTGAGGTAGCGGGCGTGAGGCCGGACCAAACACAACTGCGCAGGCGTTGGTGAGGTCGAAGGTCGACTGGTGGCATGGGCACAGCAGGTGGTGGGTGTGCTGCTCGTAAAGAGCCACCGGGCAACCAACGTGAGTACAAATTTTTGAATAAGCAACGATGCCGTCGTAAGACCAGCCCTTGCGCTCGTCAGACTCCTTGAGAATCTCTGGCTCAACGCGAACAAGTAGAACCGCGGCCTTTGCCTTCTCTTCGAGCTTGTGGTCGCTCTCGTTTAGCCCTTCAGGGATGACGTGGAAAACCGAGCCCAGGGTGACATCGGTTGCCTTGATCGGAGTACCGTAGGGGTCGCGGGTTAGGCGAGTTCCCTTGCGCCACATAGTGTGCTTCAGGCTGTCAGCTGGGTTAGGCCCCAAGTCTCCAAAGATGATGATGCCTGGAAGTGGGAAGAAAGCCAATGCTCCGTAAAGCGTGCGACGAATAAGTTTGCGACGGCTAAAACCGGACTCTTGATTAGCCAAATCGATGATCTCGATTGCGCGCGCACGGGTCTCTTCGCTACCACGCGTTTGGTGGCGGGCCTCAGATACCTCGGCGTCTGGCATGAGGGTCTTCGCCCAGTGAACTGCGCCGATACCGATTCCGAATAGACCAAGGGTGATTCCGAGGCCGAGGAACAATGTGTTCGAACGAACGGTGCCTAGGTCGGTTGGCGAAAGTGGGAATGCGAAGTACGCCCAGAGTGCGAATGCGCTACCCACGATAGAGGTCAAGAACATTGCGGTGACCTGACGCTCAGCGTTCTTGGCGTGCTTCTCGCTCTTGTCGGTCATGCGCACGCGGTGCGGCTCAAGACCTGGGTCTTTGATCGCATCGGATGCAACTACTGCAAGTCCGGCTTCGTACTCGTGTTCGGCCTCAGGGCCTTTGACGAGGTCTTTACCTTTAGAACTCACTTGATGTTCTCCTTGGGGTTAAAGCGACTAGTTGGACTTGGCGCCTAGCCAAATGGTGATTGCTACGATGCCGCCCAACACGAACAACCAGAGGAATAATCCCTCTGCTACCGGGCCGAGGCTTCCGAGTTCTTCTCCGCCTGCAGATGGGTTAGCTTCCATGTACTTGAGGTAAGAAATTATGTCGTTCTTGTCTTGCGGAGTGAGGTTCGCGTCGTTGAAGACAGGCATGTTCTGCGGGCCGGTGACCATTGCCTCGTAAATGTGCTTGGCTTCGACACCCTTTAGGTTCGGCGCGTACTTACCTTCGGTAAGTGCTCCACCGGCGCCGACAGCGTTGTGGCACATTGCGCAGTTGATGCGAAACAGTTCTCCACCGCGAGTGGTGTTGCCGGTAGTCGAGGTCCATCTTTCATCTGGGACAGCTGGGCCAGGTGCAAGCGACGACACGTAAGCGGCCAAAGCTGCTGTCTGCTCAGTGGTGAATTGAACCGGCTTCTTCATTAGCTGAGGGCCTGAAGCTTGGCCAGGCATGCGTCCGGTGCCAACCTGGAAGTCAACTGCTGCAGCTCCAACGCCGATTAGGCTTGGACCGTAGTTGGTTCCTTCGGCGTGCTTACCGTGGCATGAGGCGCAGTTGGCGAGGAAGAGCTTTGAACCCTCGGTGACCTGATCTGCGGTGTATGCACCAGAGGTGCTGTGCGAAACGGCAGCAGTCGCACCAGCGTAGCCACCACCGGCGACGAGTAGACCCGCTGCGATTACCAGAATCGCGGCGAAAGGGTTGCGTCTTGCGTTGTTAATTTTGCGCTTGAACATGTTCTTGCTTTCGCCTATTTGAGTACGTAGATGATTAGGAAGAGGCCGATCCAAACTACGTCGACAAAGTGCCAGTAGTAGGAGACCACAATTGCGCTGGTTGCCTCGTAGTGACCGAATTTCTTAGCCGCAAAGGTTTTGCCGATGACCAGCAAGAAGGCGATCAAACCACCTGTTACGTGCAATGCGTGGAAGCCGGTGGTGATGTAGAAAGCGCTGCCGTAAGAGTTAGAAGAAAGCGAAACGCCTTCTGACACGAGAGTCGCGTACTCCCAAGCCTGACCGGCTACGAAGATGGCACCCATGAAGTAGGAGAGGAAGAACCACTCAACCATGCCCCACTTGACCGGTGAAAGGCCTGTTGCACGAGGCTGCATGCGCTCTGCGGCAAAAACACCGAACTGAGCGGTGAAAGAAGAAAGAACCAGCACGATGGTGTTGGTAAGGGCGAATGGCACGTTGAGCTTGGCTGTGTCGAACTCCCAAATAGCAGGGGAGTTGGCGCGAAGGCTGAAGTACATGGCAAACAGACCGGCGAAGAACATCACCTCGCTGCCTAGCCAAACAATGGTGCCCACAGACGTGGAGCTTGGGCGGTTAATCACTGGTGCTGTTTGACCAGCTGCGACAGTCGTAGACATGCTTAAATCATAACCCTCGGGTGGGGGAGCGGTTGCCATTTTGAGGCGTAAACACGCGGATTTCGCCCGATAAACTAGTGCGCATGACGATTGCTCAAACTTGGCCAAGCATCCTGGCTAAATTGCTCGGCGGCGCAAGCCTCGATCGACTCGAAGCGGCCTGGGCAATGACCGAGATTATGTCAGGTGAGGCCAGTGAGGCCCAGGTTGGCGCATTCATGATGGCGCTTAGATCGAAGGGCGAAACCGTTGAAGAATTAGCGGGTTTGGTCGATGTGATGCTTGAACACAGCGTTCTGCTAGATACCGGTAACGATGCGGTTGACATCGTTGGCACCGGGGGAGACCTCGCCGGAACGGTCAACGTTTCGAGCATGTCAGCCATCTTGACTGCCGCGGCGGGAGTTCCAGTTATGAAGCACGGCTCTCGTTCGGCTTCAGGTAAGACCGGATCGAGCGAAATGCTCGAGGTTTTGGGTGTTCGTTTAGATATTTCACCCGAAAGAGTTGCAGAAGTGTTTAGGGAAGTGGGCCTAACCTTCTTCTTTGCACCCGTTTTTCACCCGGCGATGCGTCACGTAGCGCCAATCCGCAAGGCCCTGGGCGTGCCGACAACTTTCAACTTTTTAGGGCCGCTGGCTAACCCTGCCCAGCCGATAGCCACTTCTTTGGGAGTCTCTAACCCGTTTATAGCACCACTGATGGCCGCCGAAATGGCTGCCCGCTCGCGCACCGCACTGGTTTTTCGCGGGTCCGACGGGTTAGACGAGCTAACCACCACCGGCACCAGCCATATTTGGCAGGTTTCTGGGGGAGGAGTCACCGAATTTGAGCTTGATCCAGCCGACCTGGGCCTGCCCCGCTGCTCGATTGCCGATTTGGTCGGTGGCGATGCGCACTTCAATGCGCAGGTCGCACGCATGGTGCTGGGCAAGGAAACTCCAGATCGAGACCTCAGTGCCGTTCGAGACATCGTGCTGCTTAATGCGGCCGGAGGTGTTGTTGCCTACGAGCTTGCCAAGGATGCCTCGCAGGCGTCGGTGAACCTGAACGATCGTTTTCTGAAAGCGCTGACGAAGGTTCGACAAGCGCTCGAATCAGGCGCAGCGGCCGAGAAGCTGTCGGCCTGGATAACAGCCACGCAAAGCTAACTGACCTTCAACCTCACAGGTTTTGAGGGTAGGGGTCATAAATAAACTACTTTACATAATGCTCATTATCGGCATTAGATTATCAGCCTCAGAAGCGGTGGTTGGCCAAAAACTCCACTAACCCATGTGGTGCAACCGATGCGCCCGATTGCAACAGCTCGATCGGTTTCCACCAGCGATACTCCACAACGTCACGAATTTCATCTTGAGTCCAGCCCGAGACATCCAAGTTCAAACCTTCAACCTTTAGTTGAAAGAAGGTGTCGGTGTAAGTGTGAAAGTTTCCATCGGCCCAGTCCCAACGTCCCGTGGTTTGCCAAATCACCTCGCCAAGATCTTGTTTTGAGACCACCAGCCCGGTTTCTTCTCGCAATTCACGCACGGCCGTCTCGAGAGGCGATTCACCGGCATCGATGCCACCACCCGGCGTTAGCCATCTCGGAGGCAACCCAACCTCAGGGTCAAAGTGAGTTAGCAGCATGAAAACCTCGCCGGCCGGGTTGTGCAGAACCACGCGAGCCGTCGGACGATGCTGACCTGGACTAACCACTACTTACCCTGCGGATCGACGAACTTGAAGAACTTGAGTGAGAGTTGCATTAGGTAGCCGATGCAAACGGCAAAGATCAGTGTGCCCTCGCGCACCTGGCCACCCATGAACCATCCAAGGATCAGAACGATTCCTTCGTACATGGTGCGAATCTGCCAGAACTTCCAGCCGAGCCACCGTTGTGTACCGATCATCAGACCGTCGCGAGGTCCGGTGCCGAGATGAGCTGATATGTAGAGGCCGGTGGCGAGAGCTACCAGAACCATACCCACGCAGAACGCGGTTAGCTGCAACCAGTACTCGGATGCCTCCGGAAGCAGGTTCATCCAAAAGTCTGCGAATAAACCGATAAATATTCCGTTTAGAACGGTTCCTATACCCCAGCGCTGTTTAAGCGGAATCCAGGTCAGCAAAACCAGAACGCTCACCACAACCGAAGCCCAACCGTAGCTGATGTTGGCTTGCTTTGAGATACCCTGCGCGAATACATCCCAGGGTGGAACACCGATGCGAGCCTCGACAATCAGCGCAAGCCCTAGTCCATAGGTTAATAAGCCGAGCCAGAGGCGCACGAAGCGCATAGGCGTCTTAGAATCGAGAGCAAGCTGCACCCGTTAAGCCTAGGGTGGCAAACCCAAAGTCAGGAGCAGGCATGAGGCAACTGCCCTACTTCTCCCCCGGCGGCATTCACGTATTTGCTCACCGAGGCCTGTGCCTGGCTGGAATTCAAGAAAACAGCCTCGACGCCTTTGAGGCCGCTATTTCTGCCGGTGCCACTCACATTGAAACCGATGTGCAAGCAACATCAGACGGCATCGCCGTGCTGTTTCACGATGATAATTTAGAGCGCATCGCTGGACTGAAGCTCGACATTTCTGAGCTGGGCCTCGCCGAACTCCGCAAGTTGAACGCGGCTACCTCCCTGATTCCCACCCTCGACGAGGCGTTGATTGCGTTTCCCAAAGCAAGGTTCAACCTCGACATCAAGCGGGCCAATGCCGTTGCGCCGACCGTGGCGGCGTTGATTGAGCAAGGTGCAGCCGATCGAGTTTTGGTATCGTCTTTCAGCGAAGCCCGGCGTAAGGCGGCGTTAGGCGCTCTAGCCAACGCAGGGTTCCGCACTGCCACCTCGGCCGGCATGACCAAGATTTTGGCCCTCTACATTTGCGTTCGCCTCGGCTGGCTCGGCGCATTCAAGGCGTTGAGCCGCGACATCGATGCGCTACAAATACCTTTTGACCAGAAAGGCCTTGCGCTCACGCATCCCAGATTGCTTCGATACGCCACCGAGTGCGGTGTTCGCGTGCACTATTGGGTGGTTAACGATGCAGCCAAAATGCACGAACTCGTTGCCCTGGGCGCTTCGGGCATAGTTACCGACCGCGCCGATGTCGCCGTTAGCGAACTTAGGCACTAGCCTTTTAGAGTCGCGCTGGTAGGTAGTTCCGATTCGGGAACAAATTCTGCCCAGAATGCGTTGACCGTTCAGTAAGCCGATTCGGCTCTTTTTACTATCCAGGAGGATGCAATGGCTCAGTCCACTATGCGCGGAATGCGTCTAGGAGTTCAATCGCTTGAAAGCGAAAAGGGCGTTGCTTACTCTGAGCGCGCCACGCACATTTTCCGCTGCGTGAACAACCACGAAACCAGTGTTGTTTTCGCTGCCGAAGCCGAGCTACCTCAGACCTGGCAGTGCAAGCAGTGCCCTGCGGAAGGTGTTCTTCTAGAAGACGGCAAGCAGGTTGTCTTGGATGCCAGCGACGAAAAGATTCCACGCAGCCACTGGGAAATGCTTCTCGAGCGCAGAAGCCGCGAGGAACTAGAAGAGATTCTTCAGGAGCGCCTCGAGTACATCCGTGCTCGCCGCAAGGCTGGCGCAGCCGACATTTAGTCGCAGCGGCGGATTTATTTGCCGGTCAGACCCCAACGAGTTATCAGCCATAGAGCCTCGCGCACTATGGCTGAACTCATTTTTGAGGCACCGTTGACTCGCTCAACGAAAGTAATCGGCACCTCGACCACCTTGAATCCCAATCGCTCAAAGCGCCAAGCCATCTCCACTTGAAACGAGTAGCCTTGCGCGGCAATGCGCTCGAGGTCGATGCTTTTTAGCGACCGGGAGCGAAAGACCCTGAAGCCCGCCGTGAGATCACGAATCTTTGAGCGAAGCATCAATCGGGCGTAGGCGTTGCCACCTCGAGAAAGCAGTTGACGGTGTAACGGCCAGTTTTCGACAGCCCCTCCCCTGACCCAGCGACTACCTATGACCAGGTCGGCAGACTTTGCAGCAGCCAGCAAAACGGGTAGGTCTTGGGCACGGTGGCTTGAGTCGGCATCCATTTCGACCAAGTAATCGAAACCGCGTTCAAAACCCCAGGCGAAACCCGCCAAGTACGCTTTGCCGAGTCCTTGCTTATTAGCCCGGATGAGCACGTGAATGCGTTCGTCGGCGGCAGCGAGTTTGGCGGCTAGCTCTCCCGTGCCATCTGGCGAAGAATCATCAACCACCAACGCGTGCACATTTGGGTTGTGCGCAAACAAGCTAGCCAAGGCAATTTGCAGGTTTTCGCTCTCATTGTAGGTAGGCAAAATCACCAGGGTTGACGCGCGCTCGGTCAAGCTTTTGGTCCTTTTGCTCGGGCGCGCAGCTTGGTCAGTGGTCGCATGAATTCGATGTTCCAGATTGCTCTAGCTGCCAACGCCAAGGCGATGAAACCAAGCAAAGCTAGGTTGAACTGGTCAAAGTAGCGACCGATGCCCATTGCAGGCGTATCTGACTTCTTGAGCCCGACCTCGGCCACCAGGTAGGCCGGCACGAATGCGCCGCTGACCTGCAGAGTTTGCCCGGCATCGAAGATTGCCGACGGCCCAACCGTCGAAGCGTTGATAACCGGGATGCCCGTCTCGATGTTTCTGAGTCTCGCTAGCGCAAGTTGCTGAAACGCCTCGTCGCTGTGTCCAAAGTCGGCGTTGTTCGACTGTGAAAGTATTGCCACCGCTCCTGAATCAACGATCTCTCGGGCAACCTCGTCAACTGCGATCTCGAAGCAGATGAGAACGCCGAAACGGTGCGAGTCAACCTCAAAGTAGTTATCGCGCGTTCCGAAGGCGTAGCCGCGGTAAATCAAACCGATTAGATCTGGAGCAAGCGAATTCCAGAAGTCTCGGTCGGGAACATATTCAGCGAAGGGAATTGGTCGCTTCTTGTCGTACTGGTCAACAATCCCCTCCCCCGGTTTCCACAGCAACGAGGAGTTGTAGATCTCAGTTTGGGTTGCCGTGATGGTTCCGAAAGCGATTGGGGTGTGCAGCTTGTTGTTGACCAGGTCGCTCATGATGCCCGCGGCTTCGCTGTTGTACATAGGGTTTAGGTCTGAGGCATTCTCGGGCCAAAGCACCAGCTGGACGTCCTGGTTGGCACCGTCGCGCACCATTTGCTCGGTGACATCCGAGTGATTTTTAAGAATCTCACCTGGGTAGGTCTTGGCGAAGAGGCCAGCGTTGGCGTTGCCCTGAATGGCTGCGATCTTAAATTTATCGGGTGATGAAACCTGATGCACCGCAGAAGGTATTGAGAAGACGATGACCAGCAATACGGCTAGATACGTGATGGCACGCTGCCGAGATTCGCGCTGCAACAGTCTAGGTACCAGCAACACCAGGTATGCGGCAACCAGCGCCAGCACAAAGGTGAGCAGGCTCAAACCACCAAAGTAAACCCAGTTGCCAAGTGGCGAATATCCCTGAGACATGGCCAACCGCGACCATGGATAACCGCCGTATGGAAAGTGCGTGGTGAGCCACTCGCGCGCCGTCCACGTGATTGCAAAGATAAATGCCTGCGCCCACAGAGCTGTGACCTGACGTCGGAGCAACTCGAAAACCACCGCACCCAGACCAACAAAGAGTGCTTGAGATGTAGCCAAAGCAACTAGCGGAACTGGGCCGAGGTATTGACTCAGCCACCAACCCTGGCTCGCGAAAAAGGCGAAACCTCCGACAAAACCGATTAAGTACGCCCTTGGCAGTGTGGTTGCGCGAATCGCTATGAAGAAACCTGCGGCCGAGAGAAAGATCACTGGCCAAAGGTTTGGCTTTGGATAGGCGAAGTAGCTAACCGCTCCGGCTACTGAAACCAAGAGAAGCCTTGAACTTAGAAAGACATCGTCTTTGAACTTCTTCATTTTCTTAGCCTATGACCTAGCCGAAGTAAGAGTAAGCGACGATGCCGCGCTTAACCCGGTCTATGGCCTCGCGGGCCGTCGACTCCACCTTGCCTTCGGCGGTCTGCGCGATTTGCTCAAGCAGGTCGATGATCTGCTTGGTCCAGCGAATAAAGTCACCAGGCAGCATGTCGAACGATTCGAGCACACTATCGAGCCTCGCACCCGAGGCCCAGCGGTGGATTGGCAAGCTAAGGGCTATGTCTGGTGGATTCGTCTTGGAGAGTTTTTGTTTTTTAGCCAGAAACTCAATCTCTTCCCAAATTTCGAGCGTGGTGTTCATCGATGCCTCGAAGCCACCCTTGGGTATGCGAGGTGTGTTCTCTTCGTCGTCACGCCTGGCCTCATAAACCAGCGCGGCGGCTATTGCAGCTAACCCTGCGGCATCCAGATTTTGCCATGCGTTGTGTCTTAGGCATTCGGCAACCAGAAGATCGCGCTCGCCGTAGATGCGCGCAAGCTTGAGCCCGGCTTCGGTGGCACGGAGTTCTCCATCGACCGTTTCCAGGTATTCAAGATCGCTCAACAGCAGGCAAATCTTGTCGAACGTCTTTGCAACAAGATTGGTGCGACCCTCGATTTGAGCCATCAGCGCATCGGTTTCGCGACGCAATTTCTGCCAACGCTCACCCCATCGGGCGTGCCCCTCGCGGTCACTGCACGAGTGACAAGGATGCTGCTTCATGCGACGTCTCAACTCGGCGAGCTGCTTCTCTTTAGAAGCTCTCCCCTTGCTCGCTCTAATGTCTTTACCGCGCTCGTGCCGAACCTGGCCGGCCGAAAGCTCGCGCTCAATGTCGCTGATCTCGCGTCGAAGCTCGGCATAACTACCGAAGTCGCCCAGGTGGCACTGCATCGACTGAAAGTAGCCCGATATTGATACTTCTCGGTCGCGAAGCCCCTTGGCCAGACCCACCACCGACCGGTCGGCTTGGAACTGCGCAAATGACATCTCGAGCACTTCGCGAGCGCGATCTTGCCCGAAAGCATCCACGAGATTTACGGCCATGTTGTAGGTGGGTTTGAACGACGATATCAGGGGGTAGGTGCGCTTGGATGCAAGGCCGGCAACCACTTGAGGGTCAAGGTTGGCCGCCCACTGAATGACCGAGTGACCCTGCACATCGATGCCGCGACGACCAGCGCGGCCGGTTAGCTGGGTGTATTCACCAGGAGTGATTTGTACGCGACCCTCACCGTTGAATTTGTCTAGGCGATCGAGCACCACGGTGCGGGCCGGCATGTTGATGCCGAGAGCAAGGGTCTCGGTGGCGAATACAACCTTTACCAGCTTGCGCAAAAAGAGATCTTCGACAACTTCCTTGAACGCCGGGAGCATGCCTGCGTGGTGCGCAGCCACACCGCGTTCGAGCGAGTTGAGCCATTCAAAGTAGCCGAGAGTCGCCAAATCTTCGTCGGCGATGTTGGAGCATTTCTCTTCAACCAAAAGTCGAATCTCGCGACGCTGTTCGTTGTCGGTTAGGCGAAGCCCCCACCGAACACATTCCTTTACGGCAGCCTCACAGGCAGCTCTTGAAAAGATGAAGAAAATGGCCGGCAGTAGGTCTGCATCTTGCAAAATCTCGATGATTTCGGGTTTGTTGGCCTTGGGAATTCGGTTCTGCTGCTTTTGCCAGTTGTTTTCGTAGCCTCGTCGACCACGGCTCGGTTTATTCACCGGTTGACGGAGTTTGTTGGCATGTCTTTGACTCAGTTCTGGGTTAACTCGAACATTCGATGGGTCAAACAACTCGATAAGTTCATCACCGAAAAGCACGTGCTGGTTTAGCGGTACCGGCCTGATTTCAGAAACGATGATGGCGGTGTCGCCGCGAACCTCGTCGAGCCAAGCACCAAACTCTTCGGCGTTCGAAACCGTGGCACTCAACGAGATGATCTTTACGTCTCTAGGGAGGTGCAGAATGACTTCCTCCCAAACCGCTCCCCTGAATCGGTCAGCGAGGTAGTGAACCTCATCCATGATTACGTAGCCCAAGCTCATCAGTGCATCCGAGTTTGCGTAAATCATGTTGCGCAGAACTTCGGTGGTCATTACCAGAATTTGAGCGTCGCCGTTGATGTTGGTGTCACCGGTGAGAAGACCGACTCGCTCCTCGCCGTAGCGGGCTACTAACTCCGAGAACTTCTGGTTGCTGAGCGCTTTGATAGGCGTGGTGTAGAAAACCTTCAAACCTTTTTCGATGGCTAGGTGAATAGCGAATTCACCAACGACGGTTTTACCAGCACCGGTGGGAGCAGCAACTAAAACGCCTTTGCCCTCGGCCAGAGCCTGGCACGCCTGCTGCTGGAAATCATCCAAGGGAAATTTGAGCAGGTTGGTGAACGCGCCAATTTCTGGGTGAGCCTGACGCTTTTTAGATAGGGCGTAACGCTCCGATGGGCTCAAGTCTTGCTCTGACATCGACGTCTAACCTAGGGAGTCGAGATTTAGCGCGTCGGCGGCTTTTTTGCGCCGGCGATCGGTGATCAGGGCTACGGTTCCGGCTGCGAAGTAAAGCAATGCCAGTGGCACCATCAGTACAAACATCGAAAGTGGGTCTGCCGTTGGTGTGGCAACTGCAGAAATCACCGCAATCACGAAAATAGCCAGTCGCCAAGATTTGAAAATCGATTTTGCCGTGATGAGCCCAGCGAAATTTAGAAGCACCAGCACAACAGGCATCACGAACGCGAGGCCGAATACCAAAAGTATTCTCAGGTCGAAGAGTATGTAGTCTTTCGCGTTGATGATGTTGGTTGCGCCATCGGGGGTGAGCGACAGCAGTGCACTCATGAAGCCGGGCAGAGAAATCCAGGCTATGTATGCTCCGGCGGCAAATAGGGGCACCGCGCTAAATAGAAAGGCGAGCGTGAACCGACGTTCACGCTTTCGAAGAGCCGGGGTAATGAAAGCCCAGAGGTGAAAAAGCCAAACCGGGCTGGTCATCAGAATGCCGATAAAAATCGACACTTGCAGTCGCAGGTCGAACGCCGACATAACGTCGGGAAAGTTGACGCTAACATTTGGGTGCGTTTTTGCAAGATTATCTAAGGGAGCTTTGAGCTGCTGAAAAAACGGGTCGTATAAATACCAGCCGGCCACAGATCCAGCACCGATAAAAAGTGCTGACCAAAACAGCCTGCCGCGCAACTCCTTGAGGTGTCCCCCGAGGCTCATTCGAGCTCCGGGATTCTTGCGCTTAGCCACTACTCAGGCTTGTCGTCAGACTTTGGCTTGGCGGCCGAATCTTCGCTTGAAGGTTCGTCGGTGCTCTTCATTTCTTTTTTGAACACCTGAAGCGACTGAGCCAAGCCCTTGGCTAATCCTGGAAGCTTTGGTGCGCCCCAGAACAAGAGCACGATCACAAGAATGATGATCCATTCAAAACCGTTTAGTCTCACAAGAGCCTGCTTTCATCGAAATCGATATCTTTAAGTCTGTTTACAAGCCTACGCTCTCGCTCTTCCTTGCGTTTACGATTCGCCTTAGAACGAGCCTTTTGTCGCGAGAACACCTGCTCCGCGGTTTGCTCCAGAGCTGGAGTCAGCTCTTCGATTTCTACGGCTTGATTCATTTTTGCCTGCAACGCTGCGGCGATTGACTGAAGGCGAGCCGCGGGTGCCTGTAGTTTTTTGGCCTTGGCTACGAGACCAGCCAAGATGAACCCGTAGACCACTAGCGCTAGCACGGCTACCGCAATCCAAATAAAGAACCAGAACCAAAATCCCACGGCTTAGTCCTCGTTCTCGGGTGTCTGCTCGCTGGTGAACTCACCGAGAGACTCGAGGGCGTAGTTTCTAACGATGTCGCGCGCGATGGCGGGCGAGATAACCCGCGCCGCTCCCCCGTACTTCGAAATCAGGTGCCCGAGGTTTGGCAGGTAACCAACCTTGATGGTCACCTGGATGGTTCCCGCCGAGTCCCCTCGCGGTGCATCCAAGTGAGTGTATTCGGCAACCAGGTCGTACGCCTCTGGGTCAACCTCAACGACCACGTCGGTGTCGTATTCGCCTGGAATGTAGAGGCGATCTTCTTCTTCGTCGATGGCAGCCAAGGCTTCGGTTGCTGCAACCGACCGGGCTTCGCTCGAGATCTGCACCTGACGCATGCGGTCAAGTCTGAACGATTTGACCAGTTCGCTCACAGGGCACCAGGCGCGCAGGTACCATTGCGAATTCTGAAGATCTAGCCGAAGCGGTTCGAGGGTTCTATCGCTTGCCTCACCGCGCTGGTTGATGTAGTTGCAGGTAATTTGCTGTTGGGCCAAAATTCCCTTGCGCAATGTGGCGACATCGGCGCCCACAGTGCCCACTTCGTAGGCGATCGTCGGCGGCGTAGAGGCCGGTTGCGAACTGGCGAGCAATTCAATCAGCTCTTCGATTTCAGACTCCGATGAGAATTCGGGAAGAGCCCGCAGGTATGAGAGCCCAGCGGCGATTGCCGAAGCTTGACGCATCGAGATTCGCGGAGCATCGGTGATGATTCCCGATTCAAGAAAGGCTAGAACGCCTTCATCGTGAAACAAGTCCCAGTCAAAGTTGAACGGCAGAAGTTCGTGTCCGTCGGCTCGAACACCGCCCGATTTAACCAGAGTCTCCATTGCCTTACGAATGGCCGCAACAGACATTCCTAGGCGGTCAGCAGCCGCTTCGATGTGAATCTCGCCTTCGCGCTGAACCAGACCGATAAGCGAAATGAGGAAGTTGAACTGGTCGTCACCCGAAAGAACATTTTTGAGCTTAGGCATGAGCATTCACCACCTTTTGCAGGCCCTTGGTGATTGCATTCTTGAGTTCGGCTGGCTGCAACACCTCTACGGTGCGCCCGTAGGCCCTTAGCGACTCGGCTAGCAAGTGTAGGTCCATAAAGTTCATGGTCACTAAGCCATCGGAGACCGTGGCATCGCCGAGTTCGAAGTGAACCCAGGCTTCGGTGAGCGGGGCAACCTTGATGACCGCCACGTTCTTCGAAATGAATTCTTCGAGGCTCTTCGAGGCTTGGTTGACCTGGTCGTGGGTAACAATGTCAAACTTGTTGCCGGTGGCTTCGATTCTGCTCACGATGCGCTTGAGCATGAAATTTCTAATGTCTTGCTTTCCGACATCCCAGCACACCAAAAGCCATTGACCCGAGATGTGGCGAACCTGCCAGGGTTGAACGGTTCTGGTTTCAATCTCTCGATCAGGGGCACGGTATTTGAAAGACACTTCAACGCCGTCTCTGGCGGCTTCTTCGAGCTGCAAAATGCCGGGTTCGTTAGTGAGAATTCTCGGCGCAAAACCTTCGAGGTCTAGACCGTCGCTCGGCATGCCAAGTGCTTTCAGCCGCATCACCGCCCGCGATGCCTCTACCGAGAAGCTCGCGCGGGCCCACACCTTGGCGGCAAGTTCGAGTAGGCGAAGTTGGTTGGCGCTCAGGTTCGTGCCCGACGGCCAAACAAAGGTGTCGGCAGGTATGAAGTAGCGGGTTTCGGTGTTGTCTTCGATGTCTGATGCACGAATGAAGGCCTCGACCTGCACTCCCATCCCTCGCAGCGAGTCTTTGTCGCGTTCGAACATCTTGTCGAGCGCGTCCTTGGATTTACCAGACTCGTTGCTCATTCGATATCCGCGCAGTGAGCGGAACAGCTCTTCTTTGGTGAACCCTTGCTTGCTGCTCAGAAGCGTCAAAGTCAGGCTGAGTAGGCGTTCCGACTTGTCGTCGGCTTCGAGTTTGAAACCTTCGTCGTTCTCTTCGAAGTGCGCCCCCATAAAGTTCGCCTTACTTGCCCTGGATGCCCAGGATGTCGATGACGAATACGAGAGTCGAGTTCGCAGGGATGGTGCCCTGGGCTGTTGAGCCGTAGCCCAGCGAAGGCGGAATGACCGCAACGATTTGCGAACCGACCTTTTGACCAACGAGGGCCTCGACGAATCCAGTGATCAGCGAGCCCTTAGCAATCGTGAAATTTGCCGGAGTGCCCTTATCCCACGATGAATCGAACTTCGAGCCGTCGGCCCAGGTGTAGCCCGCGTAGTGCAAAATCACCTTGTCGCCATCGGCGATGGTCTGGCCCGCACCCTGAATCAGAACTTCGGTTGCGGTTGATTCTTGGCCGTCTTTCGATGCCTTAGGAAATGGTGCTTCGGTTGGAATCGTTACGCCAGGTGTGCCGTTTACTGCGCGAATGATGGTTGGAAAACCAGATTGCGCGGCCTGTTCGTTGCCTACTGCGTATGGAAGGTAAACCTTGCGAACTTCCATGATGAATAGAACGTCATCGTTCTTACCAATCTTCAGCTGGTCGATCCCCTGGTTCTTGTGAATTACAGAGGCTGGAAACAGGATGGCGACTCGGCTGCCTTCTCGAACGCCGCCGAGTGCCTCACAGAAGCCTGGCTCCTGCTTAGGGGTTAGAACCTGCAGAGATGAACCACTGCCGTCAAAAGATGAAGGCTGGAAGATTTCGCCGGTAGCAGCGTTGACACCCAAGTACTCGAGATCAACGGTTTGGTTACCGGTGATCTTTGGGCCGGTACCCTCCTTGATGATCGCGGTCTCGACGCTCTTGCTGCTCAGCGGCGTTGCGAAGTCAACCGATGCACCCTTTGAGGATTCTTTTACCGTCACAGCGTCGACGGCGCGACCGCTTGCAGCAGTGGTTGCGGTTCCACACTCTGCCTTGAGGCTGCTGTACATGGCCTCTTCGCTGTTGATTGAAGAGCAGGCGCTGAGTGAGAAAACCAGTGCAACGGATGCCGCGAGGGCTAGGAGTTTACGCAAGAGATATCCTTCGATTTTTATTCAAGTTTAGTTGCCTGTTAGTCGGCATCGGGTTGATTGCGTTGAGCGCTTGCCTCGGCTGAGTTCACGGCGTTTCTGAGGTTTTTTCTGAGCTTCTTCTCCCCCACCTTTTTTGCATTTAGGTGGTCTGGGTTCCAAACCGAAATGTCTTCGTCGGCAAAATCCGTTTTAGATGGGCGTGACTTGAACTCGGGCAGAATAGTTCCGTCGGCGAGTTTTCGGGCCGTGATTAGAAAGCCAGTGTGGCCGATCATTCGGTGTTCCGGTCTTACCGCCAATCCCTGCAGATGCCAAGGTCGCACCATAGACTCCCACGCTGATGGCTCGGCGAATCGCTTGCTTTCACGAAGAGCCTCGGCCAGTCGAGATAGTTGCGTAACCGTTGCCACGTAGCCGATGAAGATGCCACCGGAAATCAAGGCGTCGGCCGCTGATTCGATGCACTCCCAAGGAGCGAGCATGTCTAACACCACGCGGTCTGCGCTGCCTGCCATGACTTTTTTTGGAAGCTCAACCTGCAGGTCACCGAGGTGAACGTTCCAGTTCTTCGGCTTGTGTCCGAGCTCGGTGGCCACGTTGGCTTGAGCGATTTCGGCAAACTCGGCTCGGCGCTCAAATGAGTCGAGGTGTCCGGTAACGCCCACGGCGCGAAGTAGGTACATGCTCAACGCTCCGCTACCAACACCTGCCTCCACAACCCGAGCACCCGGAAAAATGTCGCCTTCGACAATGATCTGAGCAGCATCCTTGGGGTAAATAATGGCGGCACCGCGAGGCATTGAAAGCACGAAGTCGGTTAGCAAAGGGCGCATCGCTAGATACTCAACGTCGTATTGGTTTCGTACGATGCTGCCTTCGGGCTGGCCGATAATCGCGTCGTGCTTGAGGTCGCCGCGGTGGGTGCCAAAGGCCGCGCCAGCGGTGAGTGTAATCGTGTTGATTCGCCCCTTTGGTCCGGTGAGCTGCACTTTGTCGCCTTCGCGAAAAGGGCCACGCTTGAGATTCTCGGTCATTTGTTCCTAAACAGTTGCTTGAGGTCTTTGACGCCCACGCCCTCGAGAGTCGGCCACAGTACTCGGCCTTCAATCGGAGGAATGACCATCATGTTTGGTATGCCAACGGCTTTTGTACCGGCGGCCTCGGCCGACAGCAGGCCGGTAATCGAATCTTCGAAGGCTACGCAATCGGATGCCTCAACACCGAGCAACTCGGCTGCTTTGAGGTACGGCTCGGGGTGCGGTTTGCCGTGTCGAACGTCGTCGCCGGCCACCACGACATCAAATGCTTTGAAATCGATGGCTTCAACCACCTGAAGCGCAGTGCGTCGCATTGACATGGTTACTAGGGCGGTTTTCACGCCTCGACGCTTCAAGTTTCGAAGCAGTTGTTTGGCTCCCGGTCGCCAAGGAATCTCACGTTTCAGATGTTCATTTACCGCGGAGGTTAGGTGATCGATGATTTGTTGCGGTTCTAGCTCTGAACCGATGCGCTCTTTGATGATTCTCGAGCTGTCGTAGAGGCTCATGCCGATTAGTGAATCGCCGTCGTCTTGAGTCCAGGCTGCGCCGTGCTTTTCGGCGAGTTCACGTTCAGATTTGATCCAGTACGGTTCGGAGTCGATTAGCGTGCCGTCTAGGTCGAACAGCACGGCTGCGGGGATGGATTTGCCGAACCACATAGTTCTCGAGTCTAGCCTTGCCCGCGAACCCTTAGAGTTTTAGAGACGGTTAATCTCAGGGACAGCGCGTGACTTTAAATCATTTATTCAGTGGCCGAACACTCATCGTAGGGTTCGATGGCTGGAGCGATTCTGCCGATGCTGCAAGCGGCGCGGTGCGCTACCTAACGCTGCAATCAAAGTCTGAAATGATCGAGCAACTCGATTCTGAGGAGTACTACGACTACATTTTCACTCGCCCTCAGGTGAGCCTCGACGATGAAGGACAACGGCAAATCGCTTGGCCAACTGCCGAGCTTTACGCCCCATCGGTTGCTGAAGGTTCTGCGGAGTTCTCGAAGCTATTTTTCTTACTCGGTTCGGAGCCGAGCCGACGCTGGAAGGCGTTTGTTGCCGAACTGATGGAAATCATCGTCGATCAAGAGATTCAGGCAGTGATTTTTCTAGGGTCCATTCCTGCCGACACTCCGCACACTCGACCCGTGCCAGTTAGCGCGCACAGCCAAAACCAAATGGTTCGCGAGCAGACCGGCGCCGAAAAGAGCAATTATCAGGGGCCGGTGGGTGTTCAGTCGGTTCTTTCGATGGAGCTCGAGGCTTCTGGCATTCCCACACTTGCGCTCTGGGCTTCGGTGCCTCACTACGTGCAAAATGGTCCTTCGCCCAAAGCTATGCTGGCGCTGGTTAGCGAACTTGAAAAGTATTTGGGCGTGCAGTTTGACCACAAGGATCTAGCAACCGAGGCTTTTGCCTGGGAACGCAGCATTGATGAGCTTGCCGAAAACGATGAAGACATGGCCGGTTACATCGAACAGCTCGAGCAGACCCGCGACACTACCGACTCCGAGGCAGCCAGCGGCGACTCGCTCGCCATGGAATTTGAGAAGTTTCTAGCCAGCCAAAACGAAAAATCCGAGGGCGAAACTGAAGATTCGGCCTCAGACGAAAACTCAGGCGACCAGTAGCCCCGAGCCCAGGCCGATCAGCACCAAGATACCGACTGCGACTCGCCAAACCACAAACGGCAAATAAGAGCCGCGAACCAGGTACTTGAGCAGGAACCCAATCACCAGGTATCCGGTGATGAACGAAACCAGCGTGGCGACTGCAGTGGCAAACAGCGAATCGGCGTTGAGGTCAGAGAAGCTCTTGGCAAACTCGTACAACCCACTCGCAATCACCGCGGGGATGGCAAGTAAGAACGAGAACCTTGCGGCAGCCTCACGCGTGTATCCCAGAAACAACCCAACCGAAATAGTGCCACCCGAGCGAGAGACACCTGGGATAACGGCCAGTGCCTGACCGAGCCCAAACAGCAGGCCGTGTTTCATGGTGATTTGCTCGAGCGGTTTGGTGCGCTTACCGACTCGGTCGGCTAAACCCAAGAGCAAACCGAAACCGATGAGGGTGAATGCAATTACGTAAAGGTTGCGTAAGTCTTGCTCGATGAAATCTTTGAATACTAAGCCGATGATGACCACCGGCAGGCTTCCGATGATTACAAGCCAACCCATTTTTGCGTCTGGTGAGGTCGCTGTGGTTTTTGAGGTGACTCCACGAACCCAGGCCGAGGCGATGCGCAAAATGTCTTTGAAAAAGTAGAGAACTACGGCCGCTTCGGTACCCAGTTGGATGGTGGCGATAAATGCAGTTAGCTCAGGGCGGGTGAGGCTGTGATCGAGAACCAGAAGTTGTTCGGCGATCTGCACATGCGCGCTAGATGATATTGGAAGAAACTCGGTTAATCCTTGAATCAGCCCAAGGATGATGGCGGCGAAAAGGTTCAATATCGCGGCCTATTCGCTGTCGTCGGCTTCTTCGAAAGGCAACCACTCACCGAAAGCCGATTCGAGGGCCTCTTCGTAATCGAGAAAGGCGTTTTGCAGCACCGAGTAGGCATTCTGAACTGCCGGGTCGTCATCGGAGCGTCTCATGGTGACTGCCTCGTGGTGTCTCTCGAGTGCAGCAATGAACTGTTGAAGTGCGAGCCTAGGTTCGGTAGCCATAGCCCTAACCTACCCCCGAGCGCCCTTTTAGGTAAGCAGGCTGGGTCGAATCGCCCAAGCGTTTCGTGTTAGAGTGGTGAGTCGTTGCAGACACCTGTCCGGGTGGCGGAATGGCAGACGCGCTAGCTTGAGGTGCTAGTCCTCGTTAGAGGGTAGGGGTTCAAGTCCCCTTTCGGACACAAGTAAAGACCCCAGCCGATGGTTGGGGTCTTTTTCTTAGATCAAAGCCGCGCTCACTAGATGCCTCCGACCGCCGCAAAAATCTTTTTTACTCTGGATTTATCGCCGGCAATCAGAATGTGCTCGGTGTTTCGCGTCGCACCCGGGTTGCCCACGCGCTCCCCCGACTTGTTGTAAACACCAATCTGTGAGCCGATGTAACGCTTGAAGTCGACATCCATGATTTCAACGTGCCCGCGCGCCTTGCACATCTCGATGAGTTCATCGCGGTTTAGCCAGGCCTCGTTGTTGTAGCTCAGCACGATGGTTTCAGCCTTGACCGTTTGCATGAGTTCGCGCATGGCCAAAGGCATTGCAGGCTTTGAGTTGAACTTGCTCTTAGTCTCGGGCGTGCGAACATCGGTTCGCTTGTTGGCAATTCCGTAGCTATCCGGGGCATCCCAGCGAACGAGGGTTTCCCAGATGTGGTAGTTGGCGAAATACCTGTGCTGGTTATACGGCGGGTCTAGGTAGGCCAGGTCGACCGAATCGAGCCCAGGTGCAACCTCTAGAGCGTCGCCCCTAACGGCGAAACCACCTCCGGGCAAAAGCGCTGGGTCGGTGAGCTTGAGTGCGCTCGCCGAGCGCTTAGACCACTGCTTCAGGTAAGCCATCTGAACTCCGGTGGTGGAGTCGACTCGGTCTGCGGCTAACAGAAGCGAAGCCAGTAAGGGGTGATACAGCCAAGTGCTTGCGTAGTTAGCCTCGATAAAATCACGGATGGCATCGATGCGCTCGCCGTTTTGAGGCTGAAAGTAACGAGCGTCCTCGCAGAACACCTTGGTGAAGTAACCGGCCTTAGCGGGTAAGGCGTTTAGTTCGGCAATGGCATCGGTCAGTTCGGTCTGGTTCACCGAACGAGAGTCAAGCTCGATCCACGTTTTTGCGAAAACCTCGGAGTAACTGGCAGTGTCGACAGCAGTGACCTCGATGCCAAGTTCTTTAAAGCTTCGGGCCACGCGGGTGGTGCCGGTAAAGAGATCAAGGGCGGTTTTAGCCGAGGATGCTGCCGCAATATTGGCAAGCAATGGCACGAGTGTGCGCTTTGAGCCCAGATACTTGATCACTCGTCAAAGTTACACTTGATAGACGTACAAGATAGAGGCAAAGCGCAATGGCTGAATTAGTGGTGGGTTTGCTACGACACGGTGAAACCGACTGGAATGTGGCTAGCCTCCTTCAGGGCACCAGCGACATTCCGCTGAATCAAAACGGAATAGCCCAAGCCGTAGCCGCATCTAAAGCCATTGTCGCCAGCGACTGGGATCAAATCGTCTCGTCACCGCTCAGTAGAGCTAGAGACACCGCGAGAATCATCTCGGATGCCAATGCTCTGGGTGAAATAGCCATCGAACCCCTTCTCATCGAAAGAGCCTTTGGTGAGGCTGAGGGCTTGAACTACCACGAGTGGAAAAAGCAGCACGACGCCCATCAAACGGTAGTTGGCGGAGAGTCACTTATTGATCTGGAGCTTCGCGCCAATCGCCTACTGCAGCACTTGGTAGTGAATTATTTGGGAAAGCGGGTGTTGGCCGTGTCGCACGGTGCCTTGATTCGCAAAGTGGTGCGCATCGTCAGCGACCGTGAGCTACCTCGCGAAGGCGAACGATTCGCCAATGCAAGCCTCACCAAACTCGCCTACCGCGATTCAAAGTGGAGCATCGAGCACTACAACCCGGCGTCGCTGCAGGCTAACTGAGCGACTCAATCAGGTCGGCTAGGTCTCTGCCCGATTTCTCCCACGAAAACTCGCTGGAGCGTCTTACAGCGCTCGCCGATAAAGCTTCGCGATCATCTAATGCCTCAGCAATGGCCTCCGCGCAAGCAACGGCGTCACCGGCAGCAAAAAACACAGCAGCCTCTCCGGCAATCTCTCGAAACACCGGGATGTCGGTTAGCACCGCCGGCACTCCCCTGGCGAAACCCTCGATTACGGGAATGCCAAAACCTTCGGCGCGACTAGCGCTTACAGTGAGCGCTGCGGTGTCGAGCAAATCGATGTACTTTTCATCGGTCAAGCCACTGTGAAAAATCACGCGAACCCCAGATTTTTCGGCTAGCGATTGAAGCTCGGCCTTTCGTTGGTGGTCGATTCCACTCACCAGGTGCAGTTCGGCGCGATCAACCAACGCCGATGCGCGAACCAGTGTCTCAACATCTTTGTAGCCCATGAAAGTGCCCATGTAAACCAGTCGAACCATGTCTTGATGAATCTGAGATGCGGTACTTGGCCTGCGGAAAACATCTTCGACAGCATTTGAAATCAACTGCACCGGAGCAGTCGTTAGGTTGTGTTCGGCGATTTCATCTGCAGTGGTGCGGCTCACAGTCACAACCGCATCGGCTGAGCGCAGCAGCAACCGTTGCGGAAAGTAGCTCAGGTGGTAAAGCCACCAGATTGCTCTTACCGCCGGGTTGAAGTGTTTTGGTGGCGTGCGAAAGCGGTAGTAGATGAGGTCGTGGATGGTGAGAATAAGTCTGAACTTTTTGCCAATCGACCCGGTTGTTTGCATCGGCGAAAAAATCACTTTGGCGCCCCGCCGGTTCATGCGTCTGGCAAATCCCAGTTCTCGAGGCGAATCGACTTCGCACTCAAAGATGTGAGCGCATCCCGGTGGCAAATGTTTCAGTTGTTCGTGGTTAGAGATGATGGCCGTGATGGGCATCAACTTGGCAACTTCACCAAACAGATTCGTGGCAAAACGGCTTATGCCGTCGTGGTGCCCAACTCTGATGAATCGAGCGTCAAAGAATACGCTCACTGGTGCAGTTTGATGAATTCGATGGTGTGCTGCACTACGACGTCGACACGTTCGTAGTGAGGAAGGTGACCCGTGCCAATCATTTCAACGTAGGTGGCATCTGAGTACAGCGCCGCTGCAGATCGCTGAGCCTCAATTTTGGTGATGTCGTCTTTGTCACCGCAGAGCAGCAACACCGGTTGGTGAATGTTCTCTGCCATTTCACTCAGATTTTCGGCGACAGACGCATCGAAAGCTTCTTCGGCCATTTTTGCGCTCGAGAACTTGCTGAAGTGTTGCTTGTGTTGGTTGTGAATCCAGGCCTTCAAGACGGGGTCGTTGCCTTTGTAGAGAAATTCGGTGACGATCCGAATGACCAACGGATGGCCCAGCATCCAACGGCCAGCCTTCTCTGGAATATTTGCAGCCAAGCGATACCAGATCAGCGATACGTAAGCCATGAACTGCCGTGGACCACGCATGGGCCATGCCGAAACGGGGTTCAGCATCACCAGTCTGGTTTTATCGCCGGTGGCCAAGACGTGCTTGCCCAGAAGCAGTGTGCCAAATGAATGGCCAAAGTAGGTAAGGTCGCCCGAAAGATTCAGAGTCTTCGTGAGCGCGGTGAGCCAGGCGGTGTAGTTATCGAGATTGTGCACCGTGCTCAGCGGTACCGCTTCACCGAAGCCCGGGAGCTCTGGCACATAGCAGTCAAATTCTTCTAGACCGCCGACGATTGGTTCAACACCTTCGTGTGTGCCGCGGTATCCGTGAACGAAAAGAATCGACCCGCGTTTCTTGGCAGTAGCGGGGTAACGCCAAATTGGTGTCTTGCCATACGCTGTCTCTACCTCCGAATATTCGGCACGAGCAGCTGCCCTGTTGGCAAGTTCTTCGGTTCTCGAAATAGACATAAATTCACCCCACGGTGATTTTATACCGAAAAGTATTTCGCTTCTGGATGATGAAGCACCATCGCATCGGTCGACTGTTCTGGGTGCAGCTGCAGTTCTTCAGAGAGTGTTACGCCAATCGATTCAGGACGCAGCAGTTCGATCAGCTTGATTCGGTCTTCGAGATTAGGGCACGCGGGGTAGCCAAACGAGTAACGAGCACCTCGGTAATCGAGGCTGAAAAGGCCTTCAACTGCTTCGGGCTCTTCTTGGTCAAAACCGAGTTCTTCTCGCACTCTTTGGTGCCAAAATTCGGCAAGCGCCTCGGTTAACTGCACCGAAAGACCGTGCAGTTCAAGATAATCACGGTATTCGTTTTTCGCATAAAGCTCGTTAGCCGCCACCGAGACTCGGTTGCCCATGGTGACCAATTGGAACGGCACGACATCGATAACTCCCGAACCAATCGGTGAGACAAAGTCGCTAAGGCACAGATGACGGTCGCGCGATTGTCTAGGGAAGGTAAAACGCAGACGCTCGGTACCTGGCACTCCCCCGCTACCTCCGTCGGTTGAGCGTTCCGCGCCGTGGTGAAGAATCACCAAATCGTCACCTTCAGAAACTGCCGGGAAGTATCCGTAGACAACCGCTGCTTCAAGCAAGCTCTCGGTTTGAATGCGCTCTAACCAGTGGCGAAGCCTCGGACGCCCCTCTGTTTCAACCAACTGTTCGTAACTCGCGCCGTCATCGCCACGGCCGGGCTTGAGACCCCACTGACCCATGAAGGTTGCTCGCTCATCCAAGAACGACGAATAATCGCGCAACGCTATGCCCTTGACCGTTCTGGTACCCCAGAACGGAGGTGTTGGTATGCGGTTGTCGGTGGCCACATCTGAACGGGTCGGAAGATTTTCTAGTGATGTGCGTTCGAGCAGGTTTCCCTTAGGTGTAACCCGCTTTTTGAGTGCTGGAAGTTCGACGGCTTCGCCGCGCTTGAATTTCACCAGTGCATCCATGAGGCGAAGCCCTTCGAACGCGTCTCTCGCGTAACGAACCTCGCCCTCGTAGATCTCGGCAAGATCTTGCTCAACAAATGCGCGCGTGAGAGCTGCGCCACCGAGAATCACCGGCCAGCGTGCAGCCACACCGCGAAGATTCATCTCCTCGAGGTTCTCCTTCATCACTTGAGTCGACTTGACCAGCAAACCGCTCATGCCGATTACATCGACGTCGTGAGTTTCGGCCGCTTGAAGAATCTCGTTTACCGACTGCTTGATGCCAATGTTGACCGTGTCAAAGCCGTTGTTGCTCAAAATGATGTCGACCAGATTCTTGCCAATGTCGTGCACGTCGCCCCGCACGGTGGCGAGCAAGATCTTGCCTTTGCCCGAGTCGTCGGTCTTTTCGATATGCGGTTCAAGGTAGGCAACCGAGGTCTTCATGACCTCAGCACTCTGCAGCACAAAAGGCAGCTGCATCTCGCCGGCACCAAACAGCTCACCAACAACCTGCATGCCAGCGAGCAGGTGATCGTTAATGATCTGAAGCGCGGGGATGCCCGTGGCTAGCGCTTCGTCGAGGTCGAGTTCGAGCCCCTTCTTCTCGCCATCGATAATGCGTCTTTGAAGACGAGCCTCCAAAGGCATGGCAGCGAGTTCGGATGCGCGGGTCTGTTTTGCCGTTACCGAGTCGACCCCCGAAAACTCATCGAGCAGACGAGTGAGCGGGTCGAAGGTGACATTGCCGTCGCTGTCGTACTCGCGACGGTCGTAAATGAGGTCGAGGGCGACTTTGAGTTGAGTTTCTGGAATCTGAGAGAGCGGCATGATTCGCGCGGCATGAACGATAGCCGAGGTCAAACCGGCTTTGGTGCACTCGTGCAAAAACACCGAGTTGAGAACGTGCCTGGCGGCTGGGCTCAGACCAAACGAGATGTTCGAGATGCCGAGGGTGCTTTGCACGCCCGGGTAGGCCTGGTTGAGTTGCGCAATCGCTTGGATGGTCTCCAAACCGTCTCTGCGCGTTTCATCTTGGCCGGTGGCAATTGGGAAGGTTAGCGTGTCAACCACGATGTCGGAAAGCGACATTCCCCAGTTGGCGCGAAGGTCATCGATGAGTCTCTTGGCAATATCAAACTTCGTTTGCGCGGTTCTCGCCTGGCCGGTTTCGTCAATGGTCAGGGCTACCACGGCCGCGCCGTGCTCCTTAACCAAAGGCATAATCCTGGCAAACCTCGAGGTTGGTCCATCGCCGTCTTCGTAGTTCACCGAGTTGATCATGGCTCGGCCACCGATGCACTCGAGCCCGGCTTCGAGAACTGCTGGTTCGGTTGAATCGAGCACGATTGGCAATGTGGTTGAGGTCACGAGACGACTAACGAATTCGCGCATATCGTCGGCACCGTCGCGCCCCACGTAGTCGACGCAAACGTCGAGCGCGTGTGCGCCTTCACGGGTTTGCGATTTAGCGATTTCGAGGCATTCATCCCAGTTGCCTTCGAGCATCGCATCGCGAAACGCCTTTGAACCGTTGGCGTTGGTGCGTTCACCAATCGACAGGTAGGTCATGGTTTGGTCGAAAGGTTGGTGCTGGTAAAGGCTCGCGAGCCCCGGCTCGTTTACCCAGGTTGGTCGAGACGGAGTTTGGTTTTGAACCGCCGACACGATTGCTGCAATGTGTTCGGGAGTTGTTCCGCAGCATCCGCCCACTAAACCAGCGCCGTACTCGTGAACGAACTGCAGTTGTGCACTAGCCAGGTCGGCGGCGCCGAGCGGGTAGTGAGCGCCATCGGAGGTAAGAACCGGAAGCCCGGCGTTGGGCATTACCACTAGCGGTAGCTTCGAGAACTTTGACAGGTAGCGAAGGTGTTCGCTCATTTCGGTTGGACCGGTGGCGCAGTTAAGCCCAATCGCGTCGACACCTAAGGCGGTCAGGGCAGTGAGTGCCGCCCCAATTTCAGAACCGAGAAGCATGGTTCCGGTGGTTTCGATTGTTACCGAGACGATGATCGGAACAGACTGACCGAGTTGAGCCATGGCTCGTTTAGCGCCGACCACAGCGCTTTTTGCTTGAAGTAAGTCTTGAGCGGTTTCGATTAGCACAGCGTCTACTCCGCCGCGAATTAGCCCTTCGACTTGGGCTTGGTAGGCATCTCGCAGCACTCTGAAGGTGGTGTGTAGCAGTGTCGGTAACTTGGTACCCGGACCTACCGAACCGAGCACCCAGCGCGGGTTCGACTCGGTAGAAAATTCGTCTGCCGTATCGCGAGCGATCTTTGCGCCAGCCTCGGCAAGTTCTTCGATGCGAGACTCAATGCCGTACTCGGCCAGGTTGGCCCAGTTTGCACCGAAGGTATTAGTTTCGATTGCCTCCGAACCGGCCGCCAGATACTTGCGGTGAATGTCGGCGATTATGTCGGCTCGCGTCACATTGAGAATCTCGTTGCAGCCCTCGTGGTTTTGAAAGTCATCCATCGAAGGGGCAGCAGACTGAATCATGGTTCCCATGGCGCCGTCGGCGACTACCACGCGAGATGAGATGGCTTCGATTAGGGCAGCTGAACGGGTTGAGAACATAGAAACTAAATTCTAACCTTCAGGCAGGCGATAAACTTTTGCTCAACCCCGCGAGTTAGTTCGCCTCACAACGTTCAAGGTAACCGGTCACCCCATGAAAAGCATCGTCGAGAAGGCCAAGGCCGACGGCAGAGCGACGCTTTCGTTTGAATATTTTCCTCCCAAAGATGACTCAGCAAACCTTGGGCTTTACGAAACTTTTGATCAGCTAAATGAGCTAGCGCCCGATTTCGTATCGGTGACCTATGGCGCTGGAGGGTCAAACCGTGAGCGCTCTCTTGCGGTGCTAGACCACATGGCCCCGGTTGTGCCCACCATCGGTCACCTCACCTGTGTCGGCGCCTCAAGAGCTAGCACCACCGAACTGATCAAGCGTTTTGAGCAATCTGGCGCGGCGGCGATTCTTGCACTTCGTGGCGACCCGCCCAAAGACAACCCGAACGCACTTGCCGAAGGCGAAATCAAGACCGCTCTAGAACTTGTTGACCTAGCCAACCAGATTACGAACCTCGAAATTGGTGTAGCGGCTTTTCCGGAGGTGCATCCCGAATCGCCGAACATGCAGCATGACCTTGAGGTGCTAAGTCTCAAGGTGGCAGCCGGGGCAAGCTTCGCCGTTACCCAGCTTTTCTTCTCTGTAGAGACGTATGCCAACCTCGTGGCTCAAGCTCGCGCAGCTGGAATAGAAATCCCTATCGTGCCCGGCTTGTTGCCAATCTCAAATGCCAAGCAGGTTTTGCGCATGGCAGCGATGAGCGGCGCTGCTGTTCCAACCGAACTGGTGCAACAACTCGAAGACGCTGATGAGGCCGATTCACGAAAGATTGGCATGGAGTTCACCATCGAATTCGGCAGGCGTCTTCTCGATTCGGGCGCACCGGGTTTGCACATTTTTACGCTCAATCAAAGCGAAGCCGCGCGCGAGGTTGCTCTCGGTGTCGGTTTGGCATAGCTCTGCACCTGCACGTCGTTGTCGCCAGCGGCGGTTAGTCTGGCTGGGTGAGCACACTTTTTGAAATGCCTAAAGAACCACTACCCGACTGGGCTAAAAAGCTGGCAGTTTTCGATTTGGAAACTACGGGTCTAGTTCTAGACCAGGCCAGAATCGTCACCGCCTGCGTCACGGTTATCGATGAGAACGGCGAAATCGCAGACGACCAACTCGAATGGTTGGCTAACCCCGGCATTCCCATTCCTGAGGTGGCCACCGCAGTGCACGGTATTGACAACGAAACTGCCCAGCGCGATGGTCGCCCTCCCAAGGCTGTTCTCGCTGAGGTGTTGGCTAAGCTCGGGTCTTTCTTCGAAGCGGGCATACCGGTTGTGGCGTACAACGCGCCATATGACTTCACGATTTTGCACTACGAAGCGTTGCGCAACGGGCTCACTCCGCTATCGAACCCAGCTCCGGTTATCGACCCTCTCGTGATCGATAAGTTTCTAGACCGGTATCGCGGCGGTAAGAGGCGCCTAGAGCTCACTGCTGCACATTACGGCGTTGAACTCACCGATGCGCATAACGCAACGGCCGATGCCGTGGCTGCCGGCCGAGTAGCTCAGGCGATTGCACGTAAATTCGCCAAGCGACTTTCGATCGAAGCAACCGAACTGCACGAACTTCAGATTGCCTGGAGCAAAGATCTCGACCTAGATTTCGAGAAGTTCATGCAGGGCAAAGACCCTTCGTTTAAGACCACACTCGGTTGGCCGCTAAAACTTCGGTAGTTTTGCAAGGCATAAAAAAACCCCACCGAATTCTCGGTGGGGTTTTTTTGAAGTTGATTAAGCGCCGAAGCCCTTGTAGCGGGTGTTGAACTTCTCGACGCGACCGGCAGAGTCCATGATGCGCTGCTTACCAGTGTAGAACGGGTGCGATGCCGAAGAGATTTCAACGTCGAACACTGGGTAGGTGTTTCCGTCTTCCCATTCGATGGTCTTGCTCGAAGTTACGGTCGAGCGAGTCAAGAATGCAACGCCCGATGCTAGGTCGCGGAAAACGATCTGCTCGTACTTTGGGTGGATGTCGGCCTTCATCAGAAAACTTCCTAAAGTCTTGTTTTGGCTATTCGCCTGGGGATTGGTAGGTGCATTAGCACCAAGGGAAAACTATACCAGACTAGTGTGCCCTAGCGCGATACCTTCCGTCGACAGAATCAACAGTGATGGCTATGCCAAACGCTTCGCTGATTTTGTCCGAAGTAATGGTGTGCTCGATTTCGCCGGCTGCAAAAACTTTGCCGTTCTGCAAAATCAGAGCGTGTGTGAATCCCTTTGGAATTTCTTCCAGGTGGTGGGTGACCATCACCATAGCTGGAGCGCTCGGTGCTGATGCGTATGCGCCGATGATAGAGATGGTGTGCTCGCGAGCGGCAAGGTCGAGGCTTGCAACCGGCTCATCGAGCAAAAGTAGTTCTGGGTCGGTCATAACCGCGCGTGCAATCTGTGCACGCTTGCGCTCACCATCAGAGAGAGTTCCGAACGACCGTTCGGCAAAATCTTGCAGGTGCCATTCGGCCAGAACACGGCGGGCTCGTCGCTCGTCGACATCATCGTATTTCTCGCTCCAGCGACCGGTTACCGCATACGAGGCAGTCATGACGGCGTCTAGAACCGTTTCGGAGTTTGGAATGTGGGCTGCCTGAGCCGAAGATGCGAAGCCGATTCTGGTTATTAGCTCAAAAACATTTACCTCACCCAAACGCTCCCCCAGGATTTCAGCGGATCCGATGCTCGGGTGAATTTGGGCAGCAATAATGCGCAGCAGCGAGGTCTTGCCGGCACCGTTTGGGCCGATGATCACCCATCGCTGGTTGTCTTCGACGCGCCAATCGATTCGATCGAGAATTGGCCGTGTTCCTCTAACCAGAGAAACATCGTTGAGTTGAATTACGGTCATCATTTGTTTCAAAGCCTAAGCGAAGTCGTCTATGGCATCGCGGTAGACGCTGATGGTGTCTTGGGCGATGCGGTCCCACGAAAAGTGCTGCTCCACGCGGGCACGGCCGGCTGCACCGAATTCTGAAATTCTCGGGTTAGCCAACATCGCATTCATGGCATTGGCAAAGTCAGATACGAACTTGGCCTCATCGAGTGGTTTACCAGAACCGTCTTCGAGTTGCTCAATCGGCACTAGCAAACCCGTTTGGTCGTGGGCGACCACCTCGGGGATTCCTCCGGTCGCGGTAGCTACCACGGGGATGCCGCAGGCCATTGCCTCTAGATTCACGATGCCGAGTGGCTCATAGATCGAAGGACAAGCGAAAACGGTTGCCGATGAAAGCACCGCGATGAGTTCTTGACGGCTCAGGTGTTTTTCGACCCAGATGACGTTGTCGCGGGTTTGCTTTAGTTCGTCGACAAGCTCGGTTACCAGCGCCTGAATTTCCTTGGTGTCTGGTGCACCGGCGCACAGCACCAGCTGCACATCTGCCGGGAGCTCGCGGGCAGCCTTAAGTAGGTATGGCAAACCCTTCTGCTGCGTGATTCGACCAACGAAAACCACCGAACGTGCGTCGGGGTTTACGCCGAGGGCGCGAACCAAATCATCGTTGCGTGCGCTCTGAAAGGCCGAAAGGTCGATTCCGTTATGCACCACGGTGACTTTCTCGGGATCGATTTGCGGGTACGCCCGAAGAATGTCTTTACGCATGCCGTGCGACACAGCGATGATTTTGGCAGCACCCTCGTAAGCGGTCCGCTCGATCCAGGACGAAAGTCGGTATCCCCCACCGAGCTGCTCTTCTTTCCACGGGCGCAGTGGCTCGAGGCTGTGCGCGGTAATCAGGTGCGGAATTCCGTGGAGCTTCGAAGCAACGTGTCCGGCGAAGTTGGCGTACCAGGTGTGCGAGTGAACCAGATCGGCGCCGGCGATGTCAGAGACCATAGCCAGGTCGGTTGCCATCGTTTGAACGGCGGCGTTGACTTGGTCAAATTCATTCGGATGCGCGTAGGCCTTGGTATCGGTTTCGTTACGGTCATCACCGAAGGCTCGAACCTGAACCTCGATGTGTGAGCGCAGAACTCTCACCAATTCAGCGACATGTACGCCCGCTCCGCCGTAGATGAACGGTGGATACTCTTTGGTGATTAGGTCAATACGCATGTCACAAGATTACAGATTTTGAGCCACTTGGAGCGTTAAGGCAATAACATTTGGCTATGAGTACGCAACAACGCATTTTTGGAATGGTCTTGGCCGGTGGCGAAGGCAAGCGCCTAATGCCGCTTACTGCCGACCGCGCAAAACCTGCTGTTCCATTCGGTGGTTCTTACCGACTAATCGACTTTGCCCTGTCGAACCTTATTAACTCGGGCCTACGACGCATCGTTGTACTCACTCAGTACAAGTCACACTCGCTCGACCGCCACATCTCGCAAACCTGGCGCATGTCACCTCTGCTTGGCGCTTACGTTGCCTCGGTGCCAGCGCAGCAGCGCCTGGGCAAGCGCTGGTTTAGCGGAAGCGCAGACGCAATTTTGCAGAGCATGAACCTTTTGAGCGATGAGCGCCCAGACATCGTTGTCGTGGTCGGTGCCGACCACGTTTATCGCATGGACTTCGACCAGATGATCGAAGCGCACATTGCCTCAGGCAAGGGCGTGACCGTGGCAGCTATTCGCCAACCGATGTCGCTTGCCAACCAGTTTGGTGTGATCGAAGTAGATTCCAAGAACCCCAAGCGAATTGCCGCCTTCCTCGAGAAGCCAAACGACCCAAAAGGTCTGCCAGACTCCCCCAACGAAGTTCTAGCATCGATGGGTAACTACGTGTTCACGGCATCCGCGCTGATTGAAGCGATCGAGCAAGACGGCGAACGCGATGACTCGAGTCACGACATGGGTGGCGACATTGTTCCTTACATGGTTGGTCGAGATGATGCCGGTGTTTACGACTTCACCTACAACCAGATTCCAGGCTCAACAGAACGTGATCACAGCTACTGGCGCGACGTAGGAACCATTGATTCTTACTACGATGCTCACATGGACCTAATTTCGGTGATGCCGGTGTTCAACCTCTACAACTCCGAGTGGCCAATCTTTACCCAGCAAATCAATCTTCCGCCAGCCAAGTTCGTGCACGACGGAGAAGGCAACCAGGGCCGCACCACAGACTCAATCGTGTCGCTTGGAACGGTTGTTTCTGGTGGCGTTGTGGAGCGATCGGTGCTTTCTCCTTGGGTTAAAGTCAACTCACACGCGTTGGTAACCGACTCGGTATTGCTCGACGGAGTTCAAATCGGTCGCAACTCAACGGTGCGACGCGCCATTCTAGACAAGGGCGTTGTTGTAACCGACGGCGCAATGGTTGGTATCGATCGCCAGCGCGACATCGACCGCGGTTTCACCGTTACCGAGACCGGAATCACCGTGGTTGGTAAGGGTGTCGTAGTCAATCCGTGAGCCGTTTTCTCGTAGTCTTCGATGTCGATTCGACGCTTATCGAAGATGAGGTAATTGAACTCTTGGCCGACTGCGCCGGTAAGCGAGTCGAGGTTGCCGAGATTACCGAACGAGCCATGCAGGGTGAACTCGACTTTGCCCAGTCGCTCGAGGCGCGGGTAGCCACACTGGCTGGATTGCCCGCTACGGTAATCGCCCAAACCTACGAGCGAATCCGCGTGACTCGCGGCGCTAGACAATTCATCGATGCTGTGCACTCCCGCGGTGGCAAGGTGGCAGCTGTCTCCGGCGGTTTCAATCAGTTGTTAGAGCCACTTGCCACACAGCTTCAACTTGACTTCTGGCGAGCCAACGAACTCGAAATTGCCGGCGCTCAGCTCACCGGCAAAGTTGCCGGAGATATCATCGATCGCAAGGCCAAGGCCGACTCGTTAGTGGAATGGGCGGCGCTTTGCGACGTGCCACTGGCTAACTGCATCGCGGTTGGAGATGGGGCTAACGATCTAGACATGATGGCTCGAGCCGGGCTATCGGTGGCGTTCAATGCCAAACCGAAGGTTCGAGAGGCGGCCAATCTTGTGGTTGGTGGCAACGACTTGGCTGCCCTGATACCGCTACTCCCCTAGCAGGAGTCGAGACACAAAAAAAAGGACACCCGTGAGGGTGTCCTTTTTCTTGGCGCAAAGATTACTGACCGGTTGAGTGCAGACCGCCATCGACGTGGACGATTTCACCGGTGGTCTTCGGAAACCAGTCGCTCAGAAGAGCGATGATTCCACGAGATGCTGGCTCGGTGTCGGCAAGCTCCCAGTGCAGTGGAGCGCGCTCAACCCAGATGTCTTCCATCATCGAGAACCCAGGAATACCCTTGGCCGCGGTGGTGCGAAGTGGCCCAGCAGAGATTAGGTTCACGCGGATGTCGTCTTTACCGAGGTAACGAGCGAGGTAACGCGCGGTCGATTCGAAGGCGGCCTTTGCTACGCCCATCCAGTCGTAAACCGGCCATGAAACCGAAGCATCGAAGGTAAGACCAACAATGGAAGCACCTGGCTTTAGTAGGGGCTTCGCTGCGGTGGTAATCGACTTGAGAGAGTAAGCAGAAACGTGAACGGCAGTTGAGACATCTTCCCACTGAGTTTCCATGAAGTTTCCGCCTAGAGCGGTTTGAGGTGCAAAAGCGATGGCGTGCACGATTCCGTCGAGGTGCGGCAGGTGCTCCTGAACGCGCGAAACCAAAGCATCGAGGTCATCCTGGTTGGTGGCGTCGAGCTCGATTACCTGAGCGCCCTTTGGAAGTCGTTCTGCAATCTTGGTGGTGATTGGAAGCATGCGACCGAACGAAGAAAGAATGATCTCGGCACCCTGCTCCTGCGCAAGTCTGGCGACGGTGAATGCGATCGAAGCTTCGGTTAGAACTCCGGTGATGAGGATTTTCTTGCCCTCTAGAATGCCCATTATTTTCCTTTGATTTTTCGAATATCTAAATTGTGCCAGAAAGTTGCTGAAACTTGGGTTAGTGACCCATTCCGAGTCCGCCATCTACAGGGATGACCGCTCCAGAGATGTATCCCGCCTCGTCGCCCGCAAGCCACGCGACAACCTTGGCTACCTCTTCGGGCTGCGCAAAACGACCTGCTGGAATGTTCTTCTTATACTGCTCGATGGTCTCCTCCGAGAGAACCGCCGTCATGTCGGTGTCAATGAATCCCGGTGCCACAACGTTTGCGGTTATGCCGCGGCCGCCGAGCTCGCGCGTAAGCGAACGTGCCATTCCGACTAGACCAGACTTCGAAGCCGAGTAATTCACCTGACCGGCAGATCCGTAGAGAGCGACCACCGAACCAATGAAGATCACGCGGCCAAACTTGGCTTTCATCATGCCCTTGGTGGCTCGACGCAACACGCGAAACGCTCCGCCGAGGTTGGTGTCTACAACCTGCTCGAACTCTTCGTCGGTCATGCGCATTAGCAAAGTGTCTTTGGTGATGCCGGCGTTTGCCACAAGCACCTCAACCGGGCCTAGCTTGGCTTCAATCTCAGCGAAGGCTGCATCTAACGATTCTGGGTTGGTAACGTCGGCAACCACACTGAGAGTTCCGGCAGGGCCTTCGCCCGAGCGAACGGTTACTGCAACACGGTGGCCGAGTGCCACGAATTCTTCGGCTATGGCTCGGCCGATTCCGCGGTTTCCGCCGGTGATAAGTACTGTTCTTGGAGTGGTCATTTCTAGCCTTGTCGTTTTGGGAATACAGCCACCACGTTGGGGTTTAGATAACTTCGAGTCTACTCGCCCAAGCATCGTGGGCGCCTGAAGCAAAGCGGAGGAAGATTGGCTAAAACCCAGAGCGTTACGTCGCTCGGTGAAGCACCCGAGATCGAGCGCAAGCGTCGCATGGTTCGATACACCATCGCCATGACCGTTCGAGTTTTGTGTCTAGTCTTCGGAATGTTCGCTCAGGGATGGCTCATGTGGGTGCTATTCGCCGGAGCTATTTTCTTGCCGTACTTTGCCGTAGTCCTTGCCAATGCGCAGGCGCCCGATGAAGCCCCCAAGACCTCGGCCGCCATCGAGGCACCTACACTTGCTATCAGCGCAGACAGCTTTCGCGAGGCGTCTGAGAAGTAATCTCGCTTTTTACCGCAATGTCAGCCGGTTTCGAGAGTTAATTGAAGCGTGAATAAATGTTCGAGAGCGCGGTGTGCAAACCAGGCCACACAGTTGATCGACTGGCGCAACCCCAAAATTCACTCCGCATCCAAACTTAAAACCTGGGCTAGCTGCGATGATCACCTCGAATATTTGAGCAGCTACCTAGATTCCCGCGGGTTTCTCTTGGCGGTGCGCGCGGCTTGAGCTATCTAAAACTTTCTTACAAGCGCTGGCTCGCTTGGCTACTAGTGGCAACCGTTTTTGCCATCGCTTGCGTCTTTCTTAGCCAGTGGCAGTTTGATCGCCGAGCCCACAGGGTTGCCGAGATTGCTCTGGTAGAAAAAAACTACGATGCCTCGGCTGTGCCGCTCGAGATCGATACCGCGGTTGGCCAACCGGCGAAGCTAAATGAACTGAAGTGGCATCCAGTTACGGTGAGTGGGCATTACCTGCCGAGTGAAGCTGTGTTGGTGCGAAATCGCCCTAAGTCTGGTCAGCCGGGATTCGAATCGGTGGTGCCATTTGTAACCGATGCCGGCGTGATATTCGCTGTTTCGCGCGGTTGGTTGCCCACAGGTAACCTGCAAGACTCCCCCGACTCGACACCGCTGCCGAGTTCGAAAGCCCAAACCATCACGGCCCGGCTAGTGCCATCCGAGCAACAAATCGACCGAGATGCGCCTTCGGGACAGGCGGCAAACATGTTCTTGCCTGCGATTGCCGAAGCTAGCGGTTTGAAGATCAATGCCTCTTGGTATCTCTTGATGCAACGCGAAAGCATCACGCAAGCCGACTCGCCGCAGCCGCTATTGCGACCCACCACCGATGAAGGCAATCACCTTTCGTATGCGATTCAGTGGATCATCTTCGGTATTTTGGCGTTCGCTGTTTTAGTGTGGGCGATTCGCCGCGAATATGAGTTTTACCTTGGCCAGACCGACCCCACCCACGTGCCTAAGACTAAGCGGGTAACCAGATCAGACAAAGACAACGACGCAGAAGACGGCACAGACTTGCTGCTAATGCTCTAAGAGAGCGATATTAGGTCGGCGTACCCGTCATTCCAGTGGTCTTCTACGCCGTCGGGCAGAATCAAAACACGCTCCGGATTCAGGGCTAGCACGGCGCCATCGTCGTGCGAAACCAAAACAACTGCGCCGGTGAAGGTGGCAAGCGCCCGCAGAATTTCCTCGCGGCTCGCCGGGTCGAGGTTATTGGTTGGTTCATCTAGCAGAAGCACGTTTGCCGATGACACTACGAGCGATGCCAAGGCTAGACGAGTCTTCTCGCCACCGCTCAAAACGGCGGCAGGTTTGTCGACGTCGTCACCGCTAAACAAAAACGAACCGAGAACCTTTCGAGCATCGGTGTCGGCCAGGTGAGGCGCAGCCGCCTGCATGTTCTGCAACACCGATTTAGCGACATCGAGAGTTTCGTGCTCCTGAGCGTAATAGCCGATCTTCAAACCGTAGCCAGGCTCAATTTGGCCGGTATCTGGCTTATCGATTCCGGCGAGCATGCGCAGCAAAGTGGTTTTTCCTGCGCCGTTTAGGCCGAGTACAACCACCTTCGAACCCTTGTCGATAGCAAGATCGACAGCGGTGAAAATTTCGAGTGAACCGTAAGACTTTGAAAGGTTGCTAGCCATGAGCGGCGTCTTGCCGCAAGGCGCTGGATCGGGAAAACGAATCTTGGCAACTCGGTCGACTTCGCGAACGTCTTCAAGACCCGAAAGCAAGCTCTCGGCTCGACGCGCCATCTGTTTAGCTGCCACCGCTTTGGTTGCTTTCGCGCCAAATTTTGCGGCTTGCAGCTGAAGCGCGGTCGCTTTTTTCTCAGCATTTGCGCGGTCACGCTTGCGGCGCTCTTCGTCTTGTTCGCGTTGCTTTTGGTATGCCCGCCATCCCAAGTTGTAAACATCGATTACGGTGCGTATGGCGTCGAGATAGAAAACACGGTTTACCGTTTCACCGACTAGGTCAACGTCGTGACTAATCACGATTAGCCCACCCTGGTAAGTCTTCAAGAATTCGCGTAGCCAAACAACCGAGTCGGCATCGAGGTGGTTGGTTGGTTCGTCGAGAATCATGGTCTCGGCACCGCTAAAAAGAATGCGAGCTAGCTCAATGCGTCGGCGCTGACCACCTGAAAGCGTCTTAAGTGGCTGGTTGAGAATGTGCTCTTTGATGCCGAGGTTGCTGGCGATAGCTTCGGCTTCGGCCTCGGCAGCGTAACCACCCTGAGCCATGAACTGCTCTTCGACGGCTGAATATTTCTTCATCGCGTTGTCGTAGACGGCTTGATCGATTGAACCCATGTCTTCAGAAAATTTTGCCATTCTGGCCAATATGTCGCCCAGCCCGCGTGCGTTCAAAATGCGAGTTCTGGCAAGCTCTTCCGGGTCGCCCGAGCGCGGGTCTTGGGGCAGGTAACCGATTTCGCCCGAGGTCTCGACGACGCCAGAAGTGGGTGCGTTGTCTCCAGCCAGAACCTTGGTGAGCGTCGTTTTGCCGGCTCCATTGCGACCGACGAGACCAATTTTGTCACCCTTGTCAACCCTGAAGTTGACGTCTTTCATGAGTACGCGAGCGCCGATGCGAATCTCTAGGTCGCGCACGTTAATCATTGAAGGCTCGTTTGTTTGGTGGAAATGGCGTAAACCTTGGAGGTAGCCGAAGCCCCTAGTCTACAATCGGAGTTGTATCTGCTAGTCAAGGAGCCGCATGTCCCTCTCAATTACCCAGCGCCCAACTATTGTTGACCGCGTTTTGCCTAAGTCGCTTGTAACTGACTTTGCCCTAATTCTTGCCGGTGTCGCGCTTATCGCCGGCGCTGCCCAATTGGTGATTCCGATGTACCCGGTACCGATGACCGGTCAGACCTTTGCTGTTCTGCTAGTCGCTATGAGCCTTGGTTTTGGGCGCGCAACCATTTCGGTTGCCGCATACGTCGCTCTCGGCGCTGCCGGCCTACCATTTTTTCAGGCGGGCGCTTCAGGCTGGAGCTTCGGCCCTACCCTCGGTTACCTCATTGGATTCGTTGCCGCAGCTGCTCTAGTTGGTTGGCTAGCACAGCAGGGCTGGGATAAATCTTGGCTCAAGGTTGGCGCCTCGTTCGTTGCGGGCTCGGCCGTCATCTACGTATTCGGCCTCGCTTGGCTATCGATATTCCTCGGTGCAGTGGGTGCCCCAAACGACCTCGTTTCTGTTCTAAACGCAGGCCTCGCACCGTTCATTATTGGTGATATCGTCAAGGCCGTTGCCGCGGCAGCGCTTCTACCAGCAGCTTGGTTTGGCATCAAGAAGCTCAATAAGTAAATCTTTAAGACAAAAAAGTGGACGCCACCTAACCCAGGTGGCGTCCACTTTTTTTAAAAATCTAGATCGAGAAACCGATGGAGCGCATTTGCTCGCGACCGTCTTCGGTGATCTTCTCAGGGCCCCATGGTGGCATCCAAACCCAGTTGATTCTAAATGCCTCAACGTGCCCGTCTAGTGCCTCAGCTGTTTGCTCCTCGAGAATGTCGGTAAGCGGGCATCCGGCCGAAGTTAAGGTCATGTTAATAAGCAGCGAGTCGTCTTCTTCGCTCTGTTCCAGCCCGTAGATCAAGCCAAGATCAACGATGTTCACGCCGATTTCGGGGTCGATAACGTCTTTTAGGGCTTCGATGACCTCGTCGTACTTTGCTGCGTCTAGTTCTTTAGCCATTAAGCCCTAACGTAGCGGTCGTAGCCTTCGGCCTCTAGGCGCTCGGCTAGTTCTGGGCCACCCTCTTCGGCAACCTGACCGGCAACGAATACGTGCACGAAGTCTGGCTGGATGTACTTGAGAATGCGGGTGTAGTGGGTAATCAGGAGCACGCCGAGGTCGTTGGCAGCCTTGGCGCGGTTCACGCCTTCTGAGACGACCTTGAGGGCGTCGACATCTAGGCCCGAGTCGGTTTCATCAAGAACAGCAAACTTTGGCTTCAAGAGTTCAAGCTGAAGAATCTCGTGACGCTTCTTCTCGCCACCCGAGAATCCTTCGTTTACATTTCGCTCAGTGAACTGGGAGTCCATGCGCAACGAGTCCATCGCTTCGCGAACCTCTTTTACCCAGGTGCGAATGGCTGGCGCTTCGCCGTCAATAGCGGTCTTGGCGGTTCGCAAGAAGTTGCTCACCGAAACACCCGGAATCTCTACCGGGTACTGCATAGCCAAGAAGAGTCCGGCGCGAGCGCGCTCGTCAACGCTCATCTCGAGTACGTTTTCGCCATCGAGCAAAATTTCACCGTCGGTGACCTGGTACTTCGGGTGGCCGGCGATCGAATAAGCGAGAGTCGACTTTCCTGAACCGTTAGGGCCCATGATGGCGTGGGTTTCACCGTTGCGAATCGTCAGGTCTACGCCGCGAAGAATTTCTTTAGCACCCTGGTCGGTGTCAACCGATACGTGCAGGTTCTTGATTTGAAGAATCGACATAATGTTTTCTTTCCTTTTAGGCTTCGTCGTATTCGAGAAAAATGACGCCGTTTTCAATAAAGACTTCGTAGATTGCAACCGGCTCGTAAGCCGGAAGCGAGAGTGGTTCGCCGGTGGCGAGCGAGAACTTAGCACCGTGGGCCCAGCACTCAATGGTTTCGTTGTCGACAAAGCCTTCGCTAAGTGAGATTTCACCGTGAGAGCACTTGTCGTCAATTGCCTTTACGTCGCCGTTCTTAGTGCGAGCGATGGCAATGGCGTGGTCGCCCACCTTCACGCGGATGGCGCGGCCGGGCTTTATGTCTTCTACTGGACAAATTTCGATTGCCATTAGGAAACGCTCCTTGCAAGTTCTGCTTCGATTGATTCGGTTAGGCGACCCTCAATTTCTGGCACGCCGATTTGCTGAACGATTTCGTTTAGGAAGCCAAACACAACCAGACGGCGAGCTTGAGCTTCGTCGATTCCGCGAGCCTGTAAGTAGAACAGTTGTTCGTCGTCAAAGCGCCCAGAAGCGCTGGCGTGGCCTGCTCCGGCAATCTGACCGGTTTCGATCTCGAGGTTGGGCACCGAGTCGGCGCGGGCACCATCGGTGAGCAGCAGGTTGCGGTTTAGCTCGTAGGTGTCGGTACCTTCGGCTTCTTTGCGAATCAGAACATCGCCAACCCAGATGGTGTGTGCCTTTTCACCCTGAAGTGCGCCCTTGTAGGTAACTCGAGACTTGCAGTTGGCAACTGCGTGATCGACGAATGGGCGGTGCTCGAGGTGCTGCCCGGCGTCGGCGAAATACATGCCGAGCAATTCGACGTCTCCCCCGGTACCGGTGAATTCAACCGATGGGGTTAGGCGTACGGTTTTACCGCCGAGGCTAACGACAATGTGCTTGAGTTTGCTGTTGCGACCCAACCTGGCAGACTGCGAACTGAGGTGGGTCGAGTCTTCGTTCCAATCTTGGATGCTGATCACGGTGAGGTTGCACTCGTCGCCAGCGATGATTTCGACGTTTTCAACAAGGTTGGCCGAGCCGGTGTGGTCGAGAATGACCACTGCATTCGAGTGGTGTTCGGCGTTGATTACGAGGTGCAGCGCGCTGGCGGCAAGTTCTTCGCCCTTGATCTGCAGTTGAATCTGAGAACCAGCTTGAGTTTCGGCCGGGATGTTGATTAGGTAAGCGGCTTGTGCCGATTCCCAAGCCACTGCGCTAACGCGATCTTCGGGGAGCCCGGCCTTTCCGAACAGTTCGTGGTCTGAGCCAATCCACGCAGTTGTTATGCCGTCGGGGGCTTTCAACGCTAGGTCGCCAGTGAATTCGTCAAAGCTGTCTTCGAGCATCACTTCGATGCGATCGCTAGGCAGGTAACGCCACTGCTCCTCGCGCTGTGAAACCGGTTCGAAGTCTGCCGACACACCTGAGCGAAGGCGAGCGTTGCGAATTTGAAGTGGAACGCCTGCGCCGTGACTGTGCGCAGACAGTCCGTGCTGGGCTGTCTGGGTTTGTTCAGTCATTAGCCGACTGCCCCTTCCATCTGCATCTCGATAAGTTTGTTGAGTTCGAGAGCGTATTCCATTGGCAGTTCTTTGGCGATTGGCTCAATGAAACCGCGAACGATCATTGCCATCGCCTCGTCTTCTGGCATACCGCGAGACATGAGGTAAAACAACTGCTCTTCGCTTACGCGCGAAACGGTGGCCTCGTGCCCCATCGAAACGTCATCTTCACGCACATCGACAGCTGGGTAGGTGTCTGAACGAGAGATGGTGTCGACCAGCAGAGCATCGCAGCGCACCGTGTTGGCCGAGTAGTGTGCTCCCGGTGCAACGCGAATTTCGCCGCGGTACGATGTGCGGCCTCCGCCGCGGGCAATCGATTTTGAAACGATCGAAGATGAGGTGTAAGGCGCTAGGTGAATCATCTTGGCGCCGGCATCCTGGTGTTGGCCCTCGCCAGCAAACGCGACCGACAGAGTTTCTCCGCGAGCGTGCTCACCAGCAAGGATGACCGCAGGGTACTTCATGGTCACCTTCGAGCCAATGTTGCCGTCAATCCACTCCATGGTTGCGCCTTCGTGTGCGATGGCGCGCTTGGTAACCAAGTTGTAAACGTTGTTAGACCAGTTTTGAATGGTGGTGTATCGAACGCGGGCGTTCTTTTTGACGATGATTTCAACTACCGCCGAGTGCAACGAGTCGCTGTTGTAAATAGGCGCGGTGCAGCCTTCGATGTAGTGAACATAAGATCCCTCGTCGGCGATAATCAGCGTGCGCTCGAACTGGCCCATGTTTTCGGTGTTGATTCTGAAGTAGGCCTGCAGTGGAATCTCTACGTGCACACCCTTTGGCACATAAACGAACGATCCGCCCGACCATACCGCTGTGTTCAGGGCTGCAAACTTGTTGTCTCCGGCTGGGATGACTGTGCCGAAGTATTCTTTGAAGATTTCCGGATGCTCTTTGAGAGCGGTATCGGTGTCGAGAAAGATGACACCCTGAGCTTCTAGCTCTTCTTGAATCTGGTGGTAAACCACTTCAGACTCATACTGAGCGGCAACACCCGAAACCAATCGCGAACGTTCGGCCTCCGGGATTCCGAGGCGCTCGTAGGTGTTTTTGATGTCGTCTGGCAGGTCTTCCCATGAAGTTGCCTGGCGCTCGGTGGAGCGAACGAAGTATTTGATGTTGTCGAAATCGATGCCTGATAGGTCTGCACCCCAGTTTGGCATTGGCTTACGAAGGAAGTAGTCGAATCCCTTGAGGCGGTTTTCAAGCATCCACTCTGGCTCAGATTTCTTGCCTGAGATGTCGGTTACTACATCTGTGTTGATGCCGCGTTTGGCGTTTTCGCCAGCCGAGTCTTTGTCAGACCAACCAAACTCGTAGATACCGAGGCTGTTTAGCTCCGGACGGTCAATGATGATGTCGTTCAACGACAACCCTCCTTCAATTCTTCTGCCACAACACGCCTGTCGCGCTGATTGTTCCCGCCGGTACACGCACGCGCTGGAATAACGTCAGCGAGCGTCGTGTAAGACTTGTAGAGCGAATGCTCACGGGCTACAGCGCCCGAAAAGTCGGTAATCCGGCTTGTTTCTGCCTCAAGTCTAAACGAGGCGGGGCGTGCGCGGTAGTGCAGACTCGAAAGGTTTTTGATTGGCTATCTTGGCTCCGCTGTTTTCGGCAAAGCGCCTGTCACTCTACGTTTGGCTATCGCTGGTTAGCCAGATAGCCATCGTCGTAACCGGCGGTTTCGTGCGCCTCACGGGCTCAGGGCTCGGATGTCCGACCTGGCCAACCTGCACGGCCGAGTCTCTGGTCAACGTGCCTGCCATGGGAATCCACGGTGTCATCGAATTCACCAACCGCATGCTCACTTTTGCCCTAGTGGTCATTGCGGTGCTCACACTCGTGACGGTGTTTCGCTACCCCGAAGGCAAATCGCTGAAACTTCGCAAGCCCGCTGTTGGCTTGCTTCTGGGTATCCCTGCTCAGGCAGTTATCGGTGGCATCAGCGTTTTGACCAACCTCAACCCCTGGGTGGTTGGGCTGCACTTCGTTACCAGTGCGGTGATGATTGCCTTGGCAGCCGTTTTGTTGGCTCGAGCCAAGAGTTGGGTGAGCAATTCACCGTCTACGGTGCTCTCGGCGATGATCGTGGTGATTGGATGGGTAGCGGTTTTGGTGGGAGTAATGGTGACCGGTGCGGGCCCGCACTCCGGAGACGCCAACACGCCTCGAAACGGGCTAGACCTAGAACTTTGGCAGCATTACCACTCGTATCCCGGTTACCTGCTGTTGATTCTCGTTTTGATTCAGGTTTCATTGCTGTGGAGATCGGGTGAGCGATTGAGCTCGCGCGCGCTCAAGATAAGCGTTTTCTTGCTGGCCACCATCGTCTTTCAGGCCGTCATCGGAGTGCTGCAATCGCGTTGGGGTGTTCCGCCTCTACTGGTCGGACTTCACATGCTCGGCGCTTCCACTGCGCTTGCCCTAATAACACTTCAGCGCTTGCTGACGAAGGTTAAGTCGGACTAGCCAGATGGCAACCATATTCTGGTTTAGACGCGATCTCCGGCTGGGCGATCATCCGGCACTAAACCAAGCCATCGAGTTAGCAAGGAAAACAGATTTTCGCGTCTTTGCAGTGGTGAGCCCGGTTGATTACGAAGACTCCGCAGAGCACTCCCCCTGGCGACGCGAGTCGCTCTGGCAGTCTTGGCGCGAACTAAACCGTGACCTGGGCGACAAACTAAGCGTGCTCGCAGAGCCGGTCTCGGGCATCATCGCGCTATCCAAAGCAGAGGGCATCACCGATGTTTTTGTGAGTGCCGCTTACGACACCAAAACGGTTGAGTTTATGAAGGCTAGCCGCGCAGCGCTCGAAGCCGAAGGCCTCAAGCTGCACGTCGGGCCTGGAAACTACGCGGTTGCTCCGGGTCGGGTCTTGAAGTTAGATGGCACGCCATTTCGCGTCTACACACCGTTTTACCGAGCATGGTTGAACCTCGGTTGGGAGCAGCCGCACCAACTCACTGCTGGCGCGGTCTGGAGTCGCACCGAGGCGCACATTGGCTTCGACTCCCCCGCGATTGAAGAAAAATTTGCGGGTATCCAGGTTTTCAAAAAGACCATTCGCGCCGGCGAACGTTTTGCGCTCAAGACCTTTGAACGGTTTATAGAGCGCGGCGCACTCACCGATTACGACGAAAATCGCAATCGAGCCGACCTCTCAGGCACCAGCCACCTGAGCCACGCGCTGGCCCACGGTGAGATTCATCCGAGAACCTTGCTCGCTCGACTGGGCGACTCGGCCGGTGAAGTGGTGTTTGCAAAAGAGCTGGCTTGGCGTGAGTTTTACGCCGATGTACTTTGGCACAATCCAGACTCGCTAAGCGAGTATCTCGAACCAAGATTCGCCAACATGCGCTACGACGATGGCACCGATTTGGGTGAGTCCCGATTGCGAGCATGGATGGAAGGCCGGACGGGTTACCCGATGGTAGACGCCGGCATGCGCCAGCTACTTTCCGAAGGTTGGATGCACAACCGAGTGCGAATGATCG
>JAHEAT010000018.1 GCA_024642605.1 Microbacteriaceae bacterium
TGTTACTCACCCGTTCGCCACTAATCCACCGGAGCAAGCTCCAGCTTCATCGTTCGACTTGCATGTGTTAAGCACGCCGCCAGCGTTCGTCCTGAGCCAGGATCAAACTCTCCGATAAAGTGTGATAACCCAGAAGCAAGCTTCTGGATAATTCTTTTCGAAACGGCCGGAAAATGGCCGTTCAGTTTGATCTGACTAGTTTCGATTGTCTGACAATCTATCTAATCCAATTACTTTTGGCACAGCCAGAAGACAAGCTTCTAACCATGCCGATTTTTTTGGCATTGAATTGTGCACACTGTTGAGTTCTCAAAGATCGGATGCGTCTGGGAGTTTCCTTGCGGTTGCCTCCAGAGCAACTTCACTAACTTACCACAAACATCATCCGTGTCAAATACAGACACATAAATTTTTGAGGAAGTTTTTCAATCTTAGACGCCAAATAGCAAGCCTGTAAAGGCTGACTTTTTGTCATTTAGGATTCGTTGCACTTGAGCCGGCGACCTAAGCAGGTTCTGCCAAACTTTGGGCAACGAGTAGAAACATTACGGGAAGGTAACGCCCAAGTCAAATCCAAACGCCATTATTTTGGAAATTTTTTTGAAACCGCAACTCTGGCCAAAGGATGGGCTGTTAAATGGGGGAATCGGGCAGCCCCGGAGTCTTGCGATCTAGAGCTACCCGATTCTTTTTGTTACTTGGTTGCGACCTTGGCTGCCTTCTTGGCAGCCTGGTTTGCAGCTTTTTTAGCAGCGTGCTTAGCCTGTCCTTTTTTACCCAGTGGCTTTGCATCGGCTGCGTTCACTGAATGTGAATGTGCCTTAGCAGGCTTGTTGGCTTCTGCCGCAAATGCGCCAGCGCTACCTCCAAGCACCAAAGGAACAGTGACAAGCAGCGCAATTAGCTTCTTACCCATTTTGATCCTTCCATCGATGTGAGGTTTGAATCTCACAATCAAGATGCTAGGAATGAAACTTTCGAGACCCGTGTGGTGACTTATTGAGTTTTTTGAGAAAACTCCGCCTTTGCTATGAAAAGTTTGTGAAGCGCCAGAAAAGCTAGGCCTTGAAGATGCCAGCGAGGGTTTTCTTACCGCGACGGAGCACAGCAAAACCTCCGGCTAACCAATTGCCCACCGAAGCGAGTTCATCTTCGACCTTGACATTGTTTAGGTAGACGCCACCCTCGGCAATGGCCCTTCGACCAGCGCTGACGCTCGCAACCAATCCGGTAGCTACCAGCAGTTGCGCAACGCTCTCGCCATCGGCGGCATTGGTGTGAGGAAGTTCGCGCAGGGCAGACTCGAGCGTGGAGGCATCCAAGGAAGCTAGGTCGCCCTGACCAAAAAGCGCGGCGGAAGCGTCGATGGCTGCCTGAGCGGCCTCTGCAGAGTGCACCAGTGAAGTGACTTCGAAGGCAAGACGCTTCTGCGCGGCACGGAGGTAAGGCGCTTCAGCGGTTTGCTTGGCCAACTGATCGATTTCTGCCTTACCGATAAACGTAAAGACCTTCAAACGATCCACCACGTCAGCATCTTCGACATTCAACCAGAACTGGTAGAAAGCGTAAGGACTGGTCATCTCAGCATCTAGCCAAACGGCGTTGCCCTCAGACTTGCCAAATTTCTGCCCATCGGAGTTGGTGATAAGTGGCGTAGCTAGTATGTGTGCGGACGCTCCTTCGACCTTACGAATAAGGTCAGTTCCTGAAGTAAGGTTGCCCCACTGGTCGCTTCCGCCAGTTTGTAGAACACAGTTGTATCGACGGAACAGCTCTAGGAAGTCCATGCCCTGCAAGATTTGGTAAGAGAACTCGGTGTACGAAATGCCGTGTTCGGAGTTGAGTCGAGCCGACACCGCGTCTTTGCTGAGCATCTTGCCGACGCGAAAGTGCTTTCCGATGTCACGCAAAAAGTCAATGGCAGACATGGGTGCGGTCCAGTCGAGGTTATTCACCAAGCGAGCGGCATTCGCACCCTCGAATGAGAGGAATCTGGCCCCTTGACGACTCAGACGCTCAACCCACTCGGCAACGGTCTCTTTTGAGTTGAGTGTGCGCTCAGCCGAGGGGCGCGGGTCACCAACCAAACCGGTAGATCCGCCAATCAGAAGAAGTGGATTATGACCGGCCAGCTGAAGGCGACGCATTGTGAGCAGTTGCACCAGGTTACCGAGGTGGAGGCTAGGTGCAGTGGGGTCGAAACCGCAGTAATAGGTAATGGGCTCGCCAGCCAGAGCCGCCTTGAGTTCGGCTTCATCGGTAGAAAGGGCTACCAGACCGCGCCACTGAAGTTCTTCCCAAAGAGTTTCAAAAGTGGGGTCGTTCGACTGGGATGCTAGCGACTGCGCAGTGGCCATGGATCAGGCTTCCTTCTTGGCAGCGAGTTTGCGAAGGGCAGAAATCTGTTCGATGACGCGAGGCAGGGCGGTACCGCCGGCACCAACGCGTGAGCGAATGCTTCCGTCTACCGACAGCACCTGGCGCACCTCGGGGGTTAGCTTTGGAGAAATTTCTGCCAATTCGACATCAGGCACCTGGTGAAGATCGAGGTTGTTGCGTTCGCAGTAAGAAACCAACTTTCCGGTGATTTCGTGGGCGTCGCGGAACGGCACCTTCTGCTTCACCAACCACTCGGCAACATCGGTGGCCAGGCTGAAGCCGGCCGGTGCAAGCAACTCGAGACGGTTCTTGTTGTATTCGAGGGTCGCGACCATGCCGGTGAAGGCTGGCAGCAGAACTGTGAGCGTGTCGACGGCGTCGAACACCGGCTCTTTATCTTCTTGAAGGTCGCGGTTGTAAGAAAGCGGCAGCCCCTTGAGTGTGGCAAGAAGTCCGGTTAGGTCTCCGATGAGTCGGCCAGCCTTGCCACGAGCAAGTTCGGCGATGTCGGGGTTCTTTTTCTGCGGCATAATCGACGATCCGGTTGAGAAGGCATCGCTCAACTTGACGTAGTCGAACTCGGCACTCGCCCAGATGATGATTTCTTCGGCGAAACGAGAAAGGTTGATTGCTACGAGGCTGGCAATGAAGGCAAACTCAGCAACTACATCGCGGCTCGCGGTTGCATCCATGGAGTTTTGAGTTACGCCAGACAGACCGAGTTCGGCAGCCACTAGGTTTGGGTCGAGCCCAAGAGTCGAACCGGCGAGTGCACCTGCACCGTAAGGCGACAGGGATGCTCGCTTTCTCCAGTCGTGGAGGCGCTCGATGTCGCGCGCCACCGGCCAGGCGTGAGCGAGCAGGTGATGCGAGAGAAGAACCGGTTGAGCGTGCTGGAAGTGGGTTCGACCGGGCATTGCAACACCCAAGTTTTCTTCGGCTGAATTCGTGAGCACCTCGATGTATTCGAGCAGCAGCTGTTCGATGACGTTTGACTGGTCGAGCAGGTACATGCGAATAAGGGTGGCGATCTGGTCGTTTCGCGAGCGCCCGGCGCGAATCTTGCCACCGAGTTCCGGTCCAGAAATTTCGATCAGGCCACGCTCGAGAGCACCGTGCACATCTTCATCGGTTTCTTTGGCTGCGAATGAACCAGACTCGACCCGGCGCAGCAACTCTTCGAGGTTGCGGGTTAGTGAATCAAGTTCGGCGGTGGTTAGGTACCCAGCCTGAAACAACGCTTTGATGTGCGCGAGACTGCCAGCGATGTCGTACTTGGCCAAACGCCAGTCGAAGTGAACCGAACGGCTCAGCGCTGCCAGTGCTTCGCTTGGTCCGCCTTCGAAACGGCTGCCCCAGAGCGCGTTCGAACCGTTCTCAGACATAAAACACCTTGGCTTTCTTGATTTCGACTAAGTCTAGTTTGACTGCCACTCTCGAGAGAGTAAGGCGAAGACATGCATGCTGCACCATTCCCCCTTGAGTAAGTCATTCTCTATGTGTGTTGCCTCCAGTCGGAAGCCCAACCGCTGGGCAAGTTTGATTGAAGAGGTGTTTCTCACATCGATGTCTAAAACGATACGGTGCAGCAACTCCTGGCCAAACAGAAATCCGACCAGTGCCGTTACGGCTTCAGTTGCATACCCTTGCCCTTCGAGTGTTGGTGAAAAGATGTAGCCCAAGCTCGCTGTGTTGTTCTCGCCGGGCAAGAGTGAAGCATTCAGCTGACCGATGACACGGTTGTGTGCAATCGACTCAACTCCGAGAAGAAGGTGCCCGTCTTCGTTGCGAATGCTCGAGTAATTCTTTACGCGCTCTAACCAGACCGCGATTTCCTCGGGGGTTCTGACAGTCCAGGGAATGTATCGAACGCTGTCTGCATTGCCGTGATACTCAAACAAGTGCGGCAGGTCGGCCTGATTAAGCGGCCGAAGAGTTAGACGTTCGGTGCTAATTTGCACGGTCAGCGAGCCAGACCAGCAAGGCTTTTTGGGCGTGAAGGCGGTTCTCGGCTTCATCCCAGATAACCGACTGAGGGCCGTCGATTACTTCAGCGCTCACCTCGTAGCCACGGTAAGCCGGCAGGCAGTGCAAGAAGATCGCATCGCTCTTGGCTTTGGCCATAAGGTTTGAGTCGATGGTGTAGCCCGCGAAGTCGTCGATGCGCTTTTGCTTCTCGCTTTCCTGGCCCATCGAAATCCAGGTATCGGTGGTGACCACGTCGGCGTCGACTACCGCATCGCTCGGATTGGTGAAAGTCGAGACAGAGCCTCCAGTAGTCGAGGCAATAGATGTAGCGCGGGCGACGATTGCCGCGTTAGCCGAGTAGCTAGCTGGGGCCGCGATCGCAACGTGCATTCCAGCCATGGCACAGGCAATGAGGTAAGAGTTGGCCATGTTGTTAGCGGCGTCCCCGACGTAAGCAATCTTGAGCCCCGAGAGGCTTCCCTTGTGCTCTTTGATGGTGAGTAGGTCGGCCAGCAACTGGCAAGGGTGGTAATCGTCGCTGAGCGAGTTGACTACTGGAACCTTAGAGTTGGCGGCCATCTCTTCGAGACCTGACTGGGCGTAGGTGCGCCAAACAATGGCGGCAACCTGGCGTTCGAGCACGCGTGCGGTGTCGGCTACCGACTCCTTGCCGCCCATCTGACTCGACTGAGAGTCGATGACCAACGGAACGCCACCCAAATCGCTGACGCCAACGGCAAAAGACACGCGAGTGCGAGTTGAGGTCTTGTCGAAGATCAATGCAACGGTCTGCGGGCCGGCAAACGGACGGTGCGAATAAGGAGAAGCCTTCAGCTCGAGCGCTAGGTCGAGAATTTCGGCCTGCTCTTTAGACGTGATGTCATCATCTTTTAGAAAGTGGCGGGTCATGTTTGCTCCTGTGGCTTGAAGACTAAAGATTACTCTGGCGAAACCATCGTGCCGAAACCGGTCTGCGTGAAGATCTCCAAAAGAATGCTGTGAGGCGTGCGACCGTCGATGATGTGCGCGCGAGGCACTCCCCCGCGAACTGCTTCTAGGCAGGCCTGCATCTTTGGAATCATCCCCGATTCAAGACTCGGCAGCATTGCCTCAAGTTCGGCCGAGCTAATTTCGCTGACCAAAGAATCGGTGTTTGGCCAATCGCTGTAGAGGCCCGGCACGTCGGTGAGCACCATTAGTTTTTCGGCGCCAAGTGCAACCGCGAGCGCCGAAGCGGCAAGGTCGGCGTTTACGTTTAGCAAGCTGCCGCTGCCGTCTGGTGCAACGGTTGAGATTACCGGTATGTCACCGCGGTCTAGTGACTCAAACACAACCCTCGGGTTGACCAGGTTTACTTCGCCAACTAGCCCAATGTCGATTGGGCCGTTTTCACCTTCGAGCTTGGTGACGGCAGCGCGAAACAGGTTTGAGTCTTCTCCCGAAAGAACCTGTGCGCCGGCTCCAGCTTGGCGAATCATCTCGGCAAGTGATGCACTGATTTGGTTGCGAAGCACATCTCGCACGACTCCGATGGTCTCTGGAGTGGTAACTCTGAAACCGCCCCGGAATTCACTCTCGATGCCGAGCTCTTTGAGGCGCGCCGAGATTTGAGGACCACCGCCGTGTACCACCACCGGTTTGATGCCAACCCAACGCAGATAAGCCATGTCTTGTGCGAAGGCCTGCTGCAAAGATTCGTCGACCATGGCGTTGCCGCCAAATTTGACCACCACTACCTTGCCGTGAAAGTTCTGCAGCCAAGGTAGTGATTCAATCAAGGTTTCGGCTTTGATGGCCGCGTGATCTAGATTCTGAGAGTTCGAGGGTTTCATTAGCTTGAGTACGCGCTGTTCTCTTCGACGTATTCGTGGGTGAGGTCGTTAGTCCAAACGGTGGCGCTGTGAGTGCCGGCGTTGAGTGAAATTCGAATGGCTACGTCTCTAGGGGTCAGATCGATGAGATCGCGGCTCTGGTCGGGCTGCCCCTTGCGGCTGACACTAACCCCGTTGATGGCAACATCGATGTCGTATGGATCAAAGGCTGCCTTCGTAACGCCAACCGCAGCGAGAATGCGCCCCCAGTTTGGGTCATTGCCGTAGATGGCAGCCTTGAACAGGTTGTTTCTAGCTACGCTCTTGCCAACTTCCACCGCGTCGTCTTCGGAGGCCGCGCTGACCACTTCGATGGCGATGTCGTGCGCAGAACCTTCGGCATCAGAAAGCAACTGCAAGGCCAAGTCTCGACAGACGTCAGTGAGTACGCGAGTGAAATCTTCGAGTTCTGGTGTGACGCCAGATGCTCCGCTAGCCAGCAATGAAACTGTGTCGTTGGTCGACATGCATCCGTCTGAATCGAGGCGATCGAAAGTAACACGCGTTGCTTGGCGCAAGGCGGTGTCTAGCGATGGGCTGTCGAGTGCGACATCGGTGGTGATGACAACAAGCATGGTTGCCAGCCCAGGTGCGAGCATGCCTGCGCCCTTAGCCATGCCACCGACGGTCCAGCCGTCAACGGTGCGGTGAGCGCGCTTTGGGCGACTATCGGTGGTCATGATCGCCTCGGATGCGTCGAACCCGCCGTCGGCGCTCAGTGCCTGTGCCGCGGCAGAAACACCTGCCAAAACTTTGGGTCGGTCAAGCTGCTGACCGATGAGCCCTGTGGAACAAACCAGAACATCGCCCGCCGAAATGCCCAGGTGTTCGGCCACTGCCTCGGCTGTGGCGTGAGTGGTTTGAAAGCCTTCTGGGCCGGTGTAGCAGTTTGCTCCGCCCGAGTTCAGCACAATGGCCGAAACCTGGCCGTCGGCCATTACCTGTTTGCTCCAGAGAACCGGGTTGGCTTGACAACGGTTGGTGGTGAAAACCGATGCGGCCGAGTTGAGCGGGCCGAGGTTGTGAACTAGTGCGAGGTCTAGATTTCCCGATGACTTGAGCCCGGCTCGAACCCCAGAGGCTACGAAACCGGCTGCAATTGTGACGCTCACGGTGCCACCCCGTCGATCTCGAGGCCCAGAGTTTCTTCGATACCAAGGGCAAGGTTCATCGATTGAATGGCCGCACCTGCGGTTCCCTTTACGAGATTGTCGATTGCCGAGACCAAAACGACCCGACCGGTGTGGGCGTCGTGGGAGGCCGATATTTGGCAGGTGTTCACGCCCAACGTGCTCGAAGTGTTTGGCAGGGCTCCATCTTGTAAAACCTTGATGAAAGTTTCTGAAGCGTATGCCGACTGCAGGCTTTCAAGTATTTGCCCCAATGTGACTCCGGGCTTCGCCGTTGCTGTGTTGACCGCGAGAATGCCGCGAGTCATCGGAACCAGTACCGGGGTGAACGAAATCTTCACGTCTGCACCCCCGGCTTTGCGCAGGTTCTGCTCAATCTCGGGAGTGTGTCTGTGCACGCCGCCAACTCCGTAGGCCGATGCTCCCGCGAGAATCTCACTGGCTAGAAGAGACGCCTTAGGTGCGCGACCAGCACCCGAGGTTCCTACCGATAGCACCGAAACCAGATCGTTCGTTTCGATTAGCCGATCGTGAACCAGTGGTGCGAGAGCAAGAGTGATTGCGGTTACGTTGCAGCCTGGCACCGCCACACGGCGCGTGTTGCTGAGTAGGTCGCGCTGCTTCGTGCCATCCGAGTGAATTAACTCAGGCATGCCGTAAGTCCAGGTGCCCGCATGCGCGCCACCGTAATACTTTTGCCAATCGTCAGCGCTTTCGAGCCTGAAGTCTGCGCCGCAGTCGAGCACTAACGCGCTTGCATCAAGCGAGGCAGCCACCTCGGCCGACTTGGTGTGCGGCAGAGCCAAGAACACGATGTCGTGACCTTGCAAGGTGGCAGCATCGGTTGGTTGAAATGTGAGATCGGCAAAAGTGGCTAGATGCGGGTGCAGCGTGGCGACCTTCTCGCCAACGTTGCTGTTGGCTGTAACGGTTCTTACCTGAAGTTGCGGGTGCTTTGAAATCAGGCGCAAGAGTTCGCCGCCAACGTATCCGCTAGCGCCAGCGATGGCTACCGAATAGACCATGTCACTCCTAACTAAGCGCGCAGTTCTGCGCCAAATTTGTCGGCGGCAGCGGCCACCGCAAGATTGCGTGCGTCTGACGCCTCGGCCTGGGTCAGCGTGCGGTCTGACGCTCTAAAGCGAAGGGCAAAGGTGAGCGACTTCTTATCTTCGGCCACGTTTTCGCCACGGTAGTCGTCAACGAGACGAACATCCTCGAGTAGTTCACCGGCCGAAACTCGAATAAGCGAAAGCAACTCGCCCGCTGCTAGGTCACGGTTCACGACCAGCGATAGATCTTGGGTGGCTGCTGGATAGGTAAAGATCGGTGCAGCCTGAATCGACTCGGGAGCGATGGCAAATAGCTTCTCGAGATTAATTTCGAGGGCCGCAACGCGCCTAGGCAAATCGTTTTCGACGGTGAGACCGGGGTCAAGTTCGCCAGCGTAACCGATGGTTGCAATCGAACCATCGCGCACCACAACGAGTTCGGCGGTGCGGCCTGGGTGAAAACCCTTCACCGATGACTGGCGGAGCGTTAGCTTTGCTCCAACCGACTCAACCACAACCCTGGCTGCATGGATGGCGTCGCTGAAATCGTATGCAACGGCCTTGGTTGCCACCTGCGCATCGACTCGATCGCCGATGAACACCGCCGCCAAGTGGCGCGGCTGGTCAGGAATGGTGTCTAGAACCGCCTTGAGCTCTTTATCGCTCGGACGGGTTTCGCCATTAGGCAGATCAGCCGTCTTGGCAATCTTGCTGCCCGGCAAAAACACCGACCCCTCCTCGAAAAGGGCAATGTTGGTTAGGCCGCGCGACACGTTGCGCTTGGCAGCCTCGAGCAATGCAGGCAACAACGAAAGTCGAAGCTCGGGGGCATCCTCTTGAATCGGGTTGGCGAGACGCACGGCGTGAGTTTCTTCGGGCAAGAACCAACGGTTGGCGGCCTCGCTCAAGAAGGGGTAGTTCAACACTTCAACAGCCGAGGCACCAACTACAGCGCTCAACACGTTTCGACGCATCTTCTGGTTGCGAGTCAAACCGCGACCAGGCGGGGCCACCGGCAATCTAGCCGGGATGCGCTCGTACCCATTGATTCTTGCGATTTCTTCGACCAGATCGGTTTTGTGCTTTAGATCTGGGCGCCAGGTTGGCGGAACAACGGAGAGTTCACCATTGTCTAGGCTCTCCACCTCGCAGCCAATGGTTTGGAGAGAACCGACAACTTCTTGCTCGCTGTACGCAACACCAACCAGCGAGTGCGCGAAGTCTAGAGCGAGAGTAATCGGCCTGGTTGGTTCGACCAGGTTTAGATCGGCGCCAAGGCGGTCGCCCGAGCCAAAGGCGTGAACCTCAAGAAGCTGGATAACGCGGGCTATGGCGTTTGGCCCAACCACTGTGTCTACGCCGCGCTCAAAACGCTTCGAAGCCTCACTAGGTAGCTTGTGACGGCGAGCAC
>JAHEAT010000003.1 GCA_024642605.1 Microbacteriaceae bacterium
AGAGCTGCTCGTTTGGGCATTCCTCTGGCATTGGCAATCATCGGCGGCGACCCGGCCAGGTTTGCGCCGTTTGCGAAGCTCTATCGAGATTCTCTGGCAAAACTGGGCAAAGCCCAACTTCCAGTGAGTATCCACAGCCCGGGATTTATTAGAGCCACCGATGAAGAGGCTATAGAGCTCGGCTGGCCCGCCTACCTGGGTTCGTTTGGAAAAATTGGCCGTGAACGCGGTTGGTCGGAGCCGACTAAAGATCATTTTGTTAACGAAGTGCGCTACGGTTCTATGTATTTTGGCTCGCCACAAACGGTAGCCGACAAGATTGTGCACGCGATTACATCGGTAGGTGCAAACAGATTCGACCTAAAATACGACAACGGCCCGATGACGCACAAAATGCACCTGCAAACCATCGACCTTTACGCAAACGAAGTTATTCCGCGAGTTCGACAGGCGCTAGAAAAGCTCTAACCGGAGTTTAGAATTACCAAAGAAGATGAAGGGGAGTAAGTGTCTGATCTAGTTTCGCAACTCAAGAAGCGCGTCAAGGCCTCGCCCTTGGCCAAGTTCATTCCCACGGCCTCTACTTCCACCAAAAACCTCTCTGATGTCTTCGTCGGGTTGGCCTCGATTCCTTCGCGCGAGCACTCGTTAGAGCAGGTTGTTGCCTCACTTTTGCCGCAGGTTGCGGGCATCGGTGTCTACCTAAATAACTGGGAGCACGTACCAGCGTTTCTCAAGAACCCGAAAATTCAGATCGCACGGTCGCAAGACCACGGCGATGTTCGAGACAACGGCAAGTTCTTTTTTATCGACAAGACGAACGCAACCTTTTATGCAACCGTTGATGACGACATCGCTTACCCCAAAAACTACATTTCGACGCTGGTGGGTTATCAGCAGATGCTCGGTGGCACCTATGCGGTTGGTGTTCACGGCTCGATCTACCCGACCGTCATCAAAAAACTGCTTAGGCAGCGCTACCTCTGGCACTTCGCTTTTGAAGCGCCTGCGCTGTTGCCGGTAGACATGGTTGGCACGGGAACCCTTCTGTTTGAGCGCGCCTACTGGAATTTGAGTTACTCAGAAATCAAGACGCCAGGCATGGCCGATGTTTGGTTTGCAGTTGCCGCTAAAAAACGCAACTTTGGGCTTTGGGTGGTTCCTCGCGAGGCCGGCTGGATGAACACCATCGAACAAGAAGAGGCCGACACCAACCTTTTTAACGAGGGCCGACTTGATGACAGCGTGCAGGTGAAGGCGCTGGGGGAGGCCAAGATTGGTTCGACCAGACGCACCCTGCTAGAACAAATTGTTCGCGTGCCAAAACTCGGTTCGGCACTCTCGATTGAAGACGCCGATGCGCTCGCCATTGCCGCTAACAAGCTGGCAATTCCCGAGTTAGAAGAGGTTGAGTTTAGGCTCTACGACTTTGCGCTGGTAACCCACAAGCGTGAAGGCAACAAGAACATGGATGAACGGCTGGTCGAGTTGCTTGAACGTTACGTCGAGTTTTTGCTTCATCGAGCATCAGGCCGCATCTACGCGAATGACGTCGATTTTGAAAACGAGTACAAGACGTTGCTCAAAGAAATTGGCCTAGAGAACTTGCCTGTTTTCGCGTCACGCGACTGGAACTACCTAAAGATCTCGTAGCCGCTGCCTTGCGCGCAAAATCTGACTAAGTAAGTTCTAAAACCGCTTTAGAGTCGTTCGACGTTGGCGCCACTGAGAATGCCGCGGGTATCAAACACCGACTTGCTTCTCGAAACGATGTCTTCTAGATCGAATGCCTTATGCGCCTGCAACAAGACCACAACGTCGCTCTCTGCGATGGCTTCATTCAACTCTGGATGGCTGTTTATCACTTCGCCACCGATGCGAGCCGATTTGGCGTGAGGGTCGAAGAAAGTTGCTTGCACGCCCTCTTCAAGTAGAATCTCAAAAATCTCCAGGCTCGGCGACTCTCTGAGGTCGGCGATGTCTGGCTTGTAGGTCATGCCCAACAGCAAAACCTTAGAACCGTTTAAGGCTTTGCCATCGCGGTTCAAAATGGCCTGGATGCGCGACACAACGTAACGGGGCATGCCGTTGTTGATGTCCATGGCTGTTTCGATGAAACGGAAGTCGGCGCCGAGTCGACGCTTAACTTCGAAGCTCAGGTAGGCAGGGTCTACTGGAATGCAGTGGCCGCCAACTCCTGGCCCTGGGTAGAACGCCTGAAAACCGTATGGCTTTGAAGATGCCGCCTTAACGACCTCCCAAACGTCGATGCCGAGGGAGTTGCAAAACATTGCCAACTCGTTGATGAGCGCGATGTTTACGTGGCGATAAGTGTTTTCTAGAAGCTTCGCGGTTTCGGCCTCTTTTGTTCCCTTGGTTTCGTGAATTTGCGAAACAAAACGCGCGTAAAAAGCGGTTGCCAGCTTGCCCGAAACTTCAGACTCTCCACCCACAATCTTGGGGGTGTTTCGAATGTTGAACTTTTGGTTGCCCGGGTCGATTCGCTCAGGTGAGAAGGCCAGGTGGAAGTCGCGATCGAGTTCACGACCACCCTCTTCGAGCATCGGGCGAAGAAGATTTGTGGTGGTACCAGGGTAGGTGGTTGATTCAAGAATTACGAGCGCGCCTGGCTTTAGGTTTGCGGCCACCATGGCAGAAGCCGATTCAACGTAGCTCATATCTGGGCCACCGACGTTGTTCAGCGGCGTTGGAACACAGATAACCACCGTGTCGGCCTGAGCGATGTCGGCCGGGTCACTGGTGGCCCGGTAACTACTTGCAATCATCTTCGCAACGCCAGCATCGCTGATGTCATCAACGTGCGACTTGCCAGCGTTGAGGCTGTCGACCAATCGCTGATTTACGTCGAAACCGAGAACTGTTTCACCTACCTCGGTTAGCGCCTCTGCGAGAGGTAGACCGACATAACCTTGCCCAAGAATGATTGTTGTGCCCATGGCTCAAGGGTAGCCCATTTTGGCACCTTGGCGCTTGGGCAATCTTGGTTAGGATTAAGCCAATGGCTACTGAGAGTAAGTTGAAGGCCTCACTGGGGCGAACGGGCGAATCACTTGATCGCTTGCAGGCATCGCGCAAAAAAGTCGAGCGCCGTTTTAAAGGTCTAGAAAACCGCCTAATTGAAATCAGGGATGCCCTCAAAACCGGCCGCGGGCAGAAAATTCGCGGAGAGATTACTCGCGCTCTTCGAATTGCGCAGCAAATCGAGGATTCCCTAGAGCTCCTCACGGTACGTGCGCATCGCCTCGATTTCAAGGCGCGCAACCTTCAACTTGATGCCCAGCACTCTCTCGGGCCGGGCCACGCTCACGCCCACGAAGCATTGGTAAACCAAGCCGAAGAAATCAGAGCATCGGCTCAAGACTTTATTAAGACTTACTCGCAGTGGCAAAAAACCACCAGTGAGTACGGGGCCGAACTCAAGAAATACAGCATCAATGCCGAGTGGCACTACAAAATCGACCTTTGCATCGACGCTTTTCGTGCCGGTTACGACGAACTTGGCCTAACTAACTTGCTGTTTCTCGTTTACGGACCGAACACCCCCGGCGACCACCGCCGCCGCGCGTTAGGCGAACTTCTTTCGTGGGGTCACACCGTGCAAGATCAAGGCCTCATCGAACTGGCTACCTCGCATTTGCACGCCTATAAGATTTCACTCGACCGATACTCCCCGAGCGATCGCGAACTTTTGCTGCGCATCGAAGGTCACCGTCAGCTGCACGACTTCGGCCATCAGGATGGCCTTTTACTTCTGCTCGAAGCCATTAAACGAGGAACCGAAGATTCCTTCTTGGCGGCAGCCAACTGGGCCGCGGGCGCCAAGATCGAGCAGATTCCAGACTTCGGCAGAAAGCTTCAGATCGAGTGGATTAACCGTGCTCTCGCTGTTCGAAAGCTTGAACCCATCTTTCTCAACCCAGATCTTTCAGAAACCCCATTCGATCAGGTTGACTGCGACATTGCGCCGGGCACCGAAGTTGCTGGCGGGGCACTTGTAACCGTGATTATCCCTGCATGGAACAGTGCAAAGTGGTTGCCCACCACCATTCGTGGATTGCAAAAGCAGTCTTGGCGAAACCTAGAAATAATCGTGGTCGACGACTGCAGCAGCGACGACACCCTGCGGGTGGCCAGAGCACTTGCCCAAGAAGACCCGCGCATTCAGGTGTTGGCTAACCACACCAATCGAGGCGCATACGCATCACGCAATTTTGCTCTCGAGATTTCTTCGGGTGCGTACATCACAGTTCACGATGCCGACGACTGGTCGCATCCGAGAAAAATCGAACGTCAAGTAAACCACTTGGTTCAAAACCCCGACATCGTGGCCAACCTTAGCCAATCGGTTCGTATTGAACCCGATAACCTCATGTTTTTTGCGCAGTACGGCCGCGAAATCATGCGCCAAAATTCGAGCTCGGTGATGTTCACCCGCAACACGGTGTTTAAAGAACTCGGATACTGGGACGAAGTAAAGTTCGGCGCTGACACCGAGTTCCACCACAGAATTCGCTCTGCTTTTGGGCCAGACTCTGCTCCGGTAGCCAAGATCGGCATGCTCAGTTTGACTCGCTACCACTCAGAATCTCTCACCGGTGGCGGCAAGCACTCTACTCAGCGCGGCATTGTTGGAGCACGCCGAGACTACTTGCGCAAGTTTGACGACTGGCACACCAAGGGCAAATTCGAGGAAACTAGCCTCTACCTAGAGCGCTCAGTAGTTGATCGGCCGTTTCCGATTCCGGTGTCTTCGGCGGTAGATGAGAACAATCAAGCGCATTTCGACGTTTTAGTGCTGGCTAACCTAGCAATTGATACCGATTGGTTGCTCACGGTTTACAAAACCACAAAGAATCTCTCAGCGGCGGGCAAAAAAGTGGCTTTTCTGCATCTGCCAGGTCTCCAGCGCCCAACTCAGCAACCGAGCGAAACCTTTGAACAGCTGCTTGTTGAATGCAGTGCCATTCGCCTTTATACCGAGAACGACTGCAATGCCGATCAGGTTTGGGTGCAGGCGTCATCGGTGAAGGCTCGAAACATTTTGCTACCCGAGATTCGTGCCATCGAGACGGTTTCAGTGATTGTTGACGATGCAACGCTTGAGGTTGATTTTGATCAGGCGTTAGCTTTGGCAGCTGAATACTCGGGGCTCCAGCCTTCGCTTCACGTGGCTGATCGAGAATGCAAGCTGGCTGTAGAAACCTGGAAGGGAAAGGCGAGACCCGCAGCTAAGTTGTGGAAACCCTAACCGCTACACCGTTTCGAACTCCCCCTTCAAACCGCAGTAATCAGGAGATAAACATGCAGGTCTTGTTTGTTTTTCTCGATAACGACCCACGAAATCTTTACCAACTTCGCCAGTGGATTCAACCGCTTACGCGGCTGAGTAAGTCTCACGACGTTTCGGTGGTCTATGCCAGCGATATCGCTGCGGCCGACATAGAAGTTTCGGGGCTGCCAACCTATCGAGTTGATCTTGGCCAGGGTCTACTGAATTTCTTAGCCGAGCACGAGCCGCAGGTTTTGCTCTACCCAAACCAGAACACGCTCAACTTCTATGCAAATCGATATTCGCGAGGCATCCACGTTTGGGTTTCGCACGGGGAGTCTGACAAGGCTTACATGTCGCAAAACACCCTCAAGCGTTACGACCTGTATTTTGCAGCCGGTGAGGTTGCGCGGCAACGAGTGCTGCAGCGAGTCGAAGGATATTCGCCGGAGCGCATTAAGTTGATTGGCCGCCCTCAGTTGGCAGATGAGCACCAAGCACCCGCCGAGTTTTCGGCTGAGGCATCGCAGGGTTTGCAGGTGCTCTACGCGCCAACCTGGGAGGGCGCCACCTCGGCAACGCAGTATGGCTCGATCGCCACCCACGGCGAAGCCATCGTTCGTAAGTTGATTGAACTGGGTCACCGAGTTATTTATCGCCCCCACCCACTTTCGGGGTCGCGAGTCGAAGCGGTTGCCACCGCCGACGCCAAGATTCGCTCGCACATCGAGTGGGCCAATAGTCGTGGCGGGCAGCATTTTGTAGACAAGAGTGAGTTTGGCTGGCAACTGAAGGCCCTCGATTTTATGATCACGGATGTTTCGGCGGTCGCCTACGACTGGCTCGCTACCGACAAGCCGATGCTAATCACCATGCCTCAGCATCCAGATGCGGTGCTGCCCGAAGCGCCGCTGTTTGAAGCGCTAAAACTGATTGAACCGGCCGAGGTCGATGATTTAGGCGGCGCCATCGATGCCGCAACCGGCAGCGAATCGCAGAGGGCAACCATGGCCCGTTTGCGCACCGAGTATTTTGCCCAAGGTGACGCCGATCAACTGTTTAGAGCGGCAATCGAACAAGCGCTGGCCTTGCGCAAAACACTTTCACTCAACCGAGGTGCAGCTGCCAAAACGTTGAAGGTTTTCGCTCGACGAGCTGCATGGCTAAGGGAGTTGCTGCGGTATCCGAGTTATGCTTTACGGATTGCGCTCAAGGCAGTAGGTGTTTGGGTGCCGGTGAGTCAAACACCGCCAGCCGCACCTAAGCAACCACTGCGCAACCTTTATGTGCACTTTTCTGATGCGTTCGAGGTGCGCTCACTGGTAGGTGTAGCAAATGAACTCTTTGAGATTGCCAAGGCCGATGGCGAGGTTTATCTCGCCACCAACCAAGTAACAACCTTGGCAGCCCTCAAAGCTCACTTTTGGTGGCATGGCCGAAACGTAGGCGCCGCTAGCAAACCAAAGATTCACCTGTTTGCAAGCACGTCTTCGCCCGAAGCAGAAATTCTGCTCAAGCAGCTAGCGCCAGAGCGTGCGCTGTATCTTAAAGACCACCCAAACAACCTAATGCTGTTGCGCCTCAACGGGGTTAAACACTTGCTATACCGCCCCGAAAGCGATCGAGGTTTCGAGCCCACGCACTCGCTCACCATGTATGACGTGGTGGTAACCAATGCAACTGAAGCACAAGATGCCATCAAGCAGATGCTGCCAATCTCACGCCCCGAACTGCAAAAGTTCGCTGCCGCCAAGGGTTAGTTAGACTTAACTCGACGGGAGGTGGACGTGAAGAATCAACTTGCCAAACTCGGCGGAACCGCACTCGAAGGCCCTCTGCTTAAGATTGCTTCAGCCATCAGCCCGTTACTCAAGCACTCACCGGCTGAAGACCGTCAGTTTTGGCTGCGCGAAGGCCTCTCGGCACCGATGCAGCAGAGACTCGAGCCGCTTCGCGCCAGCATCCTTGAAATTTCAGGTTACTTTTCGGTGCCCACAAACAACTGGCTGGTAAGCCCAATCGGAGTGGCGGCAAATGACCTAAACGCGGTGCTCGCTCGCTCACTGGGTAATGCAAATTTCGACCTAATTTCAGCGGTGGCTCGCCGGGAGCTCTCTTTCGAAAGCGACTGGACTCTTTTAACTGAGTTGCCTGCTGCAACTGTGGCAAAAATTGCTGATCGCCAACTTCAAGTGGCTTTCGCACCCAAGGGCACACTAGGAACCGACCGGCGCATGATTCCTCTCGAAGTTTGGAGCAACACCTCAAAGGGAAACATTGCTTCGCCGGCTTGGAACAACGTTTTTTCGGAGCTAGCGCCAGGCGTTGAACTGGGTAAAGACCTCGACCGCGCATCCTCGTTCGACAACGTCTTTGACATCGATTTCGCCGTGGATGCGGTTTATTTGTGGGTTGACGGCAGTGATCCAGCGTGGCTAGCCAAGAAGCAGCAACACGATGGTTCTGAAAGTTCAAGCCACGGTTCGGCCGCCAGCAGGTTTATCAGCCGCAACGAGCTCTACTTCTCTATTCGCAGCCTGCTCGATCATGCCCGCTGGGTGAATAAAATCTGGGTAGTCACCGACGGCCAAACCCCCGAACTCGGAGAGTTTGCCGACAAAGTTACGATTATCGACCATAAAGTTTTCATTCCAGCTGAGTACTTGCCCACATTTAACTCTCACGCAATCACAGCCAACCTTCATCGAATTCCGGGCTTGAGCGAGCACTTTCTTTACCTCAACGACGACATCTTCTTTGGTCGCAACCTGCACCCCGGCATTTGGTTCGACACTCTCGGGCGGTCGGTTATTCGTTACACAAAAACGCTGATTCCAGGTTACGAAACCAAGAAACTTGCCACCATTCACCGCATTCGCCAAAACACTGTGGCGCTTGGCCAAGCCTCGGGCTACAAAACCACTACGCGCAGCATTCAGCACGGTCCGCATCCACTTCAAAAGAGTGTGATGGCTGAGCTTTGGCAAAGGCACCCCGATGAGCTGGTACGCACTTGTGAGAGCAAGTTCCGTTCGGAGACCGACGTGGTGCCGGAGTGGTTGCACAATTTTTTCGCGATTACTAGCGCTCGCGGCTTCATTGGTGGAAAATTGACTTATCGCTACGTAGTGCTCAATGCGAAGGCATCGCTGCCTAAAATTCTGGGGCTGTTTATTCGGCGCCTACCTTCGGTGCTGTGTTTAAATGACGTGTCGGAGTTGAGCGATAAAGAGCGCGCCAACGAGCAGGTTGTTGAGAGACGACTTCATGCCCTAGCCAAACTTTTAGAAACAAAAAAATAGACAAGGCCATAATGCAGAAAAAATTCGCAAGAACAATCGCCGGTTTGACGCTCGCACTCTCGCTCGTCGCAGGAGTTGCTACGGCAAGCCCCGCTGTCAGTGCACCAAGTGTTGCAGCCGGTGAATCTGGTGTTGTAGCCGTCAAGGTTCCCGCTAACCAAAAAGGCGCGTATCCGCTATACGGTTTGAAAGCCGCAGCCATGGTTTACGTTGAGCCAGTTGAACGCGGTTTTACCAGACACATCGCCATCTACGGCACCGATAAAGTTCCGGCAAAGGTTGGCCCGGTTCGAAGCATCCGTGAAACCGACTTTAATGTTCTCGACGCTTTTGGAAAAGTTAGGCTTTACGCCTCGGGTCACACTGAATCTCGCAAAATCATGGATGATTTCTTGGCTTCTACCAAGCACGTGCTGCGAACCTCTGATGACGGCGCCGAAGAAATCTACGTGGTTAAAAAGTGCATCGCGCCTTTTTGTAACTTCCTTAAGGGCACTTCAGTGCCTGGGCGTAACACCGGTTTGAGCATGTCGAATGTAAACATTCGCAAGCATGCCGGCTTGGTTGCAGGAGTGGTTCCTGCCAAAGTTTTGAAAACAGGCAAGAGTGTTCGCTGGCTCAAAATCGAATATAAGAAAACCCCTTTCTCTCAGATGATTCCAAGAACAATCGCTTGGGATGCCAAGAAAAAGGTTTGGATCTATTCGGCTTCTGGCCGCAACTCGTCGGTTGACGTGGTCAGCGGTAAGACCGTGACCGGCACCACTTCATCGCCAACCGCAATCATTCAATTCAGCAGCGCCAAGAATGCGGGCAGCGCATTTGCCTGTCGCACCATGGCTCAAGGCGGCCCAGACGCCGTTCCTTACACCAACAGCCTTGGCAAGGGCTCTGGCCTTCTAATGCGGGCGGGAAAGATCTTCAAAATCACTTGGTCGCGTACCAGCTCAACTTCGCCAACGAGTTATAAATTCTTGAACGGTTCGAGCGTCAAAACTCTTGGGCAACCTTGGGTGTTCTTGGTGCCCACCAACCTAACCAAGACCACGATTCGCTACGCCACCGGCGCCCTGTCTTCATTTGTGCCTAAGTCGCCAACGCCAAGATGGTCGTTCTCAACCACAGTGCTTAAAGAGCGTAAAGCTTGCGAGGCTCCCGTGAAGATCACCGTAACCAAGAGCAAAACCAAGAAGACCACCACCATCAAGGTGGGCACCAAGTTCGACTCCCTGAGCACGGTCAACCTCAAAGGTGCGAAGGTCGTGGTGAAAGTTCTTGGCAAGGGTTATCTAAAGAGAACCACTTCGCTCAAGACTGGTTTGATTGTGATTACAGGCGACCCATCAAAGGTGGTGTCGGTTACGTTTGCCGGGCAGGTTATTAAGTTGCAGCACTACGCCTCGGCGCAGTGGGGCAAGTAGCCTAAAGCTTTCGTAGGTTGCCGCCGACGACTACTGAGTTGGCAGGTACATCTTTGGTGACTACCGAGCCGGCGCCAATCATTACGTTGTCGCCGATGGTTATGTCACCAAGCACAATCGACTCCGCGCCGATCATTACGTTGTTGCCAACCGTCGGATGACGCTTGATACGGGCATTGTGCTTGCCACCCAAAGTCACACCGTGGTAAATCAAAACATCGTCTCCGATCACCGCGGTTTCGCCGATGACCACACCCATGCCGTGGTCGATCACGAAGCGACGACCGATAACGGCGCCTGGGTGAATTTCGATACCGGTGATAAAGCGCAACCAGTTGCTGAGCATCCTGGCCAATATTCGACGCTTCATCTTCCATAGAACGTGAGCACAGCGGTAGCCCCAAACCGCGTGCAGGCCGGGTGAGGTAAAGAAAAGTTCGACACCACTGATGACAGATGGGTCTTTGGCCAAACCGGCTTTTATGTCTTCGCTGAATCTACTCAAGATGACTCAATTGTAGAGTGCAAAAAGCCCACCGAAACCAGAGGCTCCGATGGGCTGTTTTGCTTAGGAAAGTAAAGCCGGCAGGCGTTGCAGCGCCGTTGGCTAGTTGTCGAGGTCCATTAGGTCTTTGTAGAGAATCGTCGACAGGTAACGCTCGCCGAACGACGGAATGATTACGACGATTTTTTTGCCGGCGAACTCTGGACGTGATGCAATTTGGTTTGCTCCCCAAAGGGCGGCACCCGATGAGATTCCAGCAAGAATGCCCTCTTCAGCGCCCGCGCGACGAGCCCACTTTACGGCCTCCTCGGTTGGAGCATCGAGCACCTCGTCGTAGACGTTGGTATCGAGAATCTCGGGAATGAAGTTTGCGCCGATTCCCTGAATCGGGTGGCCGGCTGCGGTTCCGCCATTGAGAATCGGTGAGGCAGCGGGTTCAACAGCAAAAACCTTGATGTCTGGGTTGAGCTCTTTTAGAACCTGGCCGACTCCGGTGATGGTTCCACCGGTGCCGATGCCTGCTACGAGGGCGGCAACCTGGCCGTCGGTGTCGCGCCAAATCTCTTGCGCGGTGGTCTTGCGGTGAATGGCCGGGTTGGCCTCGTTGGCAAACTGACGAACTAGAACGGCACCTTCGTTGAGACCGATCTCTTCGGCCTTCGATACTGCACCCCGCATGCCCTCGGCAGCTGGTGTGAGCACCAGCTCGGCACCGTAGGCGCGAAGCAGAGTGCGACGCTCCTTAGACATCGAATCTGGCATGGTGAGAATTACGCGGTAACCGCGAGCGGCACCAACCATCGCAAGTGCGATACCGGTGTTACCCGAGGTGGCTTCAACGATTGCCCCGCCAGGCTTTAGTTCGCCCGATGCTTCGGCAGCGTCAACCATGGCAATACCAATGCGGTCTTTGACGGTCGATGAAGGGTTGTAAAACTCTAGCTTGGCCAGAACTTCGGCACCGCCATCGATGATGCGGTTGATGCGAACGAGCGGAGTGTTTCCGACTACCTGGGTGATGTTGTCATAAATAGGCATAGTTCGAAATTACCCGCGGATGTCGGCGCTGAGAAGTTTGGTTTCGATTTATGACGCTCGCGCGTAACAAAGCTTCCGCTGGAAGCTGAGTACCTAGGCCGAGAGTTGCGCGAGCGCCGCTGCCTTCGCTGCCTCCGGTGAGGTGGCTGCCAAAACGGCGTTGGCGATTTCTTTGGCCTTGCCGGCATCCACGCTCGAAAGCGCTGCGCGAACCACGTCAACCTGCGAAGGTGACGCGCTCACCGAAGTGATGCCAAGCCCAGCGAGAACTACCGCGAACGTTGGGTCGCTGGCACTCTCGCCGCAAACTCCAACCGAAATGCCCGCTGCCTTACCGGCGTCAGCTATGCGAGCCAAGGTGCGAATCAGCCCCGGTTGCCAAGGCGTTAGCAGAGTTCCGAGGGCGGGGTTCATGCGGTCTGCGGCAAAGAGATATTGCGAAAGATCGTTGGTGCCGATCGAAACAAAGTCGACGATGCCCTTGAGGTCGTTGATCAGAATCGAAATCGATGGCGTCTCGACCATGATTCCAACCTTGAACTCTCCGAGAGAACGAGCGAGAGCACAGAAGTCGGTAGCCTCTTGAACGGTTGCGATCATCGGGGCCATCACCCAAACTTCGCGACCGGTTGCGGCACGGGCAGCTTCTAGGCTCTTTAGTTGGTCTTCGATAAACGAACGGTGCTCGCTAATTAGTCGGTAACCGCGCACGCCCAGTGAAGGGTTTTCTTCTTCACCCATGTTGAGAAACGGCACGGGTTTGTCGCTGCCGGCGTCGATGGTGCGAACCACGATTGGGCCGGCCGGAGCGGCGGCAAGAATCTCGCTGTAAGCGGCGGTCTGCTGCTCAACGCTCGGTTGGGTCTTTTCGCTTAGATATAGAAGTTCTGTTCTAAACAGCCCAACGCCATCGGCACCGGTCTTGGCGGCGGCTTCGGCGTCGGTGCGGGTTCCGATGTTTGAACGCACCGGGATGATCGGCTCTTGGCTAACCGCCACAAACTGAATCGACTTGGTGGCTAGGCTCACGTCGCCGCCAACAATGGCACGATCACCAACCGGGTCGACCAAAACTAGGTCGCCGTTTTCTAGAGCGTCGGCATCGTGGCAAGAAACCACGGCTGGAATACTTCGTGAGCGGCAGATGATCGAAGTATGCGAGGTTGGTCCGCCCTTGGTGGTGATAACGCCAATTACCGCCGGGGTGAACTGGGCGGTGTCGGCAGGCGAGAAATCGTCGCCAACCAAAATGAGTTCTCCAGTATCGGGCAGATTCAGTGAAAGTTCGATACCCGCAAGGTGCGCCTGCACTCGCTTTGAAAGGTCTTGTAGGTCAGCCACGCGCTCGGCGAATGTGGGGTCGCCTCCGAGCAGTTCGGCGAATTCGTTTACGCCCATTCCGTAGGCAGCCGCTGCCGACCAGCCGTCGGAAAGGTGCGTTTCGGCAACCTCAAAAAGTTCGTCATCCTCGAGAAGAAACTTGAGTGCTTCAAAAATTTCCGCGCTGGTTCCGCCAGCTTTTTCGCCGAGTCGATCTAGGTCGGCAGCCACTGCGGCGATTGAACCACGAAGTGCTTCGGCTTCGACACTTGCACCATTATTTGTCTTGCTCCAGGTTGGCAACGATGCGTGGGGCGCAACGCGCCAGACCGTTCCTACAGCCGAGTTCAAGCCAACGCCGAGACCTTTGAGAATTGCACCGTGGGCGAGCGGCACGTTTTTAGCCTTTAAGGAATTCTTGAATTTGGGCAACCACTTCGGCTGCTTTCGCGTCGTCGACGCCGTCAACGATTACCACTAGCTTGCTGCCGGTGCTTGCTTTCATGGCCATCAGGCGCAGAGCGGAGTTGCCGGCGACGAGTTCGGTTTCGCTCGGTCCGATCTTTACGTCGAGCGCGGCTTCTTTAACAAACTTCACTATTTGACCGGCTGGTCGGGCGTGTAGGCCGATTGGGTCGAGTACTTCGACCTCTGCTTGGTATGCCATTTCTTACCAATCTCTAAACGGTTTGCAAACTTACTTCAACTAGGTTAGCCGAATATTGCCAAGGTGAACCGAGCGGAACACCATTTTGTTAGCGATAACATCGAAACCAAAATGTAATGTAAGCGTTTGCGAATTTACCGTCAAACCTTCAATGAGTAGGCAAGACTTATCGGTAATGTAGTCGAAGACCATGTGTCGACTTCAGAGAAAGCAGCTAAAAAGTATGACCCAAGCAATAACGATCGAAGAGATCGTAATCATCGGCCTCGAGGCCAGCGACAAAGCCGATGCTTGTCGTCAGCTCGCTGAGCGTTTGGTTGAAGCGAACCGCCTCACCAACATCGATGACTATCTTGCTGCTGTGGCCGCTCGCGAAGAGCACTTTCCAACCGGTATCGAAGGTGGCATCGCCATCCCCCACGCTCAGAGCAACTTTGTTTCGGTGCCATCGGTTGCCGTCGGCGTTAGCCCAACCGGCGTCGACTTCGGTGCCGAAGACGGAAAGTCAAACCTCATCTTTTTAATTGCGGCACCTGCCAGCAGCGAAGGTGCTCACCTACAGATTTTGTCCAAGCTTGCTCGCAAGATCATGCACGACGAATTCTGCGACCAACTCCGCGCAGAAACCGACCCGGCCGAACTCGCCGCAACCCTGACCAGAGAGGTCCAAGACTAATGAAAATCGTTGCAGTAACCGCATGCATCACCGGTATCGCACACACCTACATGGCTGCCGAAGCTCTTGAGCGCGCCGCCAAAGAACTCGGTCACGAAATCAAAGTTGAAACCCAGGGTTCTGGCGGAGTTCAGCGAGTATCGCAGGAATGGATCGACAGCGCTGACATCGCAATCTTCTGTGTAGACCTAGAGGTTGGTGGCAAAGACCGCTTTGCTGGCAAGCCTTATGTTCAGGTTCCCGTCGCTAAGGCACTTCGTGGCTCAGTCGACCTAATCAACAACCTGATCGAACAAGTTTCCAACGGCACTGCTCCTCGAGTTGGTGGGGAGGCAGCACCTGCTGCACCCGCACCTAAGTCGTCGACAAGTGACGAGGGAGAAAAGAAGGGTTTCTTCGGAAACCTCTTCGGCAAAAAATAATGTTGGCTGGCGTCTTGCCAGTCCAGCTCCTCAACTAAGAGCAATAGGAGGCTCATAGTGAACACAGTTAGCGCAGGAGCACGCCTTCGTCAATATTTGATGACCGGTGTGTCCTACATGATTCCACTCGTTGCAGCGGGCGGTATCCTCATTGCCCTGGGCTTCATGCTCGGTGGCTACCACGCCTACGACGCCAAGGAAATGGCCTTCACTGCAGGTCAGTTCAACTTCCTTGACATCAAGAACTGGGCATTCGTCATTTTCTGGCTAGGTAAGGCAGCGTTTGCCTTCTTCGTGCCAGTGTTGGCAGCCTTTATCGCTTACGCAATCGCCGACCGTCCTGGTATCGCACCTGGATTTGTCGCTGGTGCTGTAGCAGTTGGAACCGATGGCAACCCTCTAGGCACCGGCGCAGGATTCCTCGGCGCTATTGCTGGTGGTCTGCTTGCAGGTTACGTAGCTAAGTGGATCTCGGGATGGTCAGTACCATCTTGGTTCCGTCCAGTTATGCCAGTAATCGTTATTCCAGTACTAGCCTCGGTTGCCGTTGGCTTCGTGATGGTTCTCGTTCTCGGCGGACCTATCGCTTGGCTAAACGCACAGCTAACCGGCTGGTTGGGTAGCTTCGACCAGAGCCAGCTTGCAATTCTGGGTATCGTTCTTGGTCTGATGATGGCATTCGACATGGGTGGCCCTGTAAACAAGGTCGCTTACGTCTTCGCTACCACCGGTCTTGCTAACGCAAACAGCGACGTAACCTCAACCCCAGCAATCATCATGGCTGCTGTTATGGCTGCAGGTATGGTTCCACCGATCGCTATGGCACTCGCAACCGTTCTTCGCAAGAACCTCTTCTCGGAGAGCGAAGTTGAAAACGGTAAGGCTGCCTGGCTACTTGGTGCATCGTTCATCTCTGAAGGTGCAATCCCATTTGCTGCTGCTGACCCAATCCGCGTGATCCCTTCGATCATGGTTGGTTCGGCTGTTACCGGTGCAATCTCGGCTGGTTTGGGTGCAGGTTCGCTTGCTCCTCACGGTGGTATCTGGGTTCTTCCTCTAATCGGTAACCCAATCGCATTCTTCGGAGCCATTGTTGTTGGTTCTGTTGTTGGTGCGTTGCTAGTTATCGTTCTTAAGGGAATGGGCGCCAAGAAGTAATAACTTCTTAAACCAAAAAGTTGGGTCCGGATTCGTCCGGGCCCAACTTTTGTTTAACTAGGAGTTGCCGTTCGCTTTCGCGTTGAGTGGCAATCTCAGTTCTAGTCGCAAGCCGCCAAGCGCGCTCTTCAGCAGAAAGAAGGTTCCGCCGTGCTTCGCAGCAATGGTGCGCATGATGGTCATGCCCAGCCCGTGTGTGCCTTGTTGCCGGTCGGCGAAAGGGTCGAAGCGTACAAAGCTGTCGATACCAAGCGTGTATAACGAATCGGGAAGTCCGGGGCCGCTGTCGTCGACGGTAAGCAGCGCCGTCTCTGAGTTCTCGAGAATCAAACCCACTCTCACGCGACTATCAGAAGGGGTGTGGCGACTCAGATTCGAGAAGATATTGCCAAGTAGTTGTTGCAGAAGTTCGGCATTACCCCAAATGTGCAGGTTGCGCACAAGGGTGACGGCCACCGCTCGCTCAGGCTCGAGTTCTTTAAAGTCATCAACCTGTTGCTTCAGCAGTGCGCTGAAATTAACAGCAGACATTGAGCGCTCTTCGAAGCCATGCACATCGCCAAGCTTCGCAAGCAATAGCAAGTCAGAAATAAGTTTGTCCATGCGGGATACTTCGCCAGATATTCTCTCGAGCGCCTTTGCCTTAAAGGCTTTGTCGTCAGATTGCTTAGAGGCCAGCAAGTCGGCGTAACCCTTGATGACCGTCAACGGAGTTCTGAGCTCGTGAGAGGCATCACCCATAAACTGCTGCATTGAATCTCGTGCGTTCTTCTCCACCGCGATCGAACGATTAAGGTTTTGCACCATCGCTTTGATTGCCTGGGTGAGCTGCAGAACTTCAGCCGAAGTGGGTGGCGACTGGAGGGCGATGTCGGTGCCAGCGGCAATCTCCACGGCACTTCGCGCAAGAGTCTCAATTGCCTTCAGGTCGCGTTTCACGAGAATCAAGATAATTCCGGTCGCCGACGCACCTGTGCCCAAGGTGAACCAGAATAGGAGCCAAAGATTGTTAACCAGTGCGTGGTTTGCGTCATCTAACGGGATGCTCAAGATAATGAAGTCTCCGGTATCTACCGAGACCGAACGAAAGCGATAGTTTTCTTCGCCAGCCATCGAAACCCCCATCGACTGGGCAAGGCGAATCTGTTGAGGGGTTGGGGCAGCCCTAAGAGTAGGTGCCGACGATGTCAATGCGCTCAGTTTTCCGTTGGTATCGAGAAGCGTTACATTCACCGAATATGCGCGGTCGGTGGCAAACTCGATGGCGGCCAAAATTTTGTCTGAAGTTACCTTTGATGTATCTACCGAGATCGAATCAAGCACGTGGTCGTAGCGACCCACTTCGTTGTTGAAGGAGCTAAACGCTCCTAGCAACCCAATTGTTGCGCTGGAACAGACAGCGACAGCCGCAGCGCCAACTGCAACTCTGGTGCTCAGTCTCATGGTCTGTCCGAGATTTGAAAACCTACTCCGCGAACAGTGCGAATGCCTTCGAATTGTTGAGCTTGGAGTTTGCGTCTTAGGTACGAGATGTAAGTATCAACCACATTTGACTCGGTGTCGAAATCTATGCCCCAGACCTCTCGCAACAGAAATCTGCGAGAAAGCACTTTATTTTTGTTGAGCATCAAAGTCTGCAGCAAGTGATATTCGGTTGGCGAAAGATCGATTTCGACGTCATCGACAGTTACCTGATGGTAATCGTCAAACATCTGAACCGAACCACACACCAATGCATCGCCCGACTCCTTCTTGCGGGTGCGTCGAAGAATCGCTTTTACCCTAAGCATCAATTCTTCCAAGCCAAACGGCTTGGTGAGATAGTCATCTGCGCCCAACTTGAGGCCCTGTGTGATGTCAGATCTTTCGTTTCGAGCGGTGAGCAAAATCACCGGAGTTTCGTCACCGTTGGCTCGCAGCTTCTCTAAGAATTCGTACCCGGATTGCCCCGGCATGTTGATGTCGCAAATGACCAGATCGGGGCTCTCTTTGCGCACCAGTTTCATTGCCTCATCGGCATCGGGGGCTTCGTAGGTGCCAAAACCGGCGATCCTGAAAGCGTCAGCGAGCATTTCGCGAAGGGTGTTCTCGTCATCGACTACGAGAATCTTGGCTGAGCGTTCGATATCTGTTGCTGGCATAGGTTTAGGTTAGCGTTGCACTGATGTAGGCCCTCTAATCTTTAAACTTGCCAATCCGCTTCACACAAAATTCACATGATCGGCTACCAAAATTAGCGGGTAGGTTGTTAAAGAAAGTGGATGGAATGAAGCCGAGCCCTAGAGCCAAAGTGGCACTATTACTAGCTGCATGCTTGGCTATGTCTCCCCTGGCAGCGCTTTCTGCGAATGCAGAGACGCAGGTTGTCGTATCGAATTCAAGTTCACCCGATTCAGCCAGCTCGCCTGACTTCAAAAAGATTGACCGCTTTCATAAGCTCAACGACAGTTTCAAAACCAAGTGGTCAGTGCGCAAACCAAGTACAAACTTTAAGAAAGCTCTCAACGAGTTTAAACTCGCTTTGGGGGATTGGAAAAAAGTAAACGGCGCTTGGAACGACGCGCATACAGCAATAATTCAAACTTGCAACGACGTGGTGAAAGCAGCCAAAATCAACTTCAGTGCCGCTGTCACAGCCGCAAACACGGCATTTTCGTCGGCAGTTTCAGCCGCAAAAGGTTCAAAAGATGCTCCAGCTCTAAAGAAGGCCGCGCGCACAATTCGAGATGTTGCAGTTGCCGCTGCGGTGGTAAATCGAAACACAGCGATCTCGGCCGCCCAGGCAACTCGCGACGCCGAGTTGCTGCTGCTGGGAGCAAAGCCTCCAGCGCCGATAAAACCGGTTAGCGACGGCAAAGGTGGCGTAAAGCCATAAGCCAAGGTTTTCAGCTAAGTGGGCTAGGTTCGACTATTCAACTTCGCTGGTTAGACGGTCGACGAGTTCTTGATACTTGTCGGCCGTTTGGCTAACCACTGTCGCTGGCAACTCAGGCGGTGTGGAGCCCTCGGCCTGATCCCAGTTTTCGGCAAGCCAGTTGCGCACGATCTGCTTGTCATAAGAGTCTTTGCGATCTCCGCGATCCCACGAGGCCTTCGACCAGAAGCGGCTCGAATCTGGGGTGAGCACTTCGTCGCCCAAGGTTATTTCGCCGGTTAGCGGGTCGCGGCCAAACTCAAACTTGGTGTCGGCGAGAATAAGCCCGGCTTTCTCGGCCAGCGCTGAAGCCTTGGCAAAAACCTGCAGCGAAAGGTCTCGAATCGCTTTGGCGTCGGCTTCGCCGATCAGTTCAACAACCCGCTCAAACGTGATGTTTTCGTCGTGTTCGCCAAGTTCGGCTTTAAAGGCCGGGGTAAAAATCGGTTCGGGCAGCTTGCCTCCGAAGGTTAGGCCTTCAGGTAACGGAATTGAGCACACGGTTGAGCTGACCTGGTACTCCTTCCAACCCGAACCCGAGAGGTAGCCTCGCACGACGCATTCAATCGGAAACATGTCTAGCTTCTTGGCCACTGTGGCACGCCCGGCAAACTCAGCAGGTACCGGCAGTTCGTGTGACACGTGGTTGGCGACATCCAAGCGGTCAAACCACCAGTTGGTGAGTGCGGTTAGGTGTTTACCTTTACCAGGGATGGCCGGCTCGAGCACGTGATCGAAAGCACTTACGCGGTCTGAGGCCACCACCAGAATTAGGTGCGCGAAGGCAGGGTCGTTGTGCTCGTAGAGGTCGCGCACTTTGCCCGAGTAAACGTGGTGCCAGTCGGCGAGAGCGAGCGCCATTAGTCGTGCTTCTCGGAGTCGGCAACTTTTTGGGCGATGTCTTTGCGGTAGTGGCTGCCTTTGAGCTGAATCTTCTCTATGGCTTCGTAGGCGTGGTGGCGTGCTTTTGTGAAGCTGCAAGCCAGAGCGACGACGCTCAGCACTCGGCCACCGGTGGCAAGTAACTCGTCGCCCTCAACCTTGGTTGCGGCGTGCGCGATGCTGATGTGCTTGTCAGCTTCGGCGAGTGCAAGCCCGGTGATGGCTCGGTTTGGTGCCGATGAGTCGGGGTAGCCCTCCGAGGCGAGAACCACGGTGATCGCTACATCCTTGGTGAATTCTGGGGTGGGTGCCGAAGTCAGTTGACCGATAGCGGCTTTATGAAGCAGGCTGGCAAGCGGTGTCACGAGTCGGCGCAAAACCACTTGCGTTTCGGGGTCTCCGAAGCGTGCGTTGAATTCGATAACTCGGATGCCGCGCTCGGTAATGATGAGTCCGCAGTAGAGCAGGCCTACAAACGGAGCGCCTAAGCGAGCAAGTTCGTGAATGGTTGGAAGTGCAACGGTGGCTTCGACCTCTTCTACGAAGCTCTCTGGCAGCCAAGGCAGAGGCGAGTAAGCACCCATGCCACCGGTGTTTGGGCCGGCGTCTCGGTCGTAGGCGCGCTTAAAGTCTTGGGCTGGGGTTAGTGGCAGAACGCTCTTGCCATCGCTCAAGAAGAACAGGCTGACCTCTTGGCCGTCTAGAAACTCTTCGACCAAAATGCCCAGGTCGATAAACTTGCGCGCGTGATCGAGTGCGGCGTCGCGGTCGCTGGTGACGATAACGCCCTTGCCGGCGGCTAAACCGTCGGCCTTAATAACGTATGGAGCACCGAAGGCGGCCATAGCCGTTTCGACTTCTTCGATGGTCGAGCATTCGCGAGCCATGCCGGTGGGAACATCGGCGGCGGCCATAACCTCTTTGGCAAAAGACTTCGAACCCTCTAGTTCAGCAGCTTTCTGCGAAGGGCCGAAAACGGCAATCCCCTCGGCTCGAAGTGCATCGGAGACACCGGCCACCAGCGGGGCTTCTGGGCCAACGACAACTAGGTCGATTCCTGCTTCTTTGGCGAAGGCGGTTACGGCGGAGGGGGAGTTCGGGTCGAGGCTTGCAACAGTGCGCACCTCATCGGCGATGCCCGCGTTGCCAGGGGCAGCCACGATGTGCTCGGCCGGAGTACCGGTGGCTATGAGCGATTGGATGATGGCGTGTTCGCGAGCGCCCTGGCCCAAAACGAGAATCTTCATTGCTCCAAGTTTATTGGCACGGCGTCGCCCAAAACCTAGCGAGAATGTATCTGTGGCCAAACGCAAAATTAACCCGGATGCTGGCATCGCTGCCGTTCGCTCGGTGCTCGATGGTTCGGTAGAACGCGACGTGGCAAACCCAACTTTCGCGATGGCGGTGCGTTACCTGCTCGAATCTCTAGCCGAACTCAGACCGGGTAACACCGTTGAGGTGCGGGTGCCGCCGCTCGGCGCGACGCAGTGCGTTGAAGGGCCGACTCATCGCCGTGGCACTCCGCCAAACGTTGTCGAAATGAATGCCACCACTTGGTTTGCGCTCGCGGTGGGCGAAACCACCTGGCGGCAGGCGGTTAGCGAAGCCAAGATTGTTGCCTCCGGAAGCCGTGCCGATATTTCGGAACTTTTGCCGTTGAACTTCGGGTTGAATTGAGCCATGGCTAAAAAGAGCGCAACACCAAGAGAAACTCCAACCACTCTGCGCATTCGCAGAGCGCCGAAGTTCTTGCCGTTCATGTCGATCGGCACCATCTTCGGTTTAGTTCTGGCCTTTGTGCTGTCGACCTTGATACCTGCTGAAGCACAGGGCGGCACCAGCATCCTTGGGGTTTTGTTGGTCTATTTGGGCGGTGCGGGCTTTATGTCTGGAACCCTTATGGCTCTAGGCTTCGATTGGATTTCACGCACTCGCAGCAAAGAAGTTGAAGCCACTAAACTTAACGGGTAACGGGCCAGCAATGGTGCTAAATCAAGCCCAAAAAACGCTCCTACTTGAACGGGGAACAGCCCTTGCTTCGTGGCGACGGACTTTTGAATCACGACCTTCTACCCGATGAGAAGGGTCCACAAGATCAATGTGGCGTATTCGGCGTTTGGGCACCCGGTGAAGAAGTAGCCAAGCTCACCTTCTTCGGCCTATATGCACTTCAGCACCGCGGCCAAGAATCGGCCGGTATCGCCACCTCAGATGGCAAGAAACTTTTGGTTTACAAAGACATGGGTTTGGTTTCGCAGGTCTTTAGCGAGAGCGCCCTAGAGAGCCTCACCGGCCACATCGCCGTCGGACACAACCGTTATTCAACAACCGGCTCTTCGTCTTGGCGCAACGCGCAGCCTACGCTTGGCCGCACCGCTTTTGGCACAGTGGCTTTGGGCCACAACGGTAACCTCACCAACACCGCCGACCTACTCGAGATGTTGCGCGACCGCTACCCAAACCAAACCGACAACGAAATCACCGGTGGTAACACCACCGACACCGCAGTGCTCACCGCGCTTCTCGCCGGCGACGCCGACCACACTCTCGAAGCCACCGCGCTCGAGTTGCTGCCCAAGGTCAAGGGTGCTTTCTGCCTCGTCTTCATGGATGAAACTACGCTTTACGCCGCCCGCGACCCTCAGGGTGTTCGCCCTCTAGTGCTTGGCCGTTTGGAACGAGGCTGGGTGGTTGCGTCGGAGTCGGCCGCACTCGACATAGTTGGTGCTTCGTTCGTGCGCGAAATTGAACCGGGCGAACTGATCGCCATCGACGAGAACGGCCTGCGTTCTTCTAAGTTCGCGAACGTCAAGCGTGCCGGTTGCGTGTTCGAATACGTTTACCTGGCCCGCCCCGACACCGCCATCAATGGCAAAAACGTTTATGACGCTCGCGTTCAGATGGGCCGCACCCTTGCCCGCGAGTATCCGGTTGATGCTGACCTCGTTATTCCAACACCCGAGTCGGGCACGCCAGCCGCAATTGGCTACTCGCAGGAGTCGGGCATTCCGTTTGGTCACGGTTTGGTGAAAAACGCCTACGTTGGTCGAACCTTCATTCAACCTTCGCAAACCATTCGCCAGCGCGGTATTCGCCTGAAGCTCAACCCGCTGAAAGAAGTTATTCGCGGCAAGCGCATCATCGTTATCGACGACTCGATTGTTCGAGGCAACACCCAGCGCGCGCTCGTGCAGATGCTTCGTGAGGCAGGTGCCGCAGAGATTCACGTGCGCATCTCTTCGCCACCGATTACCTGGCCTTGCTTCTACGGCATCGATTTTGCAACCCGCGCCGAACTGATTGCCACCGGCCTCGGGGTTGAAGATGTTCGTGCATCGATTGGTGCAGATAGCCTCGGCTACCTCACCAAAGATGGCATGATCGCCGCCACCGGCCAGCAGGAACGCGAGCTCTGCACCGCCTGCTTTACCGGCGCGTATCCGATTGAACTGCCGACTGCCGATCGCCTGGGCAAAAACCTACTAGAACGCACCGAAGACCCAGCCGCTTGCAACCCTGGCCCCGACAGCGAACTCGATTCGGTGATTCAAGCAGCCGAGAGCGAGTCGAACTAAGTGACCCAACCAAATGCATACGCCGCCGCGGGCGTAGACACCGAAGCCGGCGACCTTGCCGTAGAGCTGATGAAGCGTGCCGTTGGTGCAACTCACAACGATTTGGTGGTTGGTGGGCTCGGTGGTTTTGCCGGCATGCTCGACGTTTCTTTTCTAAAGTCGTTTGAACGCCCTCTGCTCGCAACCTCAACTGACGGCGTCGGAACCAAGGTTGCGATCGCTCAGGCAATCGATAAGCACGACACCATCGGCCAAGACCTGGTTGGCATGGTCGTTGACGACATCGTGGTGGTTGGCGCAAAGAGCTTGTTCATGACCGACTACATTGCCTGCGGAAAAGTGGTGCCCGAGCGCATCGCCGACATAGTGCGCGGAATCGCCGAGGCTTGCGGGCAAGTTGGAGTTGCGCTGGTCGGTGGCGAAACGGCTGAACACCCAGGCCTCCTAGGCCCAGACGACTACGACGTTGCTGGTGCAGCGGTTGGCGCGGTTGAGGCATCGAAGTTGCTCGGCACTCACAAGGTTCAGGTTGGCGATATTGTGCTTGGCATGCAGTCGAGCGGGCTTCACTCCAACGGCTACTCGCTGGTTCGCAAGATCGTTGCCGACAGCAAGCTCGACTACAACAAGACGGTGGCCGAGTTCGGTGCGCTTTCTCTTGGCGAAGTCTTGCTAGAGCCAACTCGTCTTTACACTGGAGTTCTTAACACCCTGCTCGAAAGTGAACTCGGCAACGGTGTGCACGCCATGAGCCACATCACCGGCGGCGGTATCGCAGCCAACCTGTCGCGTGTGTTGCCAACTGGCGTTAGCTTAGATGTCGACCGCTCAACTTGGAGCCCACAAGACGTGTTTCGCGTGCTCGCCAGTTGGGGAGGTTTCTCGCTCGAATCGGTCGAAGGCACCTGGAATCTCGGGCTGGGGCAGGCTCTCGTGGTTGATGCCGCTGCGGCCGCCAACATCACGGCCAAACTTAACGCTCTAGGCGTTCACACCTGGCAACTCGGTGAAATCAATCATGCTGCGGCCAACGCTGCCGAACAGGGTTACATCACAAACGCTAAAGGCGTGGATGGTGGGGCTGTGCGCCTGGTTGGCGCATACGCGCACTAAGCCAAAGGGCTCGGGGGCTCTAGTCTTTGTTTTCTAGGCCGTCATCGTCGACATCGCCGAGTTGATCGCGAACCTCATCGACCTCTTCGGTTTCGATAACGTCTTCAAGTTCGGCAACGGTTTCGCCGGTTTCACCACCGGTGGCTTCGGCATCTTCTTCGGGATAAAGGTCGGCCCACTTGTCGATAAGTTCGTTCTCGGCCGAGGCAGCCAACTCGCGTTCAAGAGCGGTGAGGTCTACATCTGGGCTGAAATACTTGAGTTCGCGAGCAACTTTGGTGTGCTTCGCCTTTTGACGGCCACGCCCCATGGCGAGCCCCCTAACAGATAAATGAACGACAAACGTGAATCGGCATTCACGCGAAAACCTGCGGTTAGTTTATCAGCCGATTGGGCGAATGATGCCCGCCAAATACACAACCGCAACCACGATGGTGGCCAGGATGGGCAGACCGAACTGAAACAGTGCGTTGAAGAGCATCCGGTTGATTGTGCCGGCCTTGAAGTAGTCGAAGGTTTGCGCCGAAACCGAGCTGAAAGTAGAGAGGCCGCCGGCGAAGCCGACCACTGCAACCTGTGCAGCAAACGACTGCCCGAACGTAAACACTGCGGTGGTAGCAACTGTGGCAGCCAAAATGTTGGCCGCAAGAATTCCCCAGGGCAGCTTGCCCTGCCAACGGCTAAACAAGAAGCGCAGCGCGGCTCCGAGGCCACCGAATAGAGCGACTAGTGCGAAGAGGCCAATATTGTCGATCATCGCGACAACCGCCTGCCAAGAAACTTGCCCAACCAGTAGAACAGCACTCCGCCGAGGGCGCTAAAGCCTATAAAGGCAGACCAAATGTTGTTCACACCAAACTGTTCGAGACCCAAAAGCGAAAGTCCGCTCATGGTGGTGAAACCGCCGCAGAACCCTGCACCCCAAATGAGTTGACGCGACTGAGGTTTAAACCAAGGGTGGGAGTTGACTAAGCCGAGCACCAGTGAACCAAGCAGGTTGACAGTGGCCAGCGACAGAAACGTGTTTGGTGTCGACTCTGAGATAGCCAGGCGCAGCACCGAACCGAGTGCGCCACCGGCAAAAACCAGCGCAGTCGACATTTTGAAGTCGCCAGGCTGGCGGTTGCTTGGCGCGGAGCTCATTTACTCTTGCTCGTCGTCTTCTTTTGCCTGAATAACGAACACCGCGTTGCGGCCACGTTGGTGCTTGCGGGGCTGTGGTCGGGTAGGAACACCGCGACGCGAGTCGCCCGGTAGCGGTGCTCGCAAGAACGGGTTGAACTTCTCGGCAGAACGCAAACGCCAAGGAACAGTAACCAGCATGGTGCCTGGAACATACATTAGGCGGCGCATAATGCGGTTGGCACGGTGGTTGTGGAAGATGTGCTCCCACCAGTGACCCACGATGTACTTGGGCATGTAAACGGCGATGCGTTCGCGACCATGTCGCTCGCGGTGGCTCTCTAGGTACTCAATAAGCGGAGTTGAGAACTCGCGGTAAGGCGACTCAATGATCTTGAGCGGCACTTTCATGCCGAACTCTTTCCATTCCTTCTTGAACGCTTCGGCGCGCTCAGGGTCGGCAGCAACGTGAACCGCGTCCAACTTTTTGTGGTTAACCGAAATCGCGTAATCGAGTGCTTTGAGTTGAGGTTTGTTGAGCTTGTCCATGAGCACTACGGCGTAGTCGCCATCCGAGCCAAACTCGGTGCCGTCTAGCCTGACCTCTTCGTTGATGGTCTTGTAATAGCGGCCGGTGTTATACATGACCCAGTAGAGAACCGGCATGATGATGAACACGAGCCAAGCCCCGTGGGTGAACTTGGTGAGCGTTACGATAACCAACACCGATGCGGTCATTGTGGCACCGATGCCGTTGATGAGTCTGCCGTTGTTGGCTTCTCGAGCCGAGATGCTTCCATCGGCCTTGCCGCGCTTCCAGTGGCGCAACATACCTATTTGCCCGATGGTGAACGAGGTGAATACGCCAAGCACGTATAGCTGGATCAGTGCCGAAACATCTGCTTTGTAGATGAGTTCGAGAATTACAGCCGCGAGCGTGAGCGAGAGCATCCCGTTGGAGTAAACCAGGCGATCGCCGCGAGTCATTAGTGCCTTTGGAGCGTATCCGTCTTTTGCAAGAACCGATGCCAGCAAAGGGAATCCGTTGAACGCGGTGTTAGCGGCGAGCAACAAGATAGCGGCGGTTGCTGCCTGCAAAACAAAGAACAGGATTGACCCATTACCGAAAATCGAAATGCCAAGCTGAGCGATCACCGAAGGCTGTGGGGTCTGCAAGAAGGTGGTGAGCTGCGAGCCACTGAGCTGAGAGTCTGGGTCTTCGATATAACGCACACCCGTGATTAGGGCGAAGCTCACGATACCAATCATCATGGTGATGGCTGTAGCGCCCATCCAGCTCATGGTGATCTGAGCGTTTTTAACCTTTGGTGCACGGAATGCAGGCACGCCGTTGGCAATGGCCTCAACGCCGGTTAGAGCGGCCGAACCAGATGCAAATGAACGCAGCAAAAGCAATATCACTAGGATGCCCGTTGAGGTGAGGTTATGGTCGGCTTGCACAACTAGAGAGCTAGAGGCGGCGGCCAGTGATTCGCCCGAGAGCATGCGGTAGATACCCACACCGAACATCAACAGAACGGTTGCAATAAATAGGTAGGTGGGCAGGGCAAAAGCTACACCCGATTCGCGCACACCGCGAAGGTTGATTGCACAGAGCAGAATGATGAATCCGATGGCGATTTCGACGCGCCACGGGTCGAGTGCCGGAAAAGCCGAGATGAGGTTGTCTGTTCCCGAGGCAATCGAAACTGCGACGGTCATTACGTAGTCGAGCAATAGGGCCGAAGCTACAACCAGTGCCGACTTCTCGCCGATGTTCTTTTTGGCTACCTCGTAGTCGCCTCCACCCGACGGATACGCGGCCACCACCTTGCGGTAGGAGAGAACGACGATGACCAGCAGAAGCACAACCACCGCAGCAATCCAAGGCGCGAAGGTGAGCATCGCAGCACCGCCGAGAGTCAAAATCATCAGCATCTCTTGCGGACCATAGGCAACCGAAGAGAGTGGGTCTGACGAGAAGATCGGCAGTGCAATGGTTTTAGGCAGCAGTTCGCCCTCGAGTTTTTTAGTCGAGAGGCGTTTGCCTAGAAGAAGTCTTTTTGGATCGAGTGATTCGTTCACAAGGGAATAGATTACTCCTGTTTACGACGCGCACCGATGTTGATGGTTGAGATTAACCCAAGCGTTAGAAAGCCCGCCGCCGCCCACGATGCCGCCTTTGTGCCATCGGTGAAAGCCTCACCTGCAGAAACCTGTACCTGGTCGGCCACGGTAGCTGGAACATGCTGAGTTTGAAGGTAATCCGAGAGCCCCGGAATTGCTCCTCCGGCGCTGTCAACCGTTGCGCTAACAATCTGGCTAGACACCGTTGAGTCGAGACCCTGGTCGCTCAGCTTGCTCTCGAGGCTGGTTTGCACCGAACTAAACAGCATTGTGCCAAGAACAGCGATGCCAAGCGCCGAACCAATTTGGCGAACGGTGCTCTGTGAGCCTGAAGCCTGGCCGGCTTTATTCATTGGAATGTCAACCATGATTACACCGGTTAGCTGGGCAGTGGCAAGACCGATACCAACACCGTAGACGAAGAGCCAAGGCACGATCGACCAGAAGCCACCTTCAACCGAAGCGAACATTGCTACACCAAGCACGCCAACGAGTTCTAGGGCAACACCCATACGAACCAGCAGCGCCGGCGATGCCTTGCCGCTCATGGCACCAGAAACACCCGATGCCAAAAACGCACCGCCGGCCAGTGCCAGTAGCACAGTGCCCGACTCGAGTGGCTTTAGGCCGAGAACATTTTGCAGCCAAAGAGGAATCGCAAAGAGAACGCCAAATTCACCCATCGAGATGATGAGGGCCGCGATTGAGCCGTTTCTGAACGAAGCTACCTTGAAGACATCCAAGTCGAGAAGCACCGATTTGCCGGCCTTCGAACGTGAACGTTCGTAAAGCACAAACAATACGGTTGCGAGTGCTGCGATGGCGAGCGAAACCGGAATGACCGAGATGCCTTCGGTTGCCCAGGCGAAGTCGCCGATGACAAACGGGTTCTTGGCGTTTACGGTCCACCAGCCGTAGGTGCGGCCCTCGATTAGGCCGAACACGAGAGTAGAGAACATGACTACCGAAAGCAGCGCACCAACTAGGTCGATGCCCTTTTCGGCATGGTCTTGCTTAGATTCCTTAGCCCACCACCAAAGCCCGGCAAGCACAATGACACCGATCGGTAGGTTGATGTTGAAGGCAAGGCGCCACCCATCGGTGCCGAAGTCGGTTGCTAGCCAGCCACCGAGCACTGGGCCGACGGCCACCATTCCGCCGATGGTTGCACCCCAAACTGCAAAAGCGATTCCGCGCTCTTTGCCCTGAAACGACGCGTTGACTAGTGAGAGTGTGGTTGGAAGCACCATCGAACCGCCGAAGCCCTGAACGATGCGCGCGAGAATCATGCCCGATGCATCGGTGCTGTAACCGGCCCACACCGAAGCCGCAATGAAGATTGCGATACCGATCATTAGCAGACGTTTGCGACCGATGCGGTCGGCGATTGATCCCCAAACCAGCAGCAACGCAGCAAAGACTAGAACGTAGGATTCCTGAACCCACTGAACCTGGGTTGAGGTTAGGTCGAGCGCCTCGATGACCTTAGGAAAGATGGTGTTGACGATTGTGCCGTCGATGATCACCAGAGAGATTGCCGCCGAGATGAAAATCAGGGCAATCCAGCGGCTGCGTTCTTTTACAACATGAGTGGTTTGTGCGGTCACGGTGGCTCCTCGAGCTTGATTTGGTGTTACAAAGTTTGGTTGCTGCCTAGGCGATTGCCATGAGCGCGCTTGCCGCTAAGGCCAAGAACACCCCAACAGTCTGAACTCTAGCAATCTTCTCTTTCAAGAACACCCGCGCCAGGATGATTGTTCCCAGCGGGTAGAGCGCAGTTAGAACGCTGACCACCGTGAGGCTGCCCGAGCGGCTCGCCATTAAGAAGAAGACGTTTGCCGATGAATCGAGAAGCCCAGCGCCCAGCAAGGCAAACCAAAGCTTCGGTGAAACCTTGCGGCTCTGCTTGACGCGGCCGAGCACCAGAGATCCGATGAGATAAATGCCGAGCAACGATGCGCTCACGGCTCGCAGCAAGATGACCGGAGTAAGGCCCGAATCTTCCGGTGCGGCATCCAGGCAAATCAATACAGCACCGATGCCGAAGCCAGCACCGATTGCGAGTAGCAAACCTTTAGCGCTGGGCAGCATCACGTCTTCGCCGGGCACAAAACCAACTAGAACCACGGCGATTAAAACGAATGCGATGGCAACCCAACCGAGCCACGAGAATCGGTCGCCTTGAGTGAAACCAGCGATTGCTGGAACTATGGCCGAAACTAACGCGCCAAGCGGCGAGAGAATTGAGATCGGGCCGATGGCTAGCGATGCGTAGAGACAGGTCATGGCTAAGGCCGACCAAACTCCCGCCCATATTCCTAAGTAGATGGCTTCGGGGTTGTCGGTAGCGCCAAAGAATGGTGTGAGGGCAAACAAAAACAGAAGCCCAGTGGCACCCGACAGGCAGGTGACGACGACCGGGGCAATCTTCTTCGAGGCGATGGCTCCGAAGAAATCGGCAAACCCGTAAACCAGCGCCGTGGCAAAGCCAAGCACGATGGTGAGCATGGGAGCCTTTCGACTGATTCGTTCTGCACAAAGTTGCAATCTCAACTTAAAGCAAAAAGCCCCAGTCGTGAGATCTGGGACTTTTCGTGGCTCCGCGCGGCATCGATCCGCGGACCTAACGATTTTCAGTCGTTCGCTCTACCAACTGAGCTACAGAGCCATGGATGCTTACGCACCCAGCGATCCTGACGGGACTTGAACCCGCGACCTCCGCCGTGACAGGGCGGCGCGCTAACCAACTGCGCTACAGGACCTTGCTGCTTCTCTGCCCACGCCTTTGTGACCCCAACGGGATTCGAACCCGTGCTGCCGCCGTGAAAGGGCGGTGTCCTAGGCCTCTAAACGATGGGGCCGAAAAGCGTGGCACTCGAAAGCACCAAGAGCCAAGATTACCTGCCTTCTTGGGTATTTAGCAACCCGAGCGTTACCTTTAACCTATGACTTCTGCAAAAAGTGCTGCACGGATGCCTCGCGGTCGCCGTTTTGCCATTGCGGCGGCAACCATTTTTGCCCTAATTTTTGGCACAGCCGTGATTGTTCCGGCTTGGGCCACTCCTAGCTACCCGACCCAGGCTGAGGTAGATGCTGCCAAGCGCAAAGTGGCCGCCAAGAAGTTGATGATTCAAAAGCTCGAAGGTTACTTGGCCGATTTGTCTGCCCAAGCCGAGGTGCTTACAACCGAGGCGCAGATTAAGGCAGAGGCATTCAACCAAGCCCAGGATGCGGTCGACGCCATGACCACGAAGGTCAAGGCTCTGCAAACTCAGGTTGACTCGGCTACCGCAGAAGCCAACCAAGCCAAGCGCCAGCTGGGTCAGCTCGCGGCGCAGATGTACCGCGATGGCGCAGGCGGAACATCGCTGAATCTGTTTCTAAACGCAGGAGCCGCCGACGATCTTTTGTATCAGCTAGGCGCCAGCGAAAAGGTTGCTCAGCAGAGCGATGAACTCTATAAGAAGTCGATAGCGAAACAACAGTTTGCGCAGTCGCTTACCGACCAACTTTCGGTGGCTAAAACCGAACTGGCTAGCAAGGCCAAAGTGGCGCACGATGCTTATGCCGAAGCCCAATCGGCCGCCAACGTTTTGCAGACCAAACTTAACGAAAATAAGGCCCTGAACCGAACGTTCTATTCGCAGCTGTCATCGCTTCGAAACACCTCTGCCGATCTTGAGCGCCAACGCGCAATTGGTATCGCTAATGAGAAAGCCCAGAACGAAGGGTCGGCGAACCTAACGGCGCCTGAGCTATACAACGTAGGTGACCCAGACACTGACAAGGTTGAAACCGCACTTGCCTTTGCCAAGGCTCAACTTGGCGAAGCCTACGTTTTGGGCGGCATGGGCCCTCGCGTTTGGGACTGCTCGGGAATCACTAAGGGCGCGTACGCTGCTGCCGGAATCTACATTGGCACGCACTCGGCAACCAACCAGTTCTTGACTATGGCAGCAGCCAAGAAGTTGATTCCACTAAACCAACTCCAACGTGGCGACCTAATGTGGTACACCAAAGAACCAAACACCTTCAACGGCGATAAATATCACGTAGTGATAAATTGGGGCGGAGGAATGATGCTCGAAGCGCCACGGCCAGGCGCGGTGGTTCGAATCGTTCCAATTCGATGGGGAGAAATGTTCCCTTACGGTGGCCGCCCTAGCGCTTAGCGTCTAGCACGTTGTCGCCATTTGCCCCTAGTATGAACTCAAGTTCAAACAGGGGGCATACATGCGCAAATCACTCAAATTTCTAACTGCCGTGGCAGCCGGGGTAACTCTGGTCTTTTCAGGTGTGCTGCCGGCTAGCGCTGCGCAGATTGGCGTGCAAAACTTCAGCGATCCAGCTGATTCTGCCGGCATTTCAGACATCCTCGATGTGCAGGTAAACAGCTACGACGACGACCCGACCAAACTTGAGATTTACCTAACCTTCGACGACGTCGTCGCCGACGACGCATTCACCGAAGACATTTGGTCTGACATCGAAATCGACACCAACGGCGACGGCACCGAAGATTACTGGATTCCCAGTGGCTACGACTTGCTCACCCCAGAGGGCCAGAGTGTAAACATTTACGCCGGTACCAGCACCGACGATTCCGGTTGTGAAGCGGTTTTCTACGGCTTCCCCGATGACAACGCAGATTACGTGGGTTTTGAAATCGACACGAGTTGTTTGCAGCTTCCCGCCACTTTTGGCCTAAACGCCTATGTGGTTGACCACACCGATGACACCTACGACTTCGCTCCAGACGATGGCTTCTACGATGTCACCAACCCAACCGGCACCCAAAACCTTTTGGCGCTAAACAAAACTCCGGTTCCGACCATCCAAGGCGGCAACACCGTCGGTTCTAAGCTGACTGCCAAACCAGGAACCTGGGATTCGGGTGTTGCGCTCACCTATCAGTGGCTGCGCCAAGGTGTCGCTGTGGCAACCGGAGCAACTTACACAACCACTTCGGCCGACCTTGGCAAGAGCATCACGGTTGCGGTTACCGGGGCGAAGACTGGCTACAAAGCGGCAACCATGACTTCAACTGCTGTGGTTATTCAAATGCCATCGCTTACAAAGGCCGTTGCTCCAACCATCTCGGGGTCAACCAAGTCGGGATCAACGTTGATTGCCAACACCGGCCAATGGGATTCAGGAGTGGCCTTCACCTTCCAGTGGATACGCAACGGCGGCTTGATTGCTAACCAAACGGCTAGCACGTACAAGACCACCGCAGACGACATCGGCAAGAGCATCACTGTTCGAGTGGTCGGCAGCAAGACGGGTTACGAGTCGGCTACCTTCACCTCGACACCGATTGTGGTTACCGCAGCTTCCCTATCAAAAACGCCGACCCCAACCATCGCTGGCACCACTAAGGCGGGCCAGACTCTGACCGCTAAGGCTGGCACTTGGGATTCAGGCGTTGCATTGAGTTACCAGTGGTTGCGAAATGGTGTTGCCATTAAGGGTGCGACTAAGGCAACCTACAAGCTCGTTGCAGCCGACAAGGGCAAGAAGATTACGGTGCGGGTTACCGGCAGCAAAGCCGGATTCGTGAGCGTCGTAAAAACTTCAAGCGCTAAGACCATTAGCAAGTAGCGCGAGCATGCGAGGGGTACCCCCGCAGCAAACGCCTAAAGAAAAGTCCCGCCGAGAAATCGACGGGACTTTTCATTTGCCAAACTTTAGTGACCTTCGGTTTTGAAACGCTCGATTGACTCGGCGATGAGACGCTCGGCCTCGGCCTTGCCCTGCCAGTCGCCAACCTTTACCCACTTGCCAGGCTCGAGGTCTTTGTAGTGCTCGAAGAAGTGTTTGATCTCGTTCTTGGTTTGGGCAGGCACGTCGTCGATGTCTTGAATGTGCGACCAGCGTGGGTCTTTCTCAAGCACACAGATGAGCTTCTCGTCGATGCCACCGTCGTCTTCCATGGTTAGAACACCAACCGGGCGAACCGAGCAAACCACGCCAGGAAAAACAGGGAACTCAAGAATGACGAGGGCGTCTAGCGGGTCGCCATCGCCACCGAGGGTGTTGTCGAAGTATCCGTAATCGATCGGATAAACAAACGGGGTGAACAAAACGCGGTCAAGGTGAACGCGACCGGTTGCGTGGTCGACTTCATACTTGTTGCGGCTGCCGCGAGGGATTTCGATAACGACGTCGTATGCCATGGTGCTCCTAAATAGAGTTGTCTCAAGAGAGTTTATCGAAAGGCACCAATGCCCACACGTGCAAGGCTTACCCCGCCGGTTGCCGACGTGCGTCGAGCCGTTCGCGAAAACTGGGATGCCGCCGGCGTGAAAGCCGGAGACCTTGTGCTGGTGGCCTGTTCAGGTGGACCCGATTCGATGGCGCTCGCAGCCGCCGCCGCATTCGAGGGGCCTCGTGCGGGCATTTTGGTTGGTGCCGTTGTGGTTGAACACGGCTTGCAAGAAATTACCGCTGCCGTTGCCGAGCAAACCGCTGCAAACCTGCGCAACCTGGGGCTAAGCCCAGTGCAGGTTTTAGCGGTGAAGGTTGGCTCCGATGGTGGGCCCGAGGCGGCCGCCCGCGATGCGAGGTATGCCGCGCTCAACCTGGCGCTCAAGCAAACCGAAGCCCGTTTTGTAATGCTGGGCCACACGCTAAACGACCAGGCTGAAACCGTGTTGCTCGGGTTGGCGCGCGGAGCCGGCGCTAAGTCGCTGGCCGGCATGGCTGCCGTTGGCGAAAGTTACCTGCGACCGCTTCTTGGCATCAAGCGCGAAACCACTGTTGCCTTCTGCAACGACAGTTCGATTGAGGTTTGGAACGACCCGCAAAACCTCGACCTAAAGTTCACCAGGGTTCGCATTCGACACCAAGTGTTGCCGCTTCTAGAGCAAACGCTGGGCGGCGGAGTTGCCGAGGCTTTAGCTCGCACGGCCGATCAACTTCGCGACGATGCCGCGGTGCTCGACGCCCTCGCCCAAAGCGCGTTTGTGGTAGCCGCAACGGTTGCCGCCACTTCAATCGAACTCTCTGTAGATGTCCTCGAAGCCGAAATGCCTGCCGTTCAAAAGCGCGTGATTAAGCTCGCCATTGAGAAAGTCGGGGGCATCGCCACCAGCCATCACCTTCGCGAAGTGAGCGAACTGGTAACCGATTGGCATGGGCAAAAAGAGCTCACGCTGGCAGGCGTTAGAGTAGAACGCGTGGGCAGAGCCCTGAAGTTTAAAACCACCAAAACCCTCAAGCCAGGAGCCTGTTAGTGGACCTCGAAAAGGTATCGGGCGAGATCACCAAGATTCTCGTTACCGCAGAACAAATCGACAGCAAGGTTGCCGAGCTGGCAGCCGAGGTTGATCGACGCTACGAAGGCAAAGACCTTCTGCTCATAGGTGTCTTGAAGGGCGCGGTCATGTTTCTCGCCGATCTTTCGCGGGCCATGCAGATTCCGGTTCAAATGGACTGGATGGCGGTTTCTTCTTACGGTTCGGGTACCCAATCTTCTGGCGTGGTTCGAATCTTGAAAGACTTAGATGCCGACGTACTCGGCCGTCACGTGCTGATTGTCGAAGACATCATCGACTCGGGTCTCACGCTTTCGTGGTTGGCCAGCAACCTCAAGGCCCGCGGTGCGGCATCGGTTGAAATCGTGGCTTTCTTGCGCAAGCCAGATGCCGCCAAGGTCGACGTTGAGGTTGCCATGGTCGGTTTCGACATTCCCAACGAATTCGTCGTAGGTTACGGCCTCGACTACGCCGAGCGTTACCGCACGCTCAAGGGCGTAGCGGTGTTATCGCCAGCGGTTTACTCTTAGGCACTGCCGAGCAGATCGGCCAACGAGATGCCGCGAAACGGGTCGCTCGTACCCTCACTCTGTGAGCGAACATCCCTGTTTTGATTGCGTGTCAGAAGGTAGCCTTAGATTTGTTCAGTTTTGGACACGAAAGGATGAGGCTCGGCCTCGACTATGAATCTTAAGAACTTGTTTAAAGGCCCGCTCGTCTGGATTTTCGCAGCGCTGCTCGTTGTGATGCTGGGCACTTCGCTCACCTCGGGAAGCGAGTTCAAGCAGGTTGACACATCAACCGGTTTGAGCCTGATTTCAAGCGACAAAGCGGCTTCGGTGAAGGTCTACGAAGGCGACAAGCGCGTAGACGTTACGCTCAAGGCTGCCGATGCAAAGTACGGCAAAAAGGTTCAGTTTTACTTCGTGTACTTCCGCGGTCAGCAGGTGGTTGACACCATCGCCGCCGCCAACCTAAAAGACGGTTACAACGACGAAAACCCAAACACTCCTTGGTATGTTTCGCTACTCGGCACGATCTTTCCGTTCATCATCATCGGAGCAATCTTCTGGTTCTTAATGGCCGGCGCTCAGGGCGGTAACAGCCGAGTTATGAACTTTGGCAAGTCGCGCGCCAAGCTGGCCAACAAGCAAGATTCGAAGGTTACCTTCGGCGATGTTGCCGGTGCCGACGAAGCAATCGAAGAGCTCGAAGAAATTAAAGAGTTTTTGAAGGAGCCGGAGAAGTTCCAGAAGGTTGGCGCCAAGATTCCTAGAGGCGTTTTGCTTTACGGCCCTCCGGGAACCGGTAAGACCCTTCTTGCCAAGGCCGTTGCTGGCGAGGCCGGTGTTCCGTTCTTCACCATTTCGGGTTCTGACTTTGTAGAAATGTTCGTGGGTGTCGGTGCATCTCGCGTGCGCGACCTGTTCGAACAGGCCAAGCAGAGTGCCCCCGCCATCATCTTCGTCGACGAAATCGACGCAGTTGGTCGTCACCGCGGTGCCGGCATTGGTGGCGGCAACGACGAGCGCGAGCAAACCCTCAACCAGCTTTTGGTTGAGATGGACGGCTTCGACTCAAAGACCAACGTCATCTTGATTGCTGCAACCAACCGCCCAGACATCCTCGACCCGGCGCTTTTGCGACCAGGTCGTTTCGACCGTCAAATTGGCGTTGGTGCACCAGACCTGAAGGGCCGCGAGCAGATTCTTCGTGTGCACGCTAAGGGCAAGCCCATTGCCGACGATGTCGACCTAGCCACGGTCGCTCGCCGCACCCCGGGCTTTACCGGTGCCGACCTTGCTAACGTGCTAAACGAGGCTGCGTTGCTTACAGCCCGTCAGAGCGAAAAGCAGATCACCGCTGCCACCCTAGACGAGTCGATCGACCGAGTTATTGGTGGGCCGCAAAAGAAGAGCCGCCTAATGAAAGACCTCGAGCGACTAAACACCGCTTACCACGAGGCCGGTCACGCGTTGGTTGCAGCTTCGCTCAACAACAGCGACCCAGTTACCAAGGTCACCATTCTTCCTCGCGGTCGCGCCTTGGGTTACACCATGGTTCTTCCAATCGAAGACCGCTACTCGATTTCGCGTAACCAGCTTCTCGACCAGATCGCCTACGCAATGGGTGGTCGCGTTGCCGAAGAGGTCGTGTTCCACGACCCAACCACCGGAGCTTCAAACGACTTCGAAAAGGCCACCAGCATTGCTCGCCAAATGGTTACGCAATACGGTTTCTCGGCTTCGATCGGTTCGGTTTCTTACGCCAATGGCGGCGAAGTGTTTGTTGGCCGCGACATGGGTCACGTTCGCGAATACAGCGAAGCCACTGCGCAAGCAATCGACGTTGAGATTCGCGGCCTCCTCGATGCAGCACACGACGAGGCCTACCGTGCCATCAACCTAAACCGCAAGGTGCTCGACGCTCTGGCCAAGGCTCTAATGGAAGAGGAAACCCTCAACCAGGAACAGATCGCCAAGATCTTTAAGAACCTAAAGAAGTTGCCTCCACGCGAACTTTGGTTGTCGAAGAAGAGCCGCCCGGTTTCTAAGGTTGGCCCCATCGCTATTCCTTCAAAGGGTTCCACCTCTTCCAAAGAAGCCGCAGCCGAAGCGGAGTTGAATGCGGCGGCAAAGCCAGCCACCAAGCGCCGTAGTACTCGCCTAAGCGCGGCTTCGAAGGCGGCAACGCCAGCGGCTAAGGCAACTAAGCCTCGCGCACCGAGGACACCGAAAGAGTAGTTGTGTTTGACTCCGAGCGAATCAAGTCTGCGGTGGTTGAGCTTTTGGCCGCCATCGGTGAAGACCCAACCCGCTCAGAGCTAACCGCCACACCAACCAAGGTTGCGCAGGCCTACGCCGAGTTCTTCAAAGGCGTGGGAGTCGATGCAACCGCGGTACTAGCCGAAACCTTCGAAGCCGAACACAACGAAGTTGTGATTCTCAAAGACGTCGACTTCGTTTCGATGTGCGAACACCACCTGCTGCCATTCACCGGCGTTGCCCACATCGCCTACCTGCCGAGCGACCGAGTAATTGGCCTTGGTCGTCTACCGAAGCTGGTAGAAATCGTGGCCTCGCGCCCGCAACTTCAAGAAAACCTAACCGCGCAGGTTGCCGATGCCCTCGAAGCTGGGCTCAACACTCGCGGTGTGGTTGTGGTTATCGAAGCCCGTCACCACTGCGTAGTTTCGCGTGGAGCTCGTCAGCCTGAAGCCAACACCGTAACCATGGCCGCCCGCGGATGCTACGCCGAACCGATTGCCAGAGCCGAAGTCATGGGGCTCATCTCCAAATGACCTTTCATCAACCACTCGTTATGGGTGTGCTCAATGTCACGCCCGATTCGTTTAGCGACGGCGGCGAGTACACGACCGTCGAAGCTGCCCTCGATCACGCTCGCGTGCTGCAAATAGCAGGCGCTAACATCATCGACATTGGTGGTGAATCCACACGCCCCGGCGCCGAACGTGTTTCGGTTGAAGAAGAGCAGCGACGAGTCATCCCGGTTATTCAAGCCATAGTGGCCGACCTCGGTGCCAAGGTTTCGATCGACACCATGAACGCATCGACCGCTGCCGCCGCAATTGCCGCTGGAGCCAGCATCATCAACGATGTTTCGGGCGGCCTTGCCGACGATCAGATGTTTGCGGTTGCCGCTCAAACCAAGGCGACCATCGTCATTTCGCACTGGCGCGGCTTCAGTAACGTGATGGACACCCAAAACACTTATAACGAAATTGGCGCGGATGTCGCGGCCGAACTGTCTTCACGAATCGACGCAGCGCTTACTGCGGGCGTCGATCGCGAGCAGATCGTGATCGATCCGGGTCTCGGGTTTGCCAAAGACATGAAGCAGAACTGGCAACTGGTTGCTCGACTCGACCAACTCGAAAAGCTCGGTTACCCAATCTTGGTTGGCGCGAGCCGCAAGCGGTTTATTGCAGGCGCAATCGAATTCGACGATTCGGTTACCGTGAGCACCGAACGCCGCGATGTGGCAACCGCCGTTCTCACCGCGCTTTTGCTGCAGCGAAAGCTGTGGGGCATCCGTGTTCACAACGTGCTCGCCACCACCGACGCGATTCGGGTGGTTGCAGCGTTGCGAGAAGGGGAGCAGAGTTAACCCATGCGCCACCAAATTAAACTCACCGGACTTCGAGTTTTTGGCTACCACGGAGTTTTCGACTTCGAACGTCAAAATGGCCAAGACTTCTATATCGACTGTTCGGTGTGGATTGACGGCACCAAGGCGGCTCTAAACGATGACCTCGCGAAAACGGTGAATTACGCCGACCTTGCCAAAGCGCTGGTTGAAAACGCCAAGTCTGAGCCGGTCGACTTGCTTGAGACCCTCGCACAGCGCCTACTCGATATGGTGATGAACCTCGGTGGCGGCGATGCAACCGGCATGATTCAAAAGGCCAAAGTTACGGTTCATAAACCAAACGCTCCAATCGTTTACGACTTCTCAGATGTCTCGGTGACAATTAAGGCAAAGCGCAGCTAATGTCGACGGTGCACTCGATTTTGGCCCTCGGCGGTAATCTCGGCGATCGCAAAGAAACCATTCGCTCCGCCATTCGTGCACTCAAAGAAACCGTGGGCGTTACGGTGCTAGCAAAGTCGCCGCTGGTCGAATCTTTTGCGGTTACCGAAGCGGGGGTAGACAAGTCTCGCCCCAACTATCTAAACGGCGTGGTTGAGATCGAAACCACCCTCAAACCCGGCGCGCTACTCGACCTGGTGCGCAGCATCGAAAGCGATCACGGCCGTGTGCGTTTAGAGCGTTGGGGTTCGCGCACCCTCGACATCGACATCATCACCTACGGAACCACTATCAAAGATGGCAAACGTCTAACCCTGCCGCATCCGCGAGCGTTTGAGCGAGCCTTCGTTCTGGTGCCTTGGGCTCTGATGAACCCAGCTGCCGTATTGCCGGGTCACGGTTCGGTTGCCGCGCTTGCCGAGGGCCTTCAGAACGACGTTTGGGTGGTCAAATGAAGCCGACCAAGGCAACCGCGCTCGTTTCTTATGCCATCGCGACTTCGATTCTCGGGTTTGGCCTTTCGCTGCTACTCGTGCGCTCGGGCTATGCCCTGCCGCTTTCGCCAACCAATCTGCTGATTACGCTCCCGGTGATTGCCATCGTGCTGGTCATCATGGCTCTGCCAATCTTGCGATACCGAGCGGCCGTAAAGCGAGCCATCGAAAAGCCAGAAACAGCAAAGCAGCAGCCACCAAAGCGGGTCGATCCATTCTTTGCAATGCGCGTTGCCGTTTTAGCCAAGGCTGTTGCAATATCGGGTTCTGTTTTTCTCGGATGGCATGCCGGGGTGCTAATCGCGTTGGTGCGCGCCCCCGAAGTTGAGTCGGGCAGCGTTTGGCGCCAAGTATTCGGATTACTCGGCTCGATTGCTTTGATTGTGGCTGGTTTGATCATCGAAAACGCCTGCAAGGTTCCGCCAGATGCAACGCCGCCAGACATCGAAGCGAGCGCAGCGTGACCGCCACCGGCCGCTTAGCGTTAGGCGTCATCGGCGCAGGTGCAGTTGGTGTTGCCATGGCTCAGGCTTTGGCTGGAGCCGGGCACCTGCTGCTTGGAATTACCGCTATCAGCCAGGAGAGCCTCGACCGCGTCGACGCTCAGTTGCCAGGCGTTGAGGTTCTCAACATCGGTGAGGTGCTGGCTCGCGCAGAGCTTGTGATTCTCGCGATTCCAGAAACAGAACTCGAGGCCGTCATCGGTGGTTTCAGCGAGGCCCACCTTTGGAAGGCCGGCCAGTTGGTGGCACACACCAGTGTCGCCCACGGTTACAGCGTGCTCGCGTCGGCCGCCCAGCAGGGCGTGATTCCGTTGGCCATTCACCCGGCAATGCGTTTCACCGGCACGAGCGTCGACGTGGCTCGCCTGCGTGAATCTTTCTGCGCGGTTTCGGCCCCGAAGGTTGCCCTGCCGATCGCTCAAGCCCTCGTCATTGAAATGGGCGGCGAGCCGGTGGTCATCGACGAGCAGCAGCGCGCGGCCTATGCCGAAGCTTTCGAAGTTTCGACCAAGTTCTCTACCCTCGTGGTCAACCAGGCCATCGGGTTGCTTGAAGATGCCGGCATCGCCAACGCCCGAGGCATTCTGGCCCCGAGCGTGCGAAGCGCCGTCGAACGAGCCCTGGATGACGGTCACCAACCCCTCGCTCCCTTCAGCGAATCCTAGGAATGTCGTCAGACAATTTCACGCGTAGTTGAGTTGGTATGATACTCCCCATTATTAAGAGGGGGAATTTCATGGACTTCAGCTTTAGGCACAAGGCTGCTGTCGTGCTGGCCGTGGCGCTGGGATTATCTCAGGTCCAGTTATTTCTTTCACCTTCAAAGGCTTATGCCGAAACACAAGTGTCAGATGTGACTGTGACGGCAACTGCAGGTGACGGTAATCTCAACCTAGATTGGACTGAGCCCTCCGATGCGCTAAAGCTCAGTATCACGGATCCTGGCCTCCATCTGGAAAATTTGGTAACAGAAGGCTCAACAATAGCTGCTGGCTTTGACCCGAGAGAACGGATAACACTTACCATCGAAGTTAGATCAGAGGTTTCAGGGTCGACGTTGGAAGAGATTGTTAGAGAGACAGGTGCCACAGAGGCCGAAGCGGTCCAGGAATATGAAGCGGTGGAGCTAAAGTCCATCGAAATCGTGATGCCCGCTTCAGGTTACTTTTCCACCTCCGCTCAAGCATCGACCCAACCTTCCGCAACGAGTTTTCGCTACACAACTTTCATACCTGAAGAAAAAGTCTTCGACTTCATGGTTAATCTCTGTCCAGA
>JAHEAT010000025.1 GCA_024642605.1 Microbacteriaceae bacterium
ACCTGAAGTATGAAGGTGGAGTGCACCGCGTTCAGCGCGTGCCGGTTACCGAAACTCAGGGCCGCATTCACACCTCAGCTGCCGGCGTGCTCGTCTTTCCAGAAGTTGATGCTCCCGAAGAAGTCGAGATCAGCCAAAATGATCTTCGAATCGATGTTTACCGTTCTTCCGGCCCCGGCGGTCAGTCGGTAAACACCACCGACTCTGCAGTTCGCATCACCCACTTGCCAACCGGCATCACCGTTGCCATGCAGAACGAAAAGTCACAGCTGCAAAACCGCGAAGCCGCCATGCGCGTTTTGCGCGCGCGTATTCTTGCTGCACAGCAGGAGGCGATCGAAGCCGAACTCAGCGCCGCTCGCAAGTCGCAGGTAAAGTCGGTCGACCGCTCAGAGCGAATTCGAACCTACAACTTTCCTGAAAACCGCATCGCCGACCACCGCACCGGTTACAAGTCTTACAACCTCGACCAGGTCATGGATGGCGCGCTGGAGCCCGTGGTTCAATCGGCCATTCAAACCGACGAAGAAGCCCGCCTCGCCGCGCTCAACGAGAAGTAAATGTCGCTGGGTGACCTGCTAGACCAAGCAACCACTCGTTTCGAGGTTGCCGGCATTGAAAGTGCGCGAGTAGACGCCGAGTTGCTGGCCGGATTCGTTTTGGGTTACAGCCGAGGCGAACTGCAGTCTGCGCTAATCGCCGACACCGCAAAGCCGACTCTTCAACAGCTCGAAACTCTTGAGTCTCTTTTCGCGCGTCGCGAAGCGCGTGAACCACTTCAGCACCTAACCGGCGAGGCGCACTTTCGAAACATCACTCTCAAAGTTGGCAAAGGCGTTTTCGTGCCACGACCCGAAACCGAGTGGGTCACCCAATTTGCAGTTGACGCCACCAAGGCAGCCGCGGTTGCCGAGCCCCTCGTGTTCGATCTCTGCGCCGGCTCCGGTGCCATCGGTCTGGCCATCGCCAGTGAAGTTGCAAGCTCTCGCGTGATCGGCATCGAAAAATCGCCGGATGCTTTCGCTTTCACTCGCGCGAACTACGAGTCAATCGCTCCCAACAACGGCACCGCCATTCTTGGAGATTTGAGCGAGGCGTCAAGCGACTTCGATGGGCTCGTCGATGTAGTCATTAGCAACCCGCCTTACATTCCCGACCAGATGGTGCCGGTGTATCCCGAAGTGGCCCTTCACGACCCGGGGCTGGCCCTCTACGGTGGCACCGATGGTCTCGAGGTTGTTCGCGTGGTGAGCCAAACCGCAAAACGTCTGCTGCACGAGGGCGGCACGCTCGTTATCGAGCATGCCGACATGCAGGGCGAAGCGGTGCGGCATTTACTATTGAGTGACGGGTGGAGACAGGTTCGCACCCACCAAGATTTCAACGGCAGAGATCGCACGGCCACTGCCATTCGTTAGGCGAAGGGAGAGCAAAATGGAACGCATCTACGATTGCGCAGTCGACACCGACCTACTCACCGGAATGCGCCTGGCCAAGGTTTCGCTCGGTCGCCACGAACTCGTGGTCTTTCCAACCGACACCGTCTACGGGCTCGGATGCGACGCCTTCTCGGCCAAAGCGGTTGAATCTCTTTTGGCAGCCAAGGGGCGCGGTCGTCAATCGCCACCTCCGGTGCTAATTCCGAATCTTGCAACCATGCGGGCGCTGGCCGAATTCGTTCCGGCGGCAGCCGTAAAGCTTGCCGAAACTTTTTGGCCTGGCGCCCTCACCCTCATTCTTCGTTCGCAGCCTTCGCTCAATTGGGATCTGGGCGACACCGAAGGCACCGTTGCTCTGCGTATGCCAGATCACAAGATTGCTCTTGCACTTCTCGAAGAGGTTGGGCCTCTCGCGGTTTCGAGCGCAAACCTCACCGGTGAACCAGCCGCGGTAACCTGCGCTCAAGCAGAACAGTACCTAGGCGCTAAGGTCAAGGTTTACCTCGATGGGGGATCGAGCCCAAAGGGTGAGTCTTCGACCATCCTTGATCTAACTGCTTTGACACCCGAAGACGACACCGATGCCGAAACTGCTAAAGGCAAGATTCGCGTGGTTCGCAAGGGTGCTCTATCGATCGCGAAAATCCGCTCGGTGGTTGGCGACAGCCTGGAGGCGCAAGACTAGTGCGCGCGTATCTGCTCATGTTCGCGATTGCGGCGGTGGTCACTTTTTTGGCTACGCATGTGGTGCGACGAGTAGCCGCTAAGCGCAATCTTCACCTAGAGATTCGCGAGCGTGATGCTCATAAGGTGCCTACTCCTCGCCTCGGTGGCGTGGCCATGTATGCCGGTTTCTTGGTCACCATCCTTATTGCCTGGCCGCTTGGCTGGTTTTCGGCGGTTTTTGCTAATCCGGCACAGGTCATTGCTATTGTCGTTGCCGTCACGCTCATCACAGCCATTGGCGTGCTCGACGACCTGTTTGATCTCGACTGGACCCTAAAACTTGCGGGTCAGTTCGTAGTTGCCGGCATCATCGCTTGGCAGGGTGTGCAAATTGTTTCGCTGCCAATCTCGGGCCTAACCATCGGTTCTTTCGGCATAAGCCTCGTGGCAACCGTGTTTATCACCGTGTTAGTTATGAACGCCGTCAACTTCATCGATGGCCTCGATGGGCTGGTCGCCGGAGTGGTCTTTATCGGAACCACTGTTTTTTTCATCTACACCTATCTTTTGGCTCAAGAAATCTCGCCAACCAACTATTTCAACCTTGCCGGTCTTCTTTCGGCCATCGTGCTCGGTATGTGCGCAGGCTTCTTGCCGCACAACTGGCACCGAGCCAAGATCTTTATGGGTGACAGCGGCGCTTATCAGTTGGGCTTGCTGATGGCTGTTTCGGCACTCGCCGTGACCGGTCAGGTCGACCCGGGTGTACTCACCCGCAACGACGTGATTCCGGCGCTGCTTCCGCTGGTTTTGCCGCTGAGCATTCTGGTGCTGCCTCTACTCGACTTTGGTTTGGCGGTGGTTCGCCGCCTTCGCGCTGGCAAGTCGCCGTTTAGTGCCGACCGCAAGCACATTCACCACCGCTTGCAAGACTTTGGCCACTCGCATCTCGGGTCGGTGGTGGTGTTCTACCTGTGGACCACTTTGATTTCCACCAGCTGTCTGTTGTTCTATTTCTTCTCTGGCAAAGTCGTTCTGGTTTTCTTCCTGGTTGGTTTACTGGGATGCCTCACCTACACGCTCTGGCCAGTAATTCGTAACCGCCAAACCAAACGGAGGTCGGCATGAGCCGCGTAACCAACATCACCGATCTGTTCAAACTCGTGCTGAAGCAGGGCACCTTGCTTTCTGCCGCCATCGCAGCTTTTGGTTCGGCAATTGGCTTCTTGGTGGCTGGTGATGCCGGGGTAAACAGCGCACTCATCGGCGCTGCCATTGCGCTCGCTTTCAATGCTCTAACCGCAGTGAGCATTTGGGCTGGTTCGAAGCTTGCTCTCGGCGGCTTCTATGCGCTAGTGCTCGGTGGTTGGCTCCTTAAAATCGTGGTTTTTATGATTCTTCTAGCGACTCTCAAAGGCGCTTCGTTTATTGACGGCCCAACCCTGTTTTTCACCATCGTGGCATGCGTTCTAGGAGGCCTGGCCATCGATTCGCTGGCCATTCTGCGCGCACGAATTCCAGCCGTTGACTGAGTGGTAATTTTTAGCAAAAAAGCCAATGAATTAGGCGCACTTAGGGCGCTTGACGGGCCTAAATACTGTTAGACTTTGAGCAATCACCCAGAAGAAAATTTTTGGGTGAGCCACACTGTAAATCGCCGCGAGGTTACAACGCCTTGCCCCGAAACAGGAGCCGAAGCTGCTTACTAACGTCTTGAACCTGCTCACCGCAGCTTCTTCCGAAGCCTCGGGTGATGGCTTCGTCGGGCCGAGCCTCGAAGACTTTTATCCTGACGACGTTTTGTTTCAGGGCACCTTCTTTGCCATCAACCGAATCATGTTGATTCGCCTGTTCGTTCTTGTGGCCTTGGTTGTTGTTTTCTGGATTCTCTCCACTCGCTTCAAATCGGCCATCGCAGCTGAACGCTACGTTCCTACCAAGTTCCAACTGCTCGGCGAAATCGCCCTTGGTTTCGTGCGCAACAACATTGCCCACGACCAGCTGGGCAAAAAAGACGGCGACCGCTTCCTGCCGCTGATCACAACAATCTTCTTCACGGTGTTTGGCATGAACATCACCGGAATCATCCCGGGCTTCAACATCGCCGGCTCGTCACTCATTGGTTTGTCGATTGTGCTTGCACTCGCCGTATACGTAACCTTCATCTACGCAGGTATCAAGCGCCACGGTATGGGCTTCTTCAAGAACTCGCTGTTTCCCAGCGGAGTGCCAAAGCTTCTATACATCTTGGTAACTCCTATCGAGTTCCTTTCAAACTTCATTCTTCGCCCAGCAACTCTTGCACTTCGTCTAACCATGAACATGCTTGCCGGGCACCTTTTGTTGGTGCTCTGTTTCTCGGCAACTTGGTTCTTCTTCTTCCAATCTGAGGGTCTATGGAAGGCCTTCGGACTCGGAACATTCCTGTTCGGATTCGTCTTCACTCTCTTCGAGATTCTGGTGGCGTTTCTACAGGCCTACGTTTTCACTCTGCTGACCACTGTTTACATTCAGTTGTCGCTGGCAGATGAGCACTAAGAACTAGCAACCGTTAGTTCTTAAACCACAGAAGGGAAATACAAAGTGGACGCAACCACAGCAGCCGGCGTAGTCGGCAACCTCGCAGCAATCGGCTACGGTCTTGCAGCAATCGGTCCTGGTATCGGTGTAGGTCTCGTAGTTTCGAAGACCATCGAGTCGATCGCCCGTCAGCCAGAATTGGCCGGCCGTCTACAGAGCACCATGTGGCTAGGTATCGCCTTCACCGAAGCGCTTGCGCTTATCGGTCTGGCTGCCGGCTTCGTGTTCGCCGCGTAACTAAAAAACTTTAAGGACAACAAGCGTGATTACAAACCACATTTCAGCAGAGGTTGGCAACCCGCTAATTCCTGCTGTGCCAGACCTGTTCTGGTCTTCGGTTGTATTTGTGATTCTGCTTGCCTTTTTCTGGGTAAAGGTTCTTCCTGGGTTCAAAAAGACCCTGGATGACCGCACCGAAGCCATCGAGGGTCGTCTGGCAGCAGCCGAACGAGCTCAGGCCGAAGTAGCCGAGAAAACCGCTGAGATTGCAAAGGCGCAAGAGAACTCTCGCGCCGAAGCAGCCGAAGTTCGTGAACAGGCTCGGGTTGAGGGTGTCGCCATCCTTGCTGAGCTAAAAGAGCACGCCAACCAGGAGGCTGCGCGCATTACCGCAACCGCTAAGGCTCAGATCGAGGCAGAGCGCCAAGCCGCTCTCATCTCGCTTCGTGCTGAGGTTGGAAATCTCGCAATCGAACTCGCATCTCAGGTAGTTGGCGCAAGCCTAAAGAGCGACAAAGTTGCCACCGGCGTGGTCGACTCGTTCTTGGCTGAACTTGAAACCAACGACAAGGCAAGCAAGGGTAAGTAATGGCTAGTTCAACCAGACAGGCGTTGGCTGCCGCCAAGGAAGCGGTTGCTCCGCTTCTAAAGAAGGCAGACATTCGTTTCGCCGAAGAGCTGTTCACCGTTGGTGCAGCAGTTGCTTCGTCGATTCAGTTGCGAAACCTACTCTCCGACCCTTCGGGAGAGGCCAAGTCAAAGCTTGGAGCACTTGAGGCCGTTTTCGGCAAGAGTGTTTCTAAAGATGCTGTGGCTTTTGCAAACACGCTTTCTGGACTCCGTTGGTCTAAGGGTTCCGACCTGGCTTCGGCTTTCGAACAAATCGGCGTTTACGTCGTGGCTTCGATTGCCTCGAAGGCCGGAACCTTAGACAAACTGGAGAACGAGCTTTTCGCATCCCGTCAGGTGGTCGACAGCGACCGCGAGCTTCAAGCCGCATTGTCTTCGAGACAAGCGTCGCTCGATTCAAAGGTTGCACTTGTTGCTGGCTTATTCAAAGGCAAACTAAGCGCGGATGCATCGCTGCTGGTTCGCTTTGCCGTGGTTGGTTCGCGCCACCACAAGGTGAGCACCGTTCTTGAGCACTTCGGCAAGCAGGTTTCTGAGGTTGCCAATCGAGTCGTCGCCACCGTAACCGTTGCCCAGCCGCTATCTGCAACACAGTTGAAGCGACTTGAGGCAACCCTGTCGAAGAACTACGGACAGGCACTAAACCTAAATGTCGAGATCGACCCAAGCATCCTCGGTGGTGTTAAGGTTCAGGTCTCGGGAGAAATCATCGACGGAAGCGTTGCTAACCGTCTAAACCAAGCAAAGTTGCAGCTCGCCTAGGCGAACTAAAGACCAACCGGGTTTCGGCCCAGAAGATAGAGGAACGAGATGGCAGATCTAAAAATCAGCCCGAACGAGATTCGTGACGCGCTCAAAGACTTCGTAAAGTCTTATGAGCCAGCCAAGGCCTCGCGCACCGAGGTAGGCCACGTTATCGACGCCGGTGACGGTATCGCCCACATCGAAGGCCTGCCTAGCGCAATGGCCAACGAGCTGCTCAAGTTTGCCGATGGCACCCTTGGTCTTGCTCTAAACCTCGATGAGCGCGAAATCGGTGCCGTCGTTCTCGGAAACTTCGAAGGTATCGAAGAAGGTATGGAAGTTCACCGCACCGGTGAAGTTCTTTCGGTTCCGGTTGGCGACAACTTCCTCGGTCGTGTGGTTGACCCACTGGGTAACCCGATCGACGGTCAGGGCGAGATCAAGGCCGACGCACGTCGTGCACTCGAGCTTCAGGCTCCGGGCGTTATGGCTCGTAAGTCGGTTCACGAGCCACTTCAGACCGGTATCAAGGCTATCGACGCCATGATTCCTGTTGGTCGCGGCCAGCGTCAGCTGATTATTGGTGACCGCCAGACTGGTAAGACTGCAATCGCCGTCGACACCATCATTAACCAGAAGGCCAACTGGGCTTCTGGAGACCCAAAGAAGCAGGTTCGCTGCATCTACGTTGCAATCGGACAAAAGGGTTCGACCATTGCAGCAGTAAAGGGCGCTCTAGAAGAGGCCGGTGCTATGGAGTACACCACCATCGTGGCTTCTCCTGCATCAGACCCAGCAGGCTTCAAGTACCTTGCTCCTTACACCGGTTCGGCCATTGGCCAGCACTGGATGTACGCCGGCAAGCACGTACTCATCATTTTCGATGACCTGTCAAAGCAGGCCGAAGCCTACCGTGCAGTGTCGCTACTGCTTCGCCGTCCACCAGGCCGCGAGGCTTACCCGGGCGACGTCTTCTATCTACACTCCCGCCTACTTGAGCGTTGCGCCAAGCTAAACGACGAGCTAGGTGGCGGTTCGATGACTGGTCTACCAATCATCGAAACCAAGGCAAACGACGTTTCTGCATACATTCCAACCAACGTGATCTCGATCACCGACGGTCAGATCTTCTTGCAGTCAGACCTCTTCAACTCGAACCAGCGCCCAGCTATCGACGTGGGTATCTCGGTTTCACGTGTTGGTGGTGCGGCTCAGGTCAAGGGCATAAAGAAGGTTTCAGGAACCCTGAAGCTTGAACTTGCTCAGTACCGTTCGCTCGAGGCTTTCGCAATGTTCGCCAGCGACCTAGATGCAGCCTCGCGCCAGCAGCTAGCCCGCGGTGCACGCCTAATGGAGCTTCTAAAGCAGCCACAGTACTCACCGTTCCCTGTCGAAGACCAGACCGTTTCGATCTGGGCAGGTACCACCGGCAAGCTCGATGAGGTTCCTGTCGAAGACATCCTGCGCTTCGAATCTGAACTGCTCGACTACCTGCGTCGCAACACCAAGGTGCTAGACGTTATTCGTGAGACCAACGAGCTCAAAGACGACACCGTCGCCGAGCTCGAGAAGGCTCTGGCTAAGTTCAAGCGAACCTTCGCTACGAAGGCAGGCGCACCGCTAGCTTCGACCGCTTCGGCAGTACCTCTAGAAGAGGCTGAAGTCAAGCAGGAGAAGATCGTCAAGCAGAAGCGCAAGTAACTGCGAATCGATCGGGAAAGGTAAGACATGGGAGCGCAACTTCGGGTCTATAGGCAGAAAATTAAGTCTGCCCAGACGACCAAGAAGATCACTCGCGCCATGGAGTTGATTTCGGCCTCGCGTATTGCGAAGGCTCAGCAGCGTGTTGCTGCTTCAGCACCATACTCACGCGCAGTGACCCGTGCCGTTTCGGCTGTAGCCACCTATTCAACGGTTGCTCACCCGCTAACCACGACCCCAGAGAAAATCGAACGTGCCGCGGTCGTAATTTTCACAAGTGACCGTGGTTTGGCCGGAGCATTCTCGTCGAACGTTCTCAAAGAAGCAGACCAGCTGACCGCGCTTCTCAAAGAGCAGGGCAAGGATGTCGTCTACTACCTGGTTGGACGTAAAGCCGTGGGCAACTTCAGCTTCCGTCGTCGCACTGCTGTGCGCAACTGGATTGGTGGCACCGACCTTCCGCAGTTCGACACTGCCAAGGAAGTCGCCGACGCCGTAGTTGCCGCGTTCAATACCGAAGCCAGCGAAGGTGGAGTAGACGAGATTCACTTGGTCTACAACCGTTTTCTTTCGATGATCGCTCAGGTCCCGGAAGTTGTTCGACTTCTTCCGCTTGAAATCGTTGAAGGTGAAGAAGCTCCGGCCAGCAATGAAGTCTTCCCGCTTTACGAATTCGAACCAGATGTAACCAAGGTGCTCGACGCTCTGCTACCGGTTTACATCGAGAGCCGAATCTACAACGCAATGCTTCAAAGCGCAGCATCCGAGCACGCTGCACGTCAGAAGGCCATGAAGTCGGCCACCGACAACGCAGACAAACTAATCAAGAACTACACCCGTCTTAGCAACGCGGCTCGTCAGTCAGAAATTACGCAACAGATTTCCGAAATCGTTGGTGGAGCAGACGCGCTCGCAACCAGCGACGAGGACTAAGAGAAAGAAAGAGACATGGCCACCAAGAAGAAGGCAGAAGCCGCAGGCGCAATCGGGCGTATCGCTCGCGTCACCGGTCCTGTGGTTGACATCGAGTTTCCGCACGATGCCATCCCAGGAATCTACAACGCTCTGACCACTGTCATCGACCTAAACGGTGAGAAGACCACCCTAACCCTCGAGGTTGCTCAGCACCTTGGCGACGACCTCGTTCGCGCCATCGCGCTGAAGCCAACCGATGGTTTGGTTCGTGGCGGCACCGTCACCGACACCGGAGCACCAATCTCGGTGCCAGTTGGCGATGTCACCAAGGGCAAGGTCTTCAACGTTGTTGGCGAGATCCTCAACGGTAAGCCAGGCGAAAAAGTTGAGATCAAGGAAACTTGGCCAATCCACCGCCAGCCTCCATCATTCGACCAACTTGAGTCGAAGACCCAGATGTTCGAGACCGGTATCAAGGTCATCGACTTGCTAACCCCATACGTGCTCGGTGGCAAGATCGGTCTTTTCGGTGGTGCCGGTGTTGGTAAGACCGTTTTGATTCAGGAAATGATCTACCGCGTAGCTGAAGACCACGATGGTGTTTCGGTGTTTGCTGGTGTTGGTGAGCGTACCCGTGAAGGTAACGACCTCATCGACG
>JAHEAT010000026.1:0-2513 GCA_024642605.1 Microbacteriaceae bacterium
CGATAGCTGACGATAGCCTCGACGATCTTCTCTTGAATCTCGCTGAGGTGCTTAGCGCCCTGCGTCTTTGCACCGTTGTTTGAGTCGTTCATGAGCAATGCCTCTCGTTCAACCCTCGGCGGCGGCTTGTGCCACCGATAAGGGGTCTATCGAAACTGTATTCGATAGGTTACGGGTTTTCAAGAACATTTTCGAACAAATTTGCTAAAAACACTTGACACGATGTCGGAGGGTGCGTTTATCTTGTATTTATCGAACAAGTGTTCGAAACAGATTTTCGAAAGAAGTGAAGGAGCACCCCATGATCCAGTCAACGAGTAAGCGCCCAGTGCGCCCAACCCAGCGCGTCGCCTCAAGGGTCGTTGTAGATTCGTCGCCGGTCTACCGTCGTCGTCGCGCCATCGTGGGCTTGGCTCTCGCGCTCGCGCTGGCAGGTGGTTTTTCGATCTTCGCTTCGCAGGGTCAGGCTCAGGCGTCGAGCGAGGCCACGAACTCTTCATTCACCTACGTCACCGTGCACGCCGGCGACACCCTGTGGAGCGTGGCCGAGAAGTATGCAGCCAACATCGACACTAGAGAGTGGATCGCCGAACTGGTCAACCTGAACGCTCTTCAAGACAACCAGCTACAGCCCGGGCAGCGCATCGCACTACCAGCGCACTAGCCTGCACCCGATACTCTTATCGGGTGACCAATCTTTCAGATCTTCCACTCCGTGATTCGCTCAAAGGTCGCCAACCGTACGGCGCGCCTCAGCTTCACGTGCCGGTTGCGCTGAACGTCAACGAAAACACGCACCCGATTCCAGAAGATGTCAAAGCTGACATCGTCGCTCGGGTAGCCCAAGCCGTTTCTGAAATTAATCGCTACCCCGATCGCGAATTCATCAAACTCCGCGAGGCACTAGCCCGCTATTTGGGTCACGGGTTAGCCGCCGAGCAAATATGGGCAGCCAACGGATCAAACGAAGTCATACAGCAAATCTTTCAGGCTTTCGGTGGCCCCGGCCGAAAAGCGCTCGGGTTCGAGCCGACCTACTCGATGTACTCGATCATTGCTCAAGGCACCGATACCCAGTACATCTCAGCAAGCAGAAACGCTAGGTTCGAGCTAACCGCCGAGCAAGCTGCCGAGCAGATCAAACAGCAGCAACCCAACATCGTCTTGCTCTGTTCGCCAAACAATCCAACCGGAACACCGCTTTCACTCGATGTCATCGAAGCCGTCTACGCCTCGACCGATGGAATTGTTGTGGTCGACGAGGCCTATGCCGAATTTGCCGCCGATGGCGCTGAGAGCGCAATCACCCTTCTTGAAGGGCGTCCGCGCTTGCTCGTCTCAAGAACTATGTCAAAGGCGTTTGCCTTCGCGGGGGCGCGAGTTGGCTACCTTGCCTCCGACGCTGCGGTGGTCGACGCGCTGCGCTTGGTTCGCTTGCCGTATCACCTAAGCGCTTTCACTCAGGCTGCCGCCGAAGCTGCACTTGACCACTCCAAAGTAATGCTGGCGGCGGTCGATGATATTCGCCAGCAACGAGACCGCTTGGTGGTCGAGCTCGCGCAAATGGGCCTCGACCCCTACCGCAGCGATTCAAACTTTGTGCTCTTCGGAGGACTCGATGATCCTGCCGAGGTTTGGCAAAAACTTCTCGACCAGGGAGTGCTGGTAAGAAATGTCGGCATCGAGGGCACCCTGAGGGTAACCGCCGGCACCGAAGCCGAGACGACCGCCTTTTTGCATGCCCTACAGCAAGTCATTCGCAACTAGACTTGTTGGCATCCCCAATGTCGCTTTTTTGCGAAAGGTAATTCCATGAGCAGGTCAGTTTCGCTTCAGCGCAAAACTTCCGAGTCTTCAATCGACTTGACCATCAATCTAGATGGAACCGGCAAGTCGTCGATAGACACATCCGTGCCATTTTTCGACCACCTGCTCACCGCTTTCGCTAAGCACTCGCTGGTAGACCTAAACATCAAGGCAACCGGCGACATTCACATCGATGTTCACCACACCGTAGAAGACACCGCCATCGTTCTTGGCCAGGCCATCAAGCAGGCACTAGGCGATAAGTCGGGTATTTCGCGCTACGGCGACGCCACCGTGCCGCTCGACGACGCTCTAGTTCGCGCAGTAGTCGATGTTTCGGGTCGCCCTTACCTAGTGCACACCGGCGAGCCAACCGGATTCGAGTTTCACCTAATCGGAGGCCACTTCACTGGTTCGCTAGTTCGTCACGTTTTCGAAGCCATTTCGCTAAACGGTGGCCTCACCGTGCACATCAATGTGCTTGACGGACGCGATCCGCACCACATCGCCGAAACCGAATTCAAGGCCTTTGCTCGAGCATTCCGCAAAGCCGTCGAAGCCGATGCCCGCGTTGAGGGAGTTCCCTCAACCAAGGGTGCTCTGTGAGCAAACCTCACGTAGTCGTTCTTGACTACGGCAGTGGCAATGTGCACTCGGCGGTAAAAGCACTCATCGCTGCCGGAGCAGATGTCGAACTCACCAGCGAT
>JAHEAT010000026.1:2523-9521 GCA_024642605.1 Microbacteriaceae bacterium
ACGGTTTGGTGGTTCCGGGTGTCGGCGCATTTGCGGCGGTGATGCAACAGCTCAATGCAATCGGCGGGGCAAAACTCATCGATCAGCGCCTCGCTGCTGGAAAGAAAGTTCTTGGTATCTGCGTCGGACTCCAGGTGCTTTTTGATGCGGGTTTTGAGCACGGCGTAGAAACTGCAGGTCTCGGCCAGCTTCCAGGCGAAGTTGAACCCTTGGATGCCCCGCAGCTTCCTCACATCGGCTGGAATACGGTAACGGCAGCACCGGGCTCAATCCTCTTCGACGGGGTCGAAAACGAGCGGTTCTACTTCGTGCACTCCTACGGTGTTCGTAACTGGCAGCTTGAAGCAATGGGAGCGTTCATTCCGCCAAAGGTGACTTGGGCTGAATACGGTTCACCGTTTGTTGCAGCCTGCGAAGTAGGCCCACTTTCGGCCACTCAGTTTCATCCAGAAAAGTCGGGCAAAGCGGGCATCCGTTTGCTAACCAACTGGGTCAATAGCCTCAAATAAGAATCAAAGGAAACAAATGTTTGACTACCTAGAGCTGCTACCGGCTGTGGATGTTGCCGACGGCAAGGCAGTGCGCCTCACGCAGGGTGAAGCCGGAAGCGAAACCGATTACGGCGACCCGATTGAAGCTGCCATGCAGTGGATTAACGCGGGTGCTGAGTGGATTCACCTGGTTGATCTCGATGCGGCCTTCGGTCGTGGCGAGAACCGAGCAATCATTCGTGAAGTTGTAAACGCAGCCACCTCGGTGAAGATCGAGCTGTCGGGTGGCATTCGCGACGATGCATCGTTGGAGGCAGCACTCGAGGCGGGAGCTACCCGAGTAAACCTAGGCACTGCCGCACTCGAAAAACCAGAATGGACCAGCCGGGTGATAGCCCGTTTCGGCGACGCCGTTGCAGTTGGTCTCGATGTTCGCGGCACCACCTTGGCCGCACGGGGATGGACCCAGGAGGGCGGCGACCTGTACGAGGTGCTCGCTCGACTCGAAAACGACGGCTGTGCACGTTACGTTGTCACAGACGTCACCAAGGATGGCACGTTGAAAGGCCCAAACCTCGAACTGCTCAAAGAGGTTATGGCTCGAACCGAAAAACCTGTGGTGGCGTCCGGCGGAATTTCTTCGCTCCAAGACATCACCGATCTTCGCGATCTTGTTGGCCTAGGGCTTGAAGGCGCGATTCTCGGCAAGTCGCTCTATGCCGGCAAGTTCACGCTCCAGCAGGCTCTGCAAATTGCTAATCGTCGGTAGGTAGAACATTATGGGCGACCACGACCACCTGTATAACCAAAATCCGTTAGCCGATTCTGCCGGGGTTCCTTGGGATGGCCGAGCTTTTGAACCCAACAACTTCGCAAACGACAATGGCTCGGCCGACGCCGCACTCATCTCGGCTATCGAATCGCTTCGTTCGAAGACCGGTTCGGTAGAAGCAGTAGTCGACGCTTTTCGTTCGGCTCGACTACTTGTGCCGCTACTGGCCAAGCTGGGGGAGTCGGAGATGGGTCAACACGGGCAGGTGATCGATAAGAGTGCTGAACTTTCAATCGTCACCGTCGAAACTCCCGACCGGCAAAACGGCCTCCCGGTGTTTTCTTCGGTCGAATCGATGAAGATTTGGAATGCCGATGCACGACCCGTGCCGGTCGATGCCGTGAAGGCTGCGCTCGCAGCCGCGCAAGAGGGCAACACCCGAATAATTCTTGACGCGGGTAGCCAAACCGAGTTCGTTTTTCGCCGACCAGCAATTGCCGCCGTTGCCCAGGGGTTGCCATGGGTGCATCCAGTCAAAGACGAACGCGTAAAAGCCGCTTTCGCTGCTGCGACCTCCGGTTCACCTGAGATTCTCGCATTCGACCTAATCGATCTAGACCCGCAGTCGATTTTGGCAGCTGCCGAAGTGCAACTTGAACTTCACTTGGTGGCCAACCTGCAGCGTGACGAACTCGATCGAGTTCTTCAGGGGTTAGCTAAAGCGCTCGCCGAAAGTAGCGACATCGCCGAATACGTAGATTCGTTGAGGGTCAAACTTAGTTAGTTAACCGGGCCGGTGTACTTTTCGCCTGGGCCAGCGCCAGGGGCGTCTTTAATCACGGATGCCTCGCGAAACGCCAACTGCAAAGCCCTCACGCCATCGCGCAAAGGGCGAGCGTGATGGTCGCCAATCTCAGGGGCCGCAGCCACAACCAAGCCGGCCAGAGCAGTGATTAGTTTTCGAGCTTCATCGAGGTCGGCGGGGTGGCCATCTTCGCCGAGCCCAACCTGAACTGCTGCAGCGCTCATCAGGTGTACTGCCGTGGTATTGATTACTTCAACCGCCGGCACCTCGGCAATATCTCGAATCTGACCTTCGACGTCGGCAAACTTTGGCGCTTCGTTTTGATTCGACAACTTGGGGCTTCTCCTTTTGGTTTCTATCTGCTAGGCTAGCCCATGGCTCCGAGGTCAACTCGGTCAGAAGTGGATTCATTTCCCACCCGCGTTCATCGCTTCAACAGATGGCCGGGTAAAGCTTTGGAAACTTTCGTTTCTGTACGCTCTAGGGTTTTCCCTGTTGCGTGGCCAATTGTCACGTCAAAGGAGCAACAATCAGCGACCCACGTATTAATGACCGCATTCGCGTGCCAGAGGTTCGACTCGTCGGACCAGCTGGAGAGCAAATCGGCGTTGTAAGAATCGAAGATGCACTACGCATGGCTCAGGAGCAAGATCTTGACCTCGTTGAAGTTGCACCGAACTCTAAACCGCCGGTAGCGAAAATTATGGACTTCGGAAAATTCAAGTACGAAGCAGCCCAGAAGGTTCGCGAAGCTCGCAAAAACCAGGTGAACACGGTTCTGAAGACGGTACGTTTCGGTCTAAAGATTGACTCCCACGACTACGGCACCAAGCGCGGACAAATCGAACGCTTCTTGAAGGCCGGCGACAAGGTCAAGGTGATCGTGGTTTTCCGCGGTCGCGAGCAGTCTCGCCCAGAGATGGGTATGAAGCTGCTGCAAAAGCTTGCCGAAGAAGTGACCGAATTTGGTTCGATCGAATCGACTCCGTCGATTGATGGCCGAAACATGGTCATGGTTATCGGACCACTAAGAAACAAGGCTGACGCCAAGGCAGATGCAAAGCGAGCCGCCGACAAGGCAGCATCGGCAGCAGCATCGGTTGAGGAACCATCAGTAGCACCACCCGTCGAGGCGAAAGAGGCAGCGCAAGCTGCCGAATAGAAGGAGAAAGTAATGCCAAAGCAGAAGACCCACTCTGGCGCTAAGAAGCGTTTCCGCTTCACCGGTAGCGGCAAGTTGATGAAGCAGCAGATCAACATGCGCCACAACCTCGAGCACAAGTCGAGCCGTCGCACCCGTCGCCTGAACCAAGACCAGGTTGTCTCGGCTGCCGACTTCAAGACCATCAAGACCCAGCTCGGTAAGTAAAGAAAGACTTTAGGAGTAAAAAATGGCAAGAGTAAAAAACGCGGTTAACTCGCACAAGAAGCGCCGCACAGTTCTAGAGCGCGCCAGCGGATACCGCGGCCAGCGTTCACGTTTGTACCGTATGGCCAAGCAGCAGATGCTGCACTCGTTGGTCTACGCATACAACGACCGTCGTGCTCGCAAGGGTGACTTCCGTCGCCTCTGGATCCAGCGCATCAACGCTGCAGCTCGCGCTAACGGCATCACCTACAACCGCTTCATCCAGGGTTTGAACTTGGCTGGCGTTGAAGTTGACCGTCGTATTCTCGCCGAGTTGGCAGTAAACGAGCCAAACACTTTTGCAAGCCTCGTTGCTACCGCAAAGGCAGCACTTCCTGCAGACACCTCGGCCCCAAAGGCCTAGTTCATGCTCGATGATCCCAAAGCGAATCGTATTCGCGGGGTCGTAAAGCTCAATAAGAAAGATGCCCGGTCTGAGACCGGGCTCTTTCTGCTTGAGGGCCTTCAAGGCCTGAAAGAAGCGCTGAACCGACCAAAACTTATTCAAGAGATTTACGCAACCGAGGCGCTCGTTTCGTCACAGCCTGAGGTTTTTGCTCGTGCCGCTTCAGCGCGCCTAGAAGTGACCCTGGTCACCGAGCAGGTGCTCAAGGCATTGGCCGACACCCAAACTCCTCAAGGTGTGGTGGCCGTGTGCCAGCAGGTAGACGTTTCATTCGACGCAGTGCTCGAAGGTCAACCCACGCTTTTAGCTTTACTTGCCAACATTCGTGACCCTGGCAATGCCGGCACCGTTTTGCGTGCCGCCGATGCCGCCGGTTCTGATGCGGTTATTTTTAGCGACAACAGCGTGGATGTCTACAACCCAAAGGTCGTTCGTTCAACCACGGGTTCGCTATTTCACCTCCCAGTAGTCACCGGCTCCGACATCCTTGAAACCATCGCACTGGCGAAGGCTGCCGGATTCCAGGTGTTGGCGGCCAACGGCGGCGGTGTTTCTTTGCCGGATCTAACCCAAGAACAACTTGCCAAGCCAACCCTTTGGGTTTTCGGCAACGAAGCCTGGGGTTTTGAGCCGGAAATTCTGAAAGCAGTTGATCTCGAAGTTGCGGTGCCGATTTACGGTGCAGCCGAGAGCTTGAATCTGGCAACCGCGGCAAGTATTTGCCTGTACGCCACTGCCTTCGCTCAGAACCGCTAGTTGGTAGGCTAAAACCCTATGTCTGACACTTCTGTAATCAATTCAGAAACGGTTGAAGCAATCGTTTCAGAAGCTCTTGCGTCGATCTCGGCGGCCTCCGATTTGGCAGCCCTTCGCGCAATCAAAGCAACGGTAATTGGCGAGCAGTCTGCAATTTCAAAGCTCAACGCAACACTCAAAGCCTTACCGAACGAACAGAAGGCCGCTGCCGGAGCCCTTATCGGTCAGTCGAGATCTGCTCTAAATGCAGCCTTCTCTGCGCGCGAGCAAGAACTGCAGGCCATCGAAGAGCGCAATCAGCTGGCAAAAGAATTTGTCGACGTTACCGCAGCGGTCAGCCCCGCTCGAATTGGCGCACGTCACCCACTCAGCCTGTTGCAAGATCAAATCAGCGACATCTTCATCGGCATGGGTTGGGAAATCGCCGAAGGCCCGGAGCTCGAAAGCGAATGGTTCAACTTCGATGCTTTGAACTTTGACGCCGATCACCCTGCACGTGCAATGCAAGACACATTCTTCGTCGACCCCATTGAGTCGCACCTGGTTCTTCGCACTCACACCTCGCCGGTTCAGGTTCGTTCTCTTCTCGAGCGCGAACTGCCGGTTTATGTTCTTTGCCCCGGGCGGGTTTTTCGCACCGACGAGCTCGACGCCACTCACACGCCGGTATTCCACCAAGTCGAGGGCCTAGCCATCGACAAGGGGCTCACCATGGCTGACCTGCGCGGCACCCTCGAGCACTTTGCGCGCCTAATGTTTGGTCCAGATGCGCAAATACGTCTTCGCCCATCTTTCTTTCCGTTTACCGAGCCATCTGCAGAGCTTGATGTCTGGCATCCCGGTGCCAAGGGCGGTGCTCGCTGGGTTGAATGGGGTGGCTGCGGAATGGTGAACCCGAACGTTTTGAAAGCCGCCGGCATCGACCCTGAGCAGTACCAAGGTTTTGCCTTCGGCATGGGTATCGAGAGAACCCTTATGTTCCGAAATGGAGTGCTCGACATGCACGACATGGTCGAGGCCGATGTTCGCTTCTCTAAGCAGTTCGGAGTGGTGCTCTAATGCGCGTTCCAATGTCTTGGTTGGCCGAATCGGCAACCCTTCGCCCGCACTCAACACCCGAAACCGTCATGGCCGAACTGGTCAAGGTCGGTTTGGAAGAAGAGGGCATTCACAGTTTCGACGTCACCGGGCCTTTGGTTGTGGGTGAAGTTCTCGAGTTCACTCCAGAACCTCAGAGCAATGGAAAGACCATTCGCTGGTGCCAGGTTCGCGTGGCCACCGAGGGCAAGCCAGCTGCCGATGGCGGTGACGATGTTCGAGGCATCGTCTGTGGCGCTTCAAACTTTGCAGTTGGCGACAAAGTTGTGGTCTGTTTGCCAGGAGCGGTTTTGCCTGGTGGGTTCGCCATTGCCGCCAGAAGCACCTACGGGCACACCTCAGATGGCATGCTGGCGTCGGGTCGAGAGCTTGGCCTCAACGATAACCACGACGGCATCCTGGTGTTGCAGAGCATGGGGCTCGACCCAAAGGTTGGCACCGACGCTCTTGAACTTTTACACCTCGACGACCAGGCTGCCGAAGTCAACGTAACTCCAGACCGCGGCTACTGCTTCAGCATCCGTGGAATCGCGCGTGAGTACAGCCACGCCACCGACACTCTGTTTCGCGACCCAATCGGGCACGCACACCCAGAGCAGGTTGAAGGCTTCAAGGTGGCTATCGACGACGAGGCTCCGATTCGGGGCAAACTCGGATGCGACCGCTTCACCGTTCGCGCCGTTCTCAACGTCGACGCAACTCGACCAACGCCGCCTTGGATGGTTAGCCGTTTGAAGCTCGCGGGTATGCGTTCCATTTCACTGATTGTCGACATCACCAACTACGTGATGCTCGAACTCGGCCAGCCGCTTCACGCCTATGACCTTGACAAACTCAGGGGGCAAATCACTGTGCGTCGCGCGAAGGTTGGTGAAACGCTCAAAACCCTCGACGGTCAGGTGAGAAAGCTTCACGTTGAAGACCTTCTAATAACCGATGAATCGGGCGCAATCGGCCTTGCCGGTGTGATGGGTGGCGAAAGCACCGAAGTGTCTTCCACTACAACCAACGTTCTAATTGAGGCAGCACATTTCGACCCGATCTCGATCGCTAGAAGTGCTCGCCGTCACAAGCTACCTAGTGAGGCTTCGAAGCGTTTTGAGCGCGGCGTAGACACAGTGGTTGGGCCAAACGCCATTGCGCGCGTTATCCAGCTTCTTGAGGTTCACGCCTTTGGCTCGGGCGACCGCCTTGGCGCCGATCTAAACCTGGTCGAACCAACCAGGCCGATTACTCTCGCTCTAGACTTCGCGCACTCGCTG
>JAHEAT010000031.1 GCA_024642605.1 Microbacteriaceae bacterium
CGAGTATCCGTGAAAACGTGCTTCTTGGTAACCCAAATGCCAGCGAGGAAGACCTGCATGAGGCTCTAGCCATAGCCCAGGCGCAGTTTGCCTATGACCTACCCGATGGCCTCGAAACCAAGATCGGCGAAGAAGGTTTGAGCCTTTCGGGCGGCCAGCGTCAGCGCTTGGCTCTGGCTCGTGCGGTAGCGGCCAAACCCGCAATCCTGGTGCTAGACGACCCGCTCTCAGCCTTGGATGTCGACACCGAGGCAATGGTCGAAGACGCCCTTCGCACTGTGCTCAAGGCAACCACGGCTTTGATTGTGGCCCACCGCCCATCGACCGTGCAGCTCGCCGACCGCGTTGCACTTATGCAAGACGGCAAGATCACCGCTTTCGGTAAGCACTCCGAACTTCTAGCCACCAACGAACACTACCGCTTTGTGATCAGCAGCCTCGATGCAGCTGGCGAGCTGATTGAGGTCAAATAATGTCGATGCACGGCGTTCAAAACGAAGAGAAAATCGAACTCTCTAAAGAAGAAACTAAGGCGGTGCGAGCGCGCTCGATGCGCCTGCTTGGTTCGGTAGTGCGACCGGTTCGCAACCGTCTCTGGGTCAGCCTTGCGCTGGTAGTTGGTGCCCAAGCGCTGCGCGTTTCGCTAACCTGGCTAATCGCCACCAAGATCATCGACGAAGCGCTACCAGAGGCAATGAAGGGTCGCTTCGATTCTCTGTGGTTTACAGTAACCGCTTACCTGTTAGGTGCTATCGCTTCTTCGGCGCTTATCTCGTTCTTCGTGCGTTTTGCGGCGAGAATCAACCAAGACATCATGCTCAACCTGCGCACCCGCCTGTTTGCTCACACCCAAAAGCTGAGTGTCGAATTTCACGAGACTTACACCTCGGGCAGAGTAATCTCACGCCAAACAAACGACCTCGACTCCATCATGGAACTGCTTAACTCGGGTGGAAACGAGATGATCGCCGGCCTGCTCTACATGATTTTCACCGCCATCGGCCTGATTCTGCTCGACCCAACCTCGTTTGGCATCGTGCTGGTTTCGTTTGTGCCGTTGTTCTTACTCACTCGTTGGTTTCAGAAACAAACCAGGCTCAACTACCGCAAGACTCGCGTGGCTTCGGCCAAGGTGATTGTGCACTTCGTCGAAACCATGACTGGCATCCGCGCGGTCAAGGCGTTTCGAAAAGAGAAGAGCAACGAAGTTAAATACGGCGAACTGGTTGAAGACTACAGAGCTGTGAACGCCAAGGTTATTCAGCTGTTCGGTATTTTCGATCCGGGTCTGATTCTCATCGGCCGAATCACCGCGGCAGTAGTGCTTTTGGTTGGCGGCTTGCGCGTTGCCGAAGGCGACCTCAAGATCGGTGCACTGTTGGGCTGTGTTCTTTACGTGAGCAGCTTTTACGACCCGATGGAACAGTTGGCCATGTTCTACAACTCGTTTCAGTCGGCCAACTCTGGTCTCGAAAAAATCTCTGGCGTTCTAGAAGAAAAGCCTTCGGTTGATGACCCAACCAACCCTGCCGTGCTCGAAGCTCCGAAGGGCCACATCGAGTTCGACAACGTGAGATTCGCTTATTCGAACGGCAAAGAGATTCTTCCCGAGTTCACCCTCGACATTCCGGCCGGCCAGACCATCGCGCTGGTTGGAACCACGGGTGCCGGCAAGTCGACTCTCGCCAAACTCGTTTCACGCTTCTACGACCCAATCGATGGTCAGGTTCGCTTGGATGGCTACGACCTTCGGCTGCTCACCGACGAAAACCTTCGCCGCGCAGTGGTAATGGTTACGCAGGAGGCCTACCTGTTCTCGGGTTCGGTTGCCGACAACATTGCGCTCGGCAAGCCAGGCGCAAGTGCAGCAGAGATTGAAAGTGCCGCACGCGCGGTTGGTGCTCACGACTTCATCAAGGCGCTGCCCGATGGCTACGACACCGATGTAAACAAACGCGGTGGTCGCGTAAGCGCTGGCCAACGTCAGCTCATTTCGTTTGCTCGTGCATTTATCGCCGACCCGGCGGTGCTCATTCTCGACGAGGCAACTGCTTCGCTCGATATTCCGAGCGAGCGTTTGGTGCAGCACGGTCTAAAGACTCTGCTTGCCGACCGCACCGCGATCATCATCGCTCACCGACTTTCGACAGTGTCGATTGCCGATCGAGTTTTGGTTATGGAGAACGGTCGAATCATCGAGGATGACTCACCAGCCAAGCTAATCGCCGGTACCGGTAAGTTCTCGAAGATGCACAAGGCGTGGCGCGACAGCCTGGTCTAGCACCAGGCCCAAGGCTCAGCCAGAAATAGCACTAGCCCTAGCTCAAGTCATGTAGTGGGCGAGTAACGCTATTTGAGCTTAGAGAAGGCACCGAACGCGATTGCGCCGTAAGCCGGCACGGTAACCACAATCTTGCCGAGTTTGTCGACAACAACCTTGGTGCCCACACACGTCTTTGATGTCTTCTTGGCCGCCTTACCGCCGCTGATTACGTCGCAGTAGCTCCCAGCTGGCAAGAAAGTCTTAATGGTTGCCTTCTGACTGACCCCGGTTGGGTTCAGAGCAATAAAGTTGCTGCCGCGGTTGAACTGCAAGATCTTTCCCACCGCGTACTTCGTGTAATAACTGCGAGTCTGTTTGTTGGTGCCAGCTGCATCGCGCCAGGCAATCATGCCTTGGATGGCGCTCCAGCGCTCAACGCAGGTGTAAACCCCATCGGTCAGAATGGTGCTCGGCTTGTTGGTTACCTTCGGGCACTTGGCGGTCATAACCTTGCCGGTGTTTGGGTCGAGGTTAGGGCCGTTGTTTTCATCGGCAAACGAGTAGCCCGTGTATAGCTCCGGAATACCAAACTTGGTGGCCAACATAAAGATGTGCGCTAACTGAAACTTCTTGCCTTCCCAGTAGGCAATCGAAGTTGGGCCGTGGTGTTCGGTGTCGTGGTTACCGACCATCGTGATGGTCTTGGCGCTGCCATTGAAGCCGATGGTCCAAGAGTCGTTTGTGCCCATTCTCAGGCCCTGTTGCTGCAGAGAACTTTGGAGCATGTTAGGCATGTCCCAAGCCCAGGCATAACCGAACTCGGTAAACGGCACGTTGGTGCCTCCACTGCCGATTACCTCAGACATGATGATTGGCTGGCGTCCGTTTACCGGAGTGAGCTTGTCAACGATTGCCTTGAGGTCTACCGCACCAATGTGCTTCGCTGCATCCACGCGAAAACCGGCAACGCCGAGGCTAATCATGTCGTTTAGGTAAGCGGCAATCTTGGTTCGAACCGATTCCTTTTCGGTGGCTAGGTCGGGTAGCCCGCCGAGCATGCACGAAGTGGTTTCCCAGGTGTCGTCGTAATTCTGAATGTTGCTGTCGCAGTAGCGAGGTTCGTCAATCGACATGGTGCCGTGAAAGTCGTTTTCGCCAAAAAGGCCGGGGTAGTCGTACTTCGAAAATTCTGTGCCAGCAAAACCAATGCCGTTTGAGTTGGCCATGTGGTTGATTACCGCGTCGGCGATGATCATGACGCCGGCCTTGTTACAAGCCGAAACCATGGCGGCAAACTCTGCGCGGCTGCCGAGGCTGGAATCTAACTTGTAGCTAACTGGCTGGTAGTGAACCCACCACTGCTCGCCACGGATGCTCTCCTGCGGAGGCGAGATTTGCACCCAGTCGACACCCGAGGGGCCAAGAACCTTGGTGCACTCGTTGCCAATGAAAGTCCACGGATACATGAACATTTGAATTCCGACGGTGCTCTCGTTGACCACCTTGTTAGGCGCGGGAGTCACCGCAGTGCCTGCATTGGCCGGGCTGATCGATGCTCCGGTTACTAGAAGTGCAACGGCTGCAACGGTGGCAAAAATACGGCGAAGGTGGCTGAGTGTCATAACCAAAAGTCTAGGTGTTTAGAACCGATAGGCTTAAGGCGCAGGTGGCGTTCCCACCCAATTCCTAGTAACGAATGGATACCAAAGTGTCGAAAATCAAGGTTGTTGGCAAGGTTGTCGAGCTCGACGGCGACGAAATGACTCGAATCATCTGGCAGAACATCAAAGACTCGCTCATTCTGCCTTTTCTTGAGGTTGACCTTGAGTACTACGACCTTTCGATTGAGCACCGCGATGCAACTGACGACCAAGTAACCATCGATGCTGCCCACGCCATCAAGAAGCACGGCGTTGGCGTCAAGTGCGCCACGATTACCCCAGACGAGGCTCGCGTAACCGAGTTTGGTTTGAAGAAGATGTGGAAGTCGCCAAACGGCACCATTCGAAACATCCTCGATGGCGTTGTGTTCCGCGAACCGATCATCATCTCTAACGTTCCTCGCCTCGTGCCAGGTTGGACCAAGCCGATTGTCATCGGCCGTCACGCACACGGCGACCAGTACAAGGCAACCGACTTCAAGGTGCCTGGCAAGGGCCGCGTCACCATGACCTGGACCCCAGAAGAGGGCGAGCCAGTTACCATGACCGTGGCCGATTACCCGGAGCACGGCGGTGTCGCGATGGGTATGTACAACTACATGGACAGCATCCGTGACTTTGCACGTGCCTCGTTCAACTACGGTCTGGCCCGCAATTTTCCGGTCTACCTTTCGACCAAGAACACGATTCTCAAGGCTTACGACGGTGCCTTCAAGGATGCCTTCCAAGAGGTTTTTGACGCCGAATACGCCGACAAGTTCAAGGCTGCCGGGCTTACCTACGAGCACCGTCTAATCGACGACATGGTTGCCGCCGCGCTCAAGTGGGAGGGTGGCTACGTCTGGGCTTGTAAGAACTACGACGGCGACGTGCAGTCTGACACCGTGGCTCAGGGCTTTGGTTCGCTCGGTCTTATGACCTCGGTTTTGACCACCCCAGATGGCGCAACTGCGCTCGCCGAGGCTGCTCACGGCACCGTTACCCGCCACTACCGCGACTGGCAGGCAGGCAAGAAGACCTCGACCAACCCGATCGCTTCGATTTACGCCTGGACTCGCGCGCTCATGCACCGCGCCAAGTTAGACGGAACCCCAGAGGTTGCTCGCTTTGCCGAAACTCTCGAAGACGTAATCATCAAGACCGTCGAGTCGGGTCACATGACCAAAGACCTCGCGCTTTTGGTTGGCAACGGTCAGGCTTACCAGAGCACCGATGAGTTCATGGCAACCCTTGCCGAGAACCTACGCGCTCGTCTTGGATAGTGCCTGCAGAAGATCTGTGAATAAGCTCTAGGCCGAAAGGCCTGTGGAAAACTCCCGTCAACAATTTGGCGGGAGTTTTACATTTCCTGCATGAAACATCGCAAACCAACATTTCGCCTGCGAGGCATCTTCGCAGCATTCGCATCTATCGCCACCATTTCGGCAGCCTTGGTGGCCTCGCCCGCTCAAGCCGTGAGCGTCAACCCAACCCCAGCGTGCAGCAACGGTTCTTGCACCATGACTTTCGAATACACCGGCGACTACTACCTGTGGAGCATTCCAGCGAACGTGCGCACCATGTGGTTTGACGTTTACGGTGCCCAAGGTGGTCGTTCGGGTGGCCTCGGCGGCAAAATCTCGGGGCAGTTCACCACAATTCCAACCAGCCTCTACGTTTACGTTGGCGGTCAGGGTAAAACCGGTTCAGGCCTAACCGGCGGCTTCAACGGCGGCGGCGCAGGCGGCACCGGCCACGGAGACGAAGGTTCGGGCGGAGGCGCAAGCGACCTTCGCAGCTCAACGCTCACCATCGATCGACTAGTGATAGCTGGTGGTGGCGGCGGAACCGGAGGCTGGGTCGGCGGCACCGGCGGAGCCGGCGGTTCAACCATCGCTGGTGCAGGTTCGGCCGGGCAAGGAAGCCCAGGAGGTGGCGCTACTCAACTCGCGGGTGGCTCCGGCGGTGCCGGTTACTCGGCTAGCAATGGTGCAGCCGGCACCTCGGCTAACGGCGGAGCGGGCGGAAACGGTTCGACCGCCGGAGGCGGAGGCGGAGGTGGAGGTTACTTCGGTGGCGGTGGTGGCGGTGGTGACGGAATTCCTTCTGGGCTCGACGGTGGCGGAGGCGGCGGAGGTTCTTCCTATGCCAGCATCGCAAACACGTCGACAATCTCGCACTCCCAGGGCGTGCGCGCCGGCAATGGTCAGGTAGTAATCACCTACAACTACGCGCCAACGGTAACCGCTTTTGCCCCTAGCGCGACCACGAGCAACGCCACGACCGCGACGTTCACGCTTGGTTTTAGCCAGAGCATCCAAGGCCTCGACGCCACCGACCTGACCTTCGCTGGTACGGCATCGGGATGCACGGTCAACTCGATCACCGGCGCAGCCGCGAGTTACACGGTTACTGTGGGCAACTGCTCCGACGGCACTGTGCTGCTAAACCTAGCCAGCGATGGCGTTTTCGGTGCAACCACCGGCCCGGTCTCGGTGGCCACATCGAGCACACTCACCTTCGACCGTAAGAAACCGGTTTTCACAATCAATCCACCGGTTACGCCAAACAATTCGACCACCCTCGCCTTTTTGGTTACCTCGGATGAATCGGTAACGGGTATTTCGGCATCGTCATTTACCGTGAGCGGTACGTCTTGCGTGATTGGCACCGTCAGTGGCACCGCGGCTAGTTACACGGTGAACGTAACCGGATGCTCGTCTACCGCCACTGCCACATTAACCCTCAAGGCAAACATCGCTAGCGACCCAGCCACCAACACCGGCCCTGCAGCTGCGATCACTTCGAGCAGCGTGACTGTAGACCGCGTAGTGCCAACAGTTTCATCGCTATTAAAAGGCTCGACATCGCGCAACGATTTGATCGTCTACGAACTAACCATGTCTGAGACGGTTATCGGTATGGATTCGGCCGGGGCTGACTGGACCATTTCTGGCACGGGCTGCAAAATCACTAAACTTACCGGCTCTGGCGCAAACTACTCAATGTGGGTAACCGACTGTGCCGACGGAGTCAAGGCATCAATCTCGCTAAAGGCAAACTCTCTCGTAGACACGGCCGGAAATCTCGGCCCTGCCCTCGACACACTCTCGCCCGAGGTTCAGATCGACGACCAGCTTCCGCGAGTCACGGTAACCACCGATGCAAGAGCGACGCAGTCGACCAGCCCAACTTTTACGCTCACCTACAGCGAGTCGGTTAGTGGCGTAACCCTCGACAGTTTCTCGTCTGGAGGTACGGCAAAGGGTTGCAAGTTTGCGCTCACCGAGGTTACCGCGGGTTTGGTTTACAAGGTTGCCACCACAACCTGTAGCGCAGGAACACTAAAACTGATGATTCCGGCAGGCTCTGCCAAAGACGCCAACGGTAACGTCGGCCCGGCACTTCCAATCGAATCGGCCACCGTGATTATCGATGTCGACCCTGCCAACAGCGGGGGAGCAGCGCTAGACCGACCGATACGCCGGTTGGGAACGCTATCGCGCGGCGCAACATTGCTTCGACCAGCATCGGTTTCGGCACCGAGACGTTTCAAAAGCACCGATGTCGGTGCGGTTTTAGCCCTGGGTGCGGGCTTGGGGTTGATGAGCCGGCGCGGGGCTACTCGAAAATAATCGTGCGCTCGCCGTCGAGCAGAACGCGGTGTTCCGCAAACCAGCGGATGGACTGAACCAGAGTCTTCGATTCGACATCTTGCCCAATCGAAACCAGCTCCTTCTTGGAGTGGCTGTGGTTTACTCGCACCACGTTTTGCTCGATGATCGGGCCTTCGTCGAGGTCGGCGGTTACGAAGTGCGCGGTAGCGCCAATTAGCTTGACACCGCGCGAGTGGGCTTGCGCGTAAGGGTTTGCGCCCTTGAATCCCGGCAAGAAAGAGTGGTGAATGTTGATGATTCGCCCCTCAAACTCGGCCACGAATTCTGGCGATAGCACCTGCATAAAACGGGCCAGAACAATTAATTCGATGCCGGCGGCACGAATGTAATCGCGAAGCATGTGCTCGAAAGCGGCCTTTGTTGCGGCATCGGTGATGGCGTGAGTTTCAAACGGCAGCGAATAGAAGTTGGCTAGCTCGGCTAGATCGCCGTGATTGCCAAACACCGCTGGAATCTCGATCGGCAACTGTCCCGAGCGCTGGCGGAACAGGATGTCGTTTAGGCAGTGTGCCGACTTAGAAACCAGCACGAGGGTGCGAACCTTGCGGCCGACTTCGTCGAGGTTGGCCGTCATGTCGTACTTGGTGATAACTGGCGCCAGGTGCGCCTCGAATTCGGCCCGTTCGGCGGCCGACTCAATCTGTAGGCGAATGAAGAAACGGCCGGTGTCGTCAGAAGAAAACTGCTTCGATTCGGTGATGTTTCCGTTCGCTGCCACAATGGCTCCGGTCACGGCATGCACAATGCCGGGCTGGTCGTCGCAAACCAGCGTTAGAACCCAGTGTTTAGTGGCAGAAGTCATAGCCCTAAGTCTATTCGGGGTTAGAATTACATCATCGCAACTGGCGCTAAAGATGGGTTTCCATCGGGGAGCGATAGGCATTTTTGGTCGTGCGCCTGGGCCAACATCCAAGCCGTTAAATGCAACACTCTTAGGAGCCCCGACATGTCTAAACTTCCTTCATCGTTCAACCTTCCACTGAGCGAAACCGACCCAGAGATTGCGGCCGTACTCGACGCCGAACTCGACCGCCAGCGCCACACCCTCGAGATGATCGCATCTGAGAACTTCGTAAGCCGCGGTGTGCTCGAAGCCCAGGGGTCAGTGCTCACCAACAAGTACGCCGAGGGTTACCCGGGCAAGCGCTACTACGGTGGTTGCGAAGCGGTTGATGTTGCCGAAAACCTAGCTCGCGACCGCGCCAAGGCGCTCTTCGGTGCGGAGCACGCCAACGTTCAACCTCACTCAGGTGCCAGCGCCAACGCAGCAGTCTTGATGGCGCTCGCAAGCCCAGGCGACCGCATCCTTGGTTTGGAACTTGCCCACGGTGGCCACCTCACCCACGGAATGCGCTTGAACTTCTCGGGCAAAATGTACGAGGCTCACGCCTACGGCTTGCACCCAGAAACATTCTTGATCGACATGGACATCGTGCGGGAGCGCGCCCACGAGGTGAAACCAGCGGTTTTGATCGCCGGATGGTCGGCCTACAGCCGCCACTTAGACTTCGCCGAGTTCCGCAAAATTGCCGACGAAGTTGGCGCAAAGCTTTGGGTTGACATGGCTCACTTTGCGGGTCTGGTTGCCGCCGGTTTGCACCCTAGCCCTGTGCCTTACGCCGATGTCGTGTCCACTACCGTACACAAGACTCTTGCCGGCCCACGTTCAGGTCTGATTCTGTGCCGTGAAGAGTACGCCAAGAAGATTGACTCGGCCGTGTTCCCCGGTCAGCAGGGTGGCCCGCTCATGCACGTTGTAGCAGCAAAGGCAGTCGCTTTCAAGGCGGCCATGCAGCCTGAGTTCAAAGACCGCCAGCAGCGCACTCTCGATGGAGCACGCATCATCGCCGAGCGCCTGACCCAAGCCGATGTCGCCGGCAACG
>JAHEAT010000035.1 GCA_024642605.1 Microbacteriaceae bacterium
GCCAAGCCCAAAGCAATAGTGCAGATTGCGCACGGATTGGGCGAACACGCGCGTCGCTACGACGACATGGCCGCTGTTCTAAATCGTGCCGGCTACACCGTTTACGCCGACGACCACCGAGGCCACGGAGAAACCGGGCTAACTCAGGTGAAAACTGGGCTCTCCAAGAGCCTCGGCAACCTCGGCCCAGGTGGCCTTCGCGCTGCCTACGAGCAGGTGCACGAGTTCAGCAACCTAATTCGTGCCGAGCATCCGGGTGTGCCCCTAATCTTGACAGGCCACTCGTATGGTTCATTCATCTCGCAAAACCTAATAAAGAAGTACTCGACCGATTACGCCGCCTGTGTGCTCTCGGGTTCGGCTTTGGTTTGGCCGGGCAGCATGGGCACTGGCTCGTTCAATAAAAAATGGAGCAAAGACCCCGGAGCAACCGGATACGAATGGCTGAGTCGCGACTCTGAGGTTGGCGCAAAGTTTGCAGCCGACCCAAAGTGCTTCTACGCCGATGCACTCAAGCTATTTGGCCTTGCCGATGGGCTGCGACTATTCCAAAAGCCTTCTTCGAGCACCCGCGCAGACCTACCGCTACTCATTCTTTGTGGCTCAGAAGACCCGATCGGTGCCGAGAAGTCGAACAAGGCGCTCGCAGATGCCTACGTTAAGGCCGGTCTTTCAGACGTGACAGTTATGGTTTACAACGAGGCACGCCACGAGGTTTACAACGAGATCAACAAAGAGCAGGTCTTCGCCGATCTCATCGAGTGGCTAGATTCTCTAGAGGTTTAACTTCAAACCAGAACACGGCGGCAAGCACCTGGGTTCTTACAACTAACCGTTGTTGTGTTGCTCTCGCTTACTCACTTGGCGGGCAGCAACTGCTTCCTAAATCGGGTTGAGCAGTAGGTCGTGAGTTTCAGGGTGACGCTGCATCCACATCACTGTGTAAGAACATACGGGCACAATCTTGTCGCGGCCCGTTGCGCGCACGTCGTCGATGGCGCCTTGCATCAAGATGCCGGCAAGCTGTTTTCCTTGATGAGCTGGATCAACCTCGGTGTGCACAAAGTGAATCTCGCCAGGCATGCGCGTGTAGTCGGCGTGGCCAACCTTTTCGCCTTCGAGCCAAACCTCATAGCGGTTTAAGTCTCTGTTGTGTGTGACGATAGCGCTCATGCTGTTAACCTCTTTCTGTGCTGAAGAACAAATTATTCGAGGGAGATAACCTCTCTGTTCTGAAGTCTATGCCCGATGAGTCGGTGCAACTTATATACGTTGACCCACCTTTTAACACGGGTCGCAAGCAAGAGCGCGGGCTCACCACATCGAAGCGCACCGAAACCGGCGGCAGCGTTGGCTTCAAAGGCCAGCGCTACGAAACCGTGCGTGAACGGCTATTGAGTTACGACGACGAGTTTGGTGACTACTGGGATTTTCTCGAACCCAGACTGCGCGAAGCCTGGCGCGTGCTTGACCAAACCGGCACACTTTATGTGCACCTCGACTACCGCGAAGCGCACTACGCCAAGGTGCTACTCGATTCACTCTTTGGTCGCGACTGTTTCTTAAACGAAATCATCTGGGCATACGACTACGGCGGCAAGTCAAAGAGCCGATGGCCATCGAAGCACGACACCATCTTGGTTTACGTCAAAGACCCCGCCCGTTACTACTTCAACTCCGAGGCCGTCGACCGAGAACCATACATGGCACCTGGTTTGGTAACGCCCGAAAAGGTTGCCAAAGGCAAACTACCCACCGATGTTTGGTGGCACACGATTGTGTCGCCTACCGGCAAAGAGAAAACGGGATACCCAACCCAGAAGCCCGAAGGCATTTTGCGCAGAGTTGTGCAGGCGAGTTCACGCGAAGGCGACACCGTGCTCGACTTCTTTGCCGGGTCGGGCACCACGGGTGCGGTGGCCGCGGGGCTCGGGCGGCGATTCATCCTGGTGGATCAAAACCCCCAGTCGATTTCGATTATTCGGCAGCGCTTAGACGCGGCCGGCGTGCCTTTCGACCTTGGCTAGAAAAGCTTGAGGCAAAGACCACCGCAAAGGTGAGGGCAATCACAATGGCCGCCATTGCCATAGCCATGCCGTAGTTTTGGCCACCAGGGCGGCTAATCAGTTGGTAAAGAACGGTTGGAAGAGTTGCTTGGCTTCCGTAGGAAAGCAAGTTGGCAGCACCAAACTCACCAATCGAAACAATTGCCGCATAACCAAAGGCCGCAGCCACCGACTGCCGAGCCAGCGGCAACTCGATTCTGAAAAACGTGACAAACCCATTTGCCCCGTCGGTTGAAGCCTGTTCGCCAATCTCCTCGCCGATGGCGTGAAGCGCGGGCTGAACGATGCGAATCACCAGAGGCAGGGCCAACAGGCTTTGGATGAGTGGAACCACCAACCACGAAGACCTAAGCGGCAGCCAACCATCGCCGAAGGTCAGAAGGTAGCCGAATCCGAGCACGATGCTCGATACCCCCAAGGGCAACATAAAAACAGTGTCAAGAATGCGCGACGCATAACGTTGCACCTTCGATCGTGTTGGCCGGGTGAGCAGATAGGCCGCCAAAGTTCCAACGACACCTGCAACCAACGTTGCCACTAATACGTTGCGAAGCGAGTTGAGCGCAGCTTGCCCGATCGAAATGTCGAGCAAGTTTCTGGTTCCGTGCGTGGTGAGCGCAACGAAGTTTTCTAAGGTCACCTGCCCTGATGAGTCGAGAAAAGCGCGCTGCAAAATCAGAGCCAGAGGGGTGAGCGTCAAAATGAAGGTGATGGCCGTAACTAAAACCACTGGCCAGTCTCGTTTGTCTAGCCGATTCTTGGCTCTACCGGCATCTTGCACGTCAAACCCGATTTTGGACCGGCTACCGCTGTTACCGATCGCGAAGGCTCCGATGGTGAGAATAGTTTGCAAGATGGCCAAAGCGCCAGCTTCTTGTAAGTCGAGAAACTGATTGGCGGCCGCAGCAATCTCGGTTTCGATCGAGTTGACCTGGCCTCCACCGAGCACCAGCACCAGACCATAACTTGCCGAACAGTAGAGAAACACGGTGAACACACTCGAGACAATTGCCGGCCTGAGTTGCGGCAGGCTAATCGACCAGAAGATACGCAGCCGCCCAGCACCGGCAAGCGCTGCCGCCTCTTCGGTATCGTGCGAGTGAGACATCCAAGTGGAGCCAACCGTGCGAGTGATTACGGCGAAGTTTACAAAGATGTGAGCCATGATGATCCACGAGGCTGGGCTGTTGAACCAACTGTGTGAAGCAAAATCTGACTTCCAAAAGCCTTGGTTCTGAAATGCCGTAAAACCAATGGCGGTAACCATGGTTGGCAGGGCAAAGGGTATGGTGAGTATCGCTTTCAGCACGTGGGCTAAGGGAGTGCGTTTGCGATAGAGCACATAGGCGGTCGGAAGCGCAAGAATCAGGCAGAGCAGCGTTGAAACAAGCGACTGCCAAACCGTAAACCAGATGGCGCCGGCAACCCGAGGTTCGGCCAGGGTGGCGAGCCAGTCGCCAACCAGGCCTTGCCCCAAGACGCGCGCCATTGGCCAGTAGAACAGCACACCGATAACGAATATCGGTAGAGCCCACTGCAGTGCGCGCTTAAGAATCAACGCGTTAGCCCGCCATTATCTCGGCCCACTTCTTTTGCCAAACCTTGCGGTTAGCGTCGAAGTCGAGCTTGCTCACATCTACAAACGTGTCTGCCGGTTTGGCAAAACGTGCCCAAGTTTCTGGGAGTTTTATGCCCTTGACGATTGGGTAAACATAGTTGGCTTCGGGCAACGCAGCCTGAAAGTCTTTGCTCTGCATGAACTTGATAAACGCTCTAGCGCCTTCGGGGTTCTTGGCGTTCTTCAGCACACCGGCGTACTCGACCTGTCTAAAGCATTCGCTGTTGATCGAAACGGTGCGGCTAAGACCATCGTCGTCGATTTCGTCGGCCGGGCTCGATGAGTATGAAAGCACGATTGGGTAAGTTCCGTGACCAGATGAACCCGAGAAGTCGATGTAGTAGGCGTCTTCCCATCCGGCGGCGACCTTAACGTCGTTGGCTTTGAGCTCGGCCCACCAGGTTGGCCAGCCACTTTCGCCGAGGGCAGCGATAGTAGAAAACAGAAAAGCCAAACCGGTCGACGAGGTTGCCGGGTTCTCGAGAACCGTCAAACCCTTGTACTGCGGTTCGGTCAGTTGCCTCCACGATGAAGGTGGGGTGATGCCCTTGGTGGCAAACCACTGCTTGTCGTAGTTGAAGCAAACGTCGGCATAGTCGATTGGCACCAGCTCACCATCGATGATTCCGTTTGCGGTTGCAACACCGGCAAAGGTGTTGTCGATTCCGAAAACTATGTCGCCTACCGGGTTGTCTTTGGTTAGCACCAATTTGTTGGTCAACGTGCCTGCGTCGCCGAGCTTTGCGCCGCCTTCAAGGTAGAAGCCGGTTTCTGTTTTGAACTGGTTGATCAGATTGTCAGGGATGATGAACGAATCGTGGCTCACCAAGGCAACCGCCTTCGTGGCCGGCACTGAACATCCAGTTAGAGCCGCTGCCGTTATTGCGATGACGCCCGCTGCAGTCAGCGCGCGCTTGAAAAATGGTTTGATGTTGTGCACTTTCGTGCCCTTTCTCTAGTGAAAATGGGCACGGGTTGAGGTCCTCCCTGCGCTGGCATTACCCAGATCAGGTTTGACGGTCGAAGACTACGAAGTCTTCCTCTCAGTCCGATGAAACCGAACTCCCGTGTGGTTCTAGGGTAACGCAAAAGACCCCACCTTTCGATGGGGTCTTTTGACAATGAATCGATTTAGTGTACGGCAGCTGCCACAGCGGCATCTGCCTTTTCTTCGGCTGCCGACTTGTTGCGAAGCGGTGCAGCTTTGATGATGAACGACATTACGAAGGCAACGGCAACCACCGCAGCGGCGATCACGAACACCGAAACCGAAGACTCGGCAAAGCCAACCAGGAATGGGCGGGCCAGCACAGGGTCGATGGTGCTCAAGAACGATGAGTCGCCGTTTAGCTTGTCACCGATTGCTGCTGGGTCTGCCTGAAGCGACTGCACGAATACTACGTTCGGGTCGGTAGCCGGCAACTTGCCCTGTGCAAACTGGGTCATGATCTCGCCAACCTTGGCCTTGAACGGGTCGCCGTAAGCGGTGCTCTTGAAAGCATCGGCAATGCGGTCGGGCAGGTTGTTGAACAGAATCGAGATGAACACTGCAACACCCAAGGTTCCACCCATTTGGCGGAAGAACATGGTTGAAGAGGTGGCCACACCGATGTCGCGAGCGTCAACGGCGTTCTGAGCGGCCAGGGTAAGGGTCTGCATCAGCTGGCCAAGACCCATACCGATAATCACCATCGAAATAGACATGGCCCAGATTGGTGTGTCGTAGTGGTAACCGAACAGCGAGATGTAACCGAGCATCAGCATTCCGGTACCGATGACCATGAAGATCTTGTACTTTCCAGTCTTCGAGGTGATCTGACCGCTCACGGTGGTGGCGGTCATCATGCCGGCAACCATAGGGAGCATCAAGAAACCAGACTGCGTTGGGGTTACGCCATTCACAATCTGAAGAAGCATTGGAAGGGTCATCATGCCACCGAACATTCCGATACCCACGATTACACCGAGCACGGTGGTGAGAGCAAAGGTGCGGTTCTGAAACAGCTTGAGCGGCAAGATTGCTTCTTCGCCGGCTGCGCGCTCGGCAAAGATGAACCCGACGATACCTACGATTGAGAGGGCATACATCGCTAGCGAAGTGCTGCTGGCCCAGCCCCACTGGCGGCCGTTTTCGGCAACCAGCAGCATCGGAACAACACCGACGACGATAGTTAGTGCGCCCAACCAGTCGATGCGGTGCTTAACCGGGGTGTGCGGCACGTGCATGAAGCGCCAAACCAAGAACAGTGCGGCAGCGCCGAATGGAATGTTGATTAGGAAGATCCACTTCCAGCCGGCGATGAACAAAATCTCGTGAGCACCCGAGAAGAGGCCTCCGACTACCGGGCCTAGAACGCTAGAAGATGCGAAGACCGCAAGGATGAATCCCTGGTAGCGGGCACGTTCGCGAGGCGGCACGATGTCAGAAAGAATCGTGATCGCCAAGGCGAAGAGGCCACCGGCACCCAATCCTTGCACGGCTCGGTAAGCGGCAAGTTCGTACATCGATGATGCGAAGACCGACAAAATCGAGCCGAATACGAAGATACAAATGGCGATCAAGAACAGGCGACGGCGTCCGAAGATGTCACCGAGCTTTCCGTAAATCGGGGTTGAGATGGTCGAGGTGATCAGGTACGCAGTTGTAACCCACGCCTGTAGTTCGAGGCCCTGAAGGTCGTCGGCGATGGTACGCATCGCGGTACCAACCACGCTCTGGTCGAGGGCCGAGAGAAACATTCCCGACATAAGACCGATGAGAATAAGGATGATTTCCTTATGCGATAGTGCGCCTCCACCTTGGTTGACGCGCTCTGCTGCTGCTTTTCGTTCTTTAGACACAAAGATTCTTTCCGACTCAAAAGTAGGCTTGAGTAGATGCCAGTTATTTTTAGCGATTCGATTCGCAAGTCACGCAACACAAAGGTGGGCTTGACTATTTCATTAATTACGATTCTAAGCCTGTTTTCTTTTGGTGTGCCTGCCTCTGCACAGGTGGTCTTGAGCGAACCGGCGCTGTGCATAGCTGCTCCGTGCTTCGACCCCGAAGACTATTCAATCGACGAAGCCGCATCGCCTTGGGTTGTGGTCAACAAGCAGAGACCGCTCGCAATAAAGAAGTATGTTCCTAGCACCTTGACCAAACCCGCCTTCGCCTCGCCCCGCACCAACAACCCTTTCGGGCTGCTGTTAGCTAAACCAGCCGGCGATGCATTCATAAAGTTGGCGGCCGCAATGAAGAAGGCTGGTGCGGGCGACCTCTTTATGCAGAGCGCTTACCGCAGCTACAGCTATCAGGTCTCGGTGCACTCGAGCGCTGTTGCAAGACTCGGGCTCAAAGCCGGCGAGGCGCTGGCCGCCCGCCCTGGCTTCAGCGAGCACCAGACCGGTTTGGCGGTCGACGTTGCCGCAATTGGCCAGGGATGCGTCATCCAGGTATGTTTTGCCAAAACTCGCGCGGGTCGATACGTGGCTAAGTACGGCTACCGTTTTGGTTTCATCGTTCGTTACCCCGAAGGCGAGACGGCCACCACGGGCTACCAGTTCGAGCCTTGGCACCTTCGCTACGTTGGCGTGGATCTAGCTACCGAAATGCACAACACGCAAGTCACCGTACTCGAAAACTTTTGGGGCCTCGAGGCAGCGCCTAGTTATTAGCGCCGCGCGAGCGGTCCGAACGCAAGTGAGGATATTCAGCGCCGCGCGAGCGGTCCGAACGCAAGTGAGGATATTCAGCGCCGCGCGAGCGGTTCGAACGCAAGTGAGGAAATTAAACGCTGCCCTAGCCAAGCACCGAATCGACCAGCGCCTTGGCTTCTTGCTGAACCTGCACCAAGTGCGCCTGCCCCTTAAACGATTCGCCGTAAATCTTGTAGACGTTTTCGGTGCCCGAGGGTCGAGCCGCAAACCAGGCGTTCTCGGTTTCAACCTTTAGGCCGCCAAGAGCAGCGCCGTTGCCCGGCGCATGTGTGAGAATCGCTGTGATCGGCTCGCCGGCGAGCGAGCTTGCCGAAACTGAATCGGCGCTGAGTTTGCTCAGGCGCGACTTCTGTTCGACAGTGGCCGGAGCATCGATTCGCTCGTAAACCGAAGAACCGAACTTGTCGGTGAGCTTGGCGTACTGCTGGCTCGGGGTTAGGCCGGTGACAGCGGTGATTTCGGCAGCGAGTAACGCCAGAATTAGGCCATCTTTGTCGGTAGACCAAGCCGAACCATCAGTGCGCAAGAATGATGCACCAGCCGACTCCTCGCCACCAAAGCCAACCGAGCCGTCGATTAGCCCAGGCACAAACCACTTGAACCCAACCGGCACCTCAATGAGCTTGCGGCCAAGGTCGGCAACCACACGGTTGATGATCGAAGACGAAACCATGGTTTTACCAACGGCAGCGTCTGTGCGCCAACCCGAACGGTTGCGATACAGGTAATCGATTGAGGCGGCCAAAAAGTGGTTGGGGTTCATTAGCCCGTGGTCACGAGTCACAATGCCGTGGCGGTCGGCGTCGGCGTCGTTGCCGGTCGAAATGTCGAAACGGTCGCGGCCGTCAATGAGCGAAGCCATGGCGTGTGGGCTCGAGCAGTCCATGCGTATCTTGCCATCCCAGTCGAGGGTCATAAACCCAAACTGAAAGTCGACGCTCGGGTTGATGACGGTGAGGTTGAGGCCGTAGCGCTCGCCAATCGCACCCCAATAATCCACGGATGCTCCGCCCATGGGGTCGGCACCAATGCTCACGCCCGACGCGGCAATGGCATCGAGGTTGATCACTTGGCCCAGTTGCGAAATGTAGTTGCCCTTAAAGTCGAAGCCCGAAGCGTTTGGCTTGGCACGTTTGACGTCGCGCATTCCGGCGGCGATGATCTCGTTGGCGCGAGCGGCAATTACGTTTGTGGCATCTGAGTCGGCTGGGCCACCGTGAGGCGGGTTGTATTTAATGCCGCCCTCGGCTGGTGGGTTGTGGCTCGGAGTAATCACGATGCCGTCGGCGCGCGAACCATCGTTGCCCGACTTGCCTGCGTTGTGGTTGATGATTGCCACCGAAACCGCAGGGGTTGGGGTGTAACGCCCATCGGCGTCAACAAGTGCCTCAACACCATTGCCAGCAAGCACCTCTAGGCAGGTCTGCTCGGCTGGGCCGCTGAGCGCGTGAGTGTCTTTGCCAACATAGATTGGCCCGCCGATGCCCTGCGCTGCACGGTATTCGACAATCGCCTGCGTGATGGCGGCAATGTGGTCTTCGTTGAACGAACCGTTTAGTGCGCCACCGCGGTGGCCGCTGGTGCCAAACACCACTTTTTGCTCGGGGTTCGAAACATCCGGGTGAATATCGGTGTAGGCGGCCAACAGTTTTTCTACGTCAACCAAGTCTTGGGGTTGGGCCAATTGCCCTGCTCGTTCACTCATAGTTCCATTTTGGTCGCTACCCTTTACCTATGCCATCCGTAACTCGAAACAGTTCAAAAAAGGTTTACTCGTTTCTCGGCCCAGTGGGAACGTTCACAGAGCTAGCCCTCGCCCAAGTTAAGGCTGTCAAGGGCGCAACGCACCGACCGGTGACCACGGTTACCGAGGCGATTGACGATGTGATTTCGGGCCGGGCGTGGCGCGCAATCGT
>JAHEAT010000006.1 GCA_024642605.1 Microbacteriaceae bacterium
CACGCTCGCTGCCCTGATCATGTTTTTAGTTCGACCGAATTTGACCCGATCGCTCAAACCTAAATTCTTGCTCCGAGGCATCGCCCTTGGAGTAGCACTGGGGCTCGGCTACGTTACGCAGACCATCGGCCTCGAGCTTTCCACAGCCGCCATCACCGGATTTTTCACAGGCCTTTACATTGTGCTAACTCCCGTTTTTTCTTGGCTACTTCTAAAGCAGAAGGTTTCACTCAAGGTTGCACTCAGCGTGGGGCTAGCCACGGTTGGTCTTGGCTTTATAACTCTCGACGGCCTCGGTTTTGATCTTGGCACTTTGAGCCTGCTGGCCTGCGCCGTGCTATTTGCCTTACACATTGTTGGCCTCGGCCGCTGGAGCCCCGGAAGCGACACCTACGCACTCACCGTGGTTCAGCTTGCCACCGTGGCTGCGGTTTGCTGGATCGGGGCCTTGCAAGACGGTTACCAAGCGCCACCCGACTCCGATGTTTGGAATTCAATATTCTTCACCGCGGTTTTTGCCACTGCAATCGCATTCTTTGTGCAAACCTGGGCGCAATCCATCATGGATGCCTCGCGGGTGGCCATCATTCTCACCAGCGAGGTGATCTTCGCGGCTATCTTTGCGGTAGCCACCGGGCAAGAGGTGCTTGCACTTAAGACCATCCTTGGTGGCACCCTGATGGTCGCGGCCATGTTCATAGTCGAATGGCCCAGCAAAAAAGATCAGCCCAGCGACGTTACCGCGGGGCTAGACCCGCTCGTGCACTAACCTTTGGGCAAGGAGTGACATGAGCATTTTGGCAATCGATGCGGGCACCACTGGCATCACCACGCTCGTGGTTAGCGCTTCGGGGGCAACACTGGCGCGGGGTTACCACGAATTTGAGCAACACTTTCCGTCGCCGGGTTGGGTTGAACACGACCCCGAACAAATTTGGCAGGCCACCCTCGCAGCGGTGCGCCAAGCACTCGATGAATTAGCTGACTCGGCAAACCACGGCGATACGCCCTCGTGTATAGGTGTTACCAACCAGCGCGAGACTTTGGTGCTTTGGGACAAACAAACACTGCGAGCGCCAACCAACGCAATCGTCTGGCAAGACCGCCGCACCAGCGCTCTATTGAGCGACCAAAAGTTTGTTGAGGCCGCACTCGAGGTTAGGCAACGCACAGGTTTGCCGCTCGACCCGTACTTCACATCTTCGAAGCTCCTCTGGGTTAAGCGCAACCTTCCCGATGTGTGGCGCGGAGTGGCTGCCGGGGTCACGGCCGTGGGTACGGTCGAGTCTTACCTCGTTGCCCGCATGACCGGTGCGCGCACGCACATCACCGACGCCACCAATGCCTCGCGCACGCAGCTCTACAACCTTCACACCGGCGACTGGGATGACTGGCTGCTCAACCTTTTCGAAGTGCCTCGCTCGGCCCTGCCGGTAATAACGGCCAACTACGGCAAGCTGGCCACTACGTTCGCTCCAGCGTTTCTAGGGCTCGAGTTACCCATAACCGGCCTAGCCGGCGACCAGCAGGCTGCGCTCTTCGGCCAGGGTGCAACGAGTGCAGGCACAGCTAAGTGCACCTACGGCACCGGTGCTTTTTTGCTAATGCACACCGGCAACTCAGTTATCGAAAATAGTGATGGCATGCTTGCCACCGTTGCCCTGCAACACAAAAATGGTGAGCGCGAGTTCGCACTCGAAGGTTCGGTTTTTGTAGCCGGAGCTGCCGTTCAGTGGTTGCGGGATGGGCTTCAGATCATTGATACCTCGGCAGAGGTTGAGCAACTTGCAGCGCAAGTGCCCGATTCATCTGGTGTAATTTTTGTGCCAGCATTCACCGGTCTTGGTGCGCCGTTCTGGAACCCTGACGCTCGCGGCGAAATCGTTGGAATCACTCGCGGAACCACGAAAGCGCACATTGCCCGTGCCACGCTCGAGGCCATCGCCTTTCAAGTCAAAGCAGTGTTTGAAGCCATGACCAAAGCCGACAACTCGGTGGGGCTTACCAAGTTGCGCGTCGACGGTGGGGCATCGGTTAACAACCTTCTGATGCAGATTCAAGCGGACCAATTGGGTGTCGAAATCGAACGGCCCGAGAACCTAGAAACTACCGCGCTCGGGGTTGCCTACTTAGCTGGGCTTGGCGCTGGTATCTGGAATTCGGTTGCCGGCGTGAGTAGCCTAAACAAAGTGCGCACCCGATTTGCCCCTGAACCCACCGACACGGCGAGTTACGAGGCTTGGATGCAGGCCGCCAAGCGACTCGCGGGGCGTGCCTAACTCGGCTCAACTCCAAATCGTTTTAGCATTGCGGTCTTATGCCTATGAAACGAGCGCTTCCTCGAGAGCTGGATGTACCGCATCCCGATCGCTTGAACGCCGATGACCCAAACTTTGAAGAAATCATGATGCGCCACAACGTATCGATGGTGCTCGAAAACCCTGGCTACACCGATCCAGAAACCGGGTTGTTTGTGTTCAATGCCAAAACCTTGGCGGATGCCGGTAAGTGCTGTGCAAACAGCTGCCGTCACTGCCCATTCAAACGCTAAGTGCGTTTAGTCTTGGCGCTTGTCTTTAGCGTCGGCCTTAGCCTTCTTTTCAAGGCGCTTCTCTTTTAGGTTCTTTGCAGGAGCAGTTTTCGCACTATTTTTCTGCGGGGATTTCTGGGCCATCATGGCCTCCTAGGTGGGGCGCATTTGGCCCGTATTGCAACCCTAGTAGAATGTTCTAGTTATGGGCCTCTAGCTCAGTTGGTTAGAGCAACGGACTTTTAATCCGTGGGTCGTGGGTTCGATCCCCACGGGGCCTACCAAATAGAAAACCTCACCACTTGGGTGAGGTTTTCTTGTTTAGCGAAGTTTCTTAGCGAACGCCAAGCAGGTCGATCACGAACACCAAGGTGCGACCTGAGAGGTGGTGTCCTGCACCGGCAGCGCCATAGGCGAATTCGGGAGGGCAGATGAGTGTGCGTCGACCGCCAACCTTCATGCCGGGAATGCCTTCTTGCCAACCTTTGATCAGACGGTTTAGTGGAAACTCGATTGGCTCGCCGCGGCCCCACGATGAGTCGAACTCTTCGCCAGTTTCGTAGTCGATACCCAAGTAGTGCACCTTCACCGTGCCGCCCACAGGCGCTTCTACTCCGGTGCCTTCGTGCACCTCTTTGATGGTTAGCACCGTTGGCGCTGGCTCGAGCATGGGTTCAAGTTCTGGGCGTTTGATTTCAGTCATGAAAAAACCTTATACCAGGGCACAATAAGCAGAATCGAAGGCCAAGTCGACTCGGTATTCTGAATATTCGCAGCGTGTTAGAAAGACCTAAGCAAGGAGAGTGCAGTTTGAAGCGCTTCATCATTTCTTTTAACGACGGTGACATGCAGGTTGCCGACCACGAATGGCAGCAGGTTGCCGATGAATCACACGCGGTCGTGCGCGAGGCTAAAGTTGCAGGAGTTTGGATTTTCGGCGGAGGTTTCTTTGAAGACAAGCCCGTTGTGGTCACCGAAAGCGGCGAAGTCACCGACGGACCTATAAAAGCCAGCGATGTGCGGCTCGGCGGATTCTCGGTGATCGAAGTGGCGACTGCGCAGGAGGCCTATCTGTGGGCAGCAAAAATTGCCAAAGGCTGCCGCTGCCCGCAAGAGGTTAGAGAGCTCATCTTCGATGAGGAGTCTGTGAACTAGTTAGCAACCTAGGCTTAAGCCATGTCGTGGAACATTTCTAAGTTCGTTTCGCAGGGCCTCGAACACATTGAACCCGGCCAGCCGGTTGCGCTGCTTTTGCACGGATACGGCGCTAACGAACGCGACCTGGCTAGCCTTATGAGTTTTTTGCCCGACATGCCCTGGGCAGCACTCAGAGCACCTCTTGCTCTTAGCCACGATGCTTTCGCTTGGTATGGCATGACTAATCCGCTAAACCCAACAGCCGAAGAAGTGCTGCCGGCAACTGAAGCCATTTGGCAGTGGGTGGAGCAAAACATTCCTGCAGAGTCGCCGCTGGTTGTTCTTGGTTTCTCACAAGGTGGGCTGATGGCTACTCAATTGCTGCGCACCCAACCCTCTAAACTTGCCGCCACCGTGATTTTGGCGGGGTTTATGTACACCGCCGAGCTGCCGGCCGATGCCCAGCTAAAACTCGATCGCCCGAAGGTTTTCTATGGTCGCGGCGCCCAAGATTCAATGATCACGCGCGAGGCAGTGAGTGCCCTCAACACCTGGCTGCAATCGCACACCCGCGCTCAAACCAAAAACTACGAAGGCTTGGGTCACTCAATTGACGCACGCGTAATGCATGACGTGGCCACCTACGTTTCGGCGCAACTCGCGTAATTCTGCACCTAGCGCAAGAGCGGAAGATGCTCAGCGAGCCTTGCGCTGCTGCAAGTAGCAAACCACAACGACAACCGAAACGTAAAGCGCTTGCGATACAGCAACGACGCGCTCCCACACTCCAACCGCAGTTGCCGATGGGTCGGTCCAGGTGCTCAAGAACCAAAGGGCTAAAGCGGTTTGTGCAGCGGTACCGATGATTGTGGCCGTTGGGCGCAGAATCCAAGGTGCATCTTTTCTAACCCGCATCGCCAGCAGCGGCCATCCGGCCGAGAGGGCAAACGAACTTATGGCAAAGATGCGATGCCAAATTGAGTAACCCACTAATGGGGTAGGAAAAATCGTAAGGCCAAAGGTGCAAAGTGCTGAGATGAATAACGCCACGCGCCCTGGCATAGACAAGGTTCGTGCGTAAATCGCGGCAATCAAGGTGAGCAGGCCACCGAACACGAAAAACGCAGACATGATGGCTTTCACCGGCGACTCATCGGCGGCAAGGTCGCTGATGGTCTGGCGAACCGGATCGTAACCAACCCAGAGTGATCCGGCGATTAGCCAACCCGAGGCAGACTGGATCGGCCCGATGATGGCCGATGCCAGCGCTGGTTTAGCAATCAAACCAAGCGGTTTGGAGGTAGCGACTTGTTGAGACACGTTTACCTTTTCTGTTTCGCGATCTTGGTTGGCACCAATGCCCAGAGTATCGCTATCGCATCGATGAACTCTTGAATCAAAGCGTTTTGAGTAACCGTGGTAAGTGCGAAAGCTCCCGAAACCATGGCCACAACAGAGAGCCCCATGCCTAGCCCGGCAGCCTGCAATGCTCGATTTCGAGCGCCCTTTGCAATTTCGATGGCATCGCCTAGTCGAGAGACCGAGTCTTCGATAATGACAACATCAGCAGATTCGCTGGCTGCGGTTGCACCGCGAGCACCCATGGCTACTCCAACGTCGGCGGCGGCAAGAGCTGGAGAATCATTGATGCCATCGCCAACCACCAAAACTGCACCAGCGGCTTTTGCCTTTTCTGTCTCCACTATTTCGAGTTTTTGCTCGGGGCGGCATTCGGCGAACACCTCATCTACGCCAACTTGGCGACCAACTTCTTCGCCGGCAGCCTTGCGGTCGCCGGTTACCAAGAGCACCCGACTTATTCCGAGGTTTCTAAGCCGAGTTATCGTCGAGGCTGCGTCGTGGCGAATGGGATCGTTTAGGTCGATCACACCAAGCACCTGGTCGTCGACATCCACGCAAATTTGTAGCGAGGTACTTACAGCCACCCAATCGGGTGCGGGTTCGGCTAGGCGACCAACGCGAATGCGGCGGCCTTCAAAAACACCGAAGAGCCCTTCACCCAGAACCTCGGTGACTTCGCTCGGCTCACCCAGCGAAATCGACTTAGCCTGCGCGCCACGAACGATGGCCTTTGCCAATACGTGAGCACTCGATTGTTCGAGTGTTGCAGCCATTCTCAGAATGTCGTTGGCTAAAACACCCGGTGCTGCTTGGATGTTGGTGACCTCGGGCCCACCAAGTGTGAGGGTCCCCGTCTTGTCAACGAGAAGAACCTGACTTGATGCAAGCGCTTCAAGGGCGGCGCCATCCTTGATAATCGCCCCATTTACTGCGGCTCGAGAGATCCCCGAAATGATTGCGATCGGTATCGCCAAAATAAGTGGGCACGGGGTGGCCGCAACCAGCACAGCGATGGCCGGTTCGACTTCGCCTGAAACGAGCCATGCCGCCAACGCAAGCCCTAAGCTCAGGGGCACAAACCAGATGGCCCAGCGATTTGCCATGCGAACACCTGGTGCAGAACTGGCTTTGGCTTGCTGCACTAAACGCACCAATGCGGCGTAGGTCGAAGACTCCGCGGTTGTTGTGGCAACCATCGCCACCGCAGAACCGGCGTTTAGAACCCCCGACGCAACTTCGTCTCCGGTTTGCCGGATTCTCGGTAGTGGTTCGCCGGTTAGTGCCGACTCGTCGAAACTGGCATCAGCCTCGAGGCGAGCGTCGAGAGCAACAACCTCCCCGGCTCGCACCAGAAAACGGTCACCGATGCTGACTCTAGAAATTTCTGTTTCGACCACCGAGCCGTCGTTTTGTAACAGCTGCACCACTCGGGGCGAGCGTTTCACCAGCGCTTCGAGCTTCGATCTTGCCTGGCCCGCGGCCCAAGACTCGAGCGCCTGACCTGTTGCGAGCATCACCGAGATTATCGACCCGGCCAGCCACTCACCAGTTAGAGCTGTAGCGATAATCGAGATGAGCGCAAGAACATCCGAGCCCATACCTCCTGCACGAACGGCAACCCACACCAGATGAACCGCAATGCCAAACCCCAGCGCTGAACCAGCCATGAAAAATTGGGAGTTGGAACCAAGCAAACCGAGAAACAGGCTGGAGGCAGTAAGAAGTAAAAGAGCAAGGTTTGACTTAGATATGCGTTCGAAAATCATCTGCTGAAACCCCGCCCCTCGTCGTCTACTAGAGAGTTGCCAAATATTGGTCGACGGCCGTCTTCAGAATCGCAAGGTCGTCTGGGGTGAGATTGCCGTAGCGAATCTCGGTGACCGAAGAGTTCTTGGGGTCAAGGTTGGTGGCGGTGGCCAGCTTGCCGTCGGAAATCGAGAACTTGAAGTGAGCAGATCCAGAATCACCGAAGTCTTCAAAGGTTGTGTAGGTCGAATCGGTAGCATCGAAGCTGACATCGATGGCAGCCTCCTTACCTGCCTCATCGGCCATGCTGAATGAGTACCAATCAGCGCAGGCGGTGATGCTCGTGAGTTCCCAGATGATTCCGTATTTGCTCGGCTTTTCTACGTAGGCAGCCGAATAGTCTTTGTAGCCTTCTTCTTTGTTTACCGAGACCAGGGTGTACGCGTCAGAAGACTCAACCACTCCAAGCGACTGCGCCGCGTTGCAGCTAGCTTGCGATATCAGTTTGTAGGCGGCCTTTGCCTCGGCCGGGGTCATCGAGGCGACGGTGGGCGTTGGAGTGACCGATGCTGAGGGAGTGGGGGTTGGGGCTGGCGAGGCGCATCCCGCGAGCAGCGCCACCGAAGTCGATAGGATTACGAGTTTTCTAAATACTTTCATGAGTGCCTCACTTGCTGGCCGGAGGTTTGCGCCGAGCAACCGACGCCCCACCTATGTTCATTCAACCACCTAAAGCTGTGCGTCCCGCGTCAAAGTAAGGGTTAGCGGTATCCTTGAAGGTAGTTGGGGTCGGCTCCAAAGTAGCTGTTCTGGCCCGCAAAATAGAAAACTTTTCTGAACAAGGAGACCTCTTGCAGTCAATCAAGAAGGCCATCACCAAGATTTTTAAAATACTCTTGCGCAATCGTGTAACTCGCGGCTTCGTAAAACTTCTCGAATGGGTTGCATTCAAGATCACTTACTTCGGAGTGTCAAAGCCTCACCCGAAAGCGCTCGACAAGAAGCTCACCGACGCACTCACCAAGGGTCGCCCCCTCGAAGATGCACTCATCGATCACATTCGTGTTGGCTACGAGCCAAAAAACCGCATCAACACCCGTGCGATGCTGCAAACCCTGGTTGAATCTCCCGCTACCAAAACACTTGGACAGCTTGGCTTTGGCACCTTCTTGGCGCTCGACGGCCTATACGACTCGGCCATGGGTTACTTCAAGGATGCCGGCCTAGAACTTGCGAAGCAGAAAGCTCCCTACGAATATTTCGACACCCTGCTAACTCTGAACAAACGCAAGGGTATTGCCGAGGCACGCGAGATTCTCGACAACACCGCCTCTGGTCGTTCGAGTGCATACAAGACTGCTCTGATTCGCGCGCTAATCAAGCATCACGAATTCGAGGGGCTGCGCCGCTACGTGGAAGGCGTCGTTCTAGCCGAAGGTGCTCGCCCTACTCTTGGCGAGAAGGCTCAGCTCGAGCTCAAGTGGTGGCACAAGCTGCTGCAAGATGATGGCAGCCAGGTGAAGCAGATCAAGGGTGCTATCAACTTTGCAGTCATGGATTACAACATGCTCGACTACACCAAAACCTCTTCAAATCGAGGCGACTACGTGCAGACTCTGGCAGCAATCTCGCACCTTCTGCGCCACCAGAATGTTGAATTCGTTGGCGGCAGTGCACTTGCGAAATACCTTGACAAGATTCAAAAGTTTGTAAACCCGGAGCGCCGCACAGGTGAGGGTTCGAAGAAAGTAAAGGTGCAGCCAGTTGAGCTGCACCGAGACTTCGCTTCTGGCCGTCAATACCCAGAGAATACGTGGTTGATCAGCAACGGATGGTTCATGCACCGCCCTTACAAGGGCGAGGTTGACTTTCCATACCCGGCTAACATCAACCCGATTATGGTGTCGTTTCACATTCAAGACCCAGACGTTCTAACCGCAAAAACCGTTGAAGAACTCAAGAAGATTGGTCCTATCGGTTGCCGCGACTGGACCACGGTTTATCGTCTTCGCGACTACGGGGTTCCTGCGTTCTTCTCAGGCTGTGTCACCACCACCGTTGGTCAGGTTTTGCCTAAGGCTAAGTTTGGCGGCAAGATTCCTCGCCTAGCCGTAGTTGAGGCCAAGGTTCCGAGCAAATACCTGCTCTGGTGGAAGAAGCGCTTCATTCAGATTGGTGACCACGTTCGCGACTTCACCTTGGTTGAAGGCATCGAAGATGCCCGCCAGATGCTCGCCGAGTACCACACCTACGGTCACGTCATCACCAAGCGTCTGCACTGCTACCTGCCGGCTCGCTCCATGGGGCTTCCTGTAACCTTCACCCCGGGTAAGCGCTCGGATGTTCGATTCGAGGGTCTACTAGACCTCAACGAAACCGACTTCAACAAGATTCGCCACGGCCTTGAGCACAAACTCGAAGTGATCACCACCGCGATTCTTGCTGGCAAGAGCCGTGACGAGGTTATGGCCATTTGGCGCGAACTAGTTGCTCCAGATGTTCAAGCAGCCGAGGTTTACTGCACCAACCTCGAACCAATCGGTAAGCCAGAAATTGACCTAGACAAGGTTTACGGAAAGTTCGATTCGCACGTAATGCACCTGGGCAACAACAAGTTTGGCAAGAAGCAGGTTCATCTCGCGTTCGCGGTCGACCAGAACCTCAAAGAAGAACTTGCTGTTGTGCTCGCATCGGTAGTTAGAAACACCAAACGCGAAATCAACGCACACGTGCTAACCCGCGGTCTCGGCGAAGAATACTGGGCTCGCTTGCACAAGCTCTTTCCGCAGGTCAACTTCCACTTCCACGACTTCAGCTATATCGACTACGGCAACTCGGTAAACCTTATGTCGCACATAACGGTGTCAACTTTCGACCGACTGTTCTTGCCTCAGGTACTCAAAGACGTCGACAAGGTGCTGTACCTCGATGTTGACATCCTGGTTCGCGGCGACGTTGGCGAACTTTACGATCTCGATGTCAAGAACCACGTATTCGCCGGCAAGAAGAGCCGCTTGGATGGCTGGTCGAACCTCGTGCACGTAATCACTCGAGTTTCTCTGCGCCTACCAGCGCAGCAGGCTTGGGCACTTCGTCGTCGTGCTCACGAAACCGGGAAACTCTCGGCTGACACCTACAACGCTGGCGTGCTACTGATGAACCTAAACCGCATGCGCAAAGACGAGTTCATCGAGAACCACCTCTACCTTGTAGAGAAACTTCACCTCAACGATCAAGACGTCATGAACTTCTACTCGAAGGGTAAGGCGCTACGCATTGGTGACGAATGGAACTTTGTGCCAACTCAGGACTATGCGAAAGACCCGAAGATTGTGCACTTTGCCGGGCCCGTTAAGCCCTGGAAGCCTCAGAACTCGCTTTACAAGAGCGAATTCCAAGCAATTGTTCGCGAACTAAAGCAACCTAGCAAGTAGGAGCAACATGCCAAATCGCCCACGTAAAGCAGTGATTCCGGTTGCCGGCCTAGGCACCAGATTCTTGCCTGCAACCAAGGCCATGCCTAAAGAGATGCTCCCGCTGGTTGATAAGCCAGTGATTCAGTATGTCGTTGAAGAGGCCGTGCGCTCGGGCCTAAAAGATATTCTGTTTGTCACCGGCCGCGATAAGTATGCGCTCGAAAATCACTTTGACACCTCGGCCGATCTAGAAAGTCGCCTCGAGGCTAAGGGCGACCAGGAGAAGCTCGATCTGGTTCAAGCTCCAACCGAACTAGGCAACATTCACTACGTTCGTCAGGGCGGCGCAAAGGGCCTAGGACACGCTGTGAACGCGGCCGCTTCGTTCACCAGCGACGAACCGTTTGCCGTTCTTTTGGGCGACGACGTAGTTGAAGAAACCAGCCACCTGCTCGAAACCATGATGGATGTTCACGGCAGAACCGGCGCGAACGTTGTCGCTCTGGTAGAAGTTCCGCGTGAAGAGATTCACAAGTACGGTTGCATCAAACCTGCCGGCCCCGAGGTTGACGGCGTTATTGAAGTTGCCGATTTCGTCGAAAAGCCAAAAACCGAACTTGCTCCATCGAACTTCGCCGTTATTGGCCGCTACATTCTCAACCCTGGTATTCACGAGTTGCTTGCCAACCAAGAGCCTGGGGCCGGTGGCGAGATTCAACTCACCGATGCCCTTGCCAAGGCTGCACGCGAGAAGCTAGCCGGCGGCGTGGTGGGGGTTGTCTTCCGCGGTGAGCGCTACGACGCGGGCGACAAACTTGAGTTTTTGAAGGCAACGGTGATGTTGGCGACTAAGCGCGATGACCTTGGCCCAGACCTAATGGCTTGGCTTAAGAATTTTGTAACCAAAGCCCAATAGGCCCAAAGCAAAGAAACCTCCCGTTCGATGAGTTCGGGAGGTTTACTTTTTGGGCGGGTTACTCTTTGCCCTTGGCGCGGGCCAAGCGTACGTAACTCGCAATGGCAGCCACGGCAATAGATCCGGCAATCACCAGAAGCGAAGCCTCGGTAGAAATGTCTGGTGCCCACTCGATGTGCTTGCCACCGTTTACAAAAGGCAGTTCGTTCTCATGCATGGCGTGAAGCACCAGTTTTACGCCAATAAAAGCGAGGATAAACGAGATGCCGTACTTGAGGTAGTGAAGCTTGTCGACCAACGATCCAAGCAAGAAGTAGAGCTGTCGAAGCCCCATGAGAGCAAAGACGTTCGCGGTGAACACGATGAATGCATCGGTGGTAATACCGAAGATTGCTGGAATCGAATCGAACGCGAACATCACATCGGTGGCGGCGATGGCAATGAATACTACGAGTGCCGGGGTGAAAACCTTTTTGCCGTCAATCTTGGTGCGCAGCTTGATGCCGTCGAAATCGTTTGAGACACGAACACGCTTGCGCAGCCAAACAATTAGCTTCGATTCAGAATCTTCGTCGTCGTCTTCTGACCTGAATGCCTGGTGCCAAGCGGTGTAGAGCAGGAAAGCTCCGAAGATGTAGAAGATGAAGCTGAAGTTTTCGATGAGTGCCGCCCCCACGAGAATGAAGACGCCGCGAAGCACGAGTGCCATGACGATACCTACCATGAGCACCTCTTGCTGCAATCGCTTAGGAACATTGAAGCGCACCATGAGAATGAGAAATACGAAGAGATTGTCTAGGCTCAGGCTGTATTCGGTGAGCCAACCGGCGAAAAACTCATTGGCTCGTTGCCAACCGAACAGTTGCCAAAGTATGAGACCGAATCCGGTTGCTAAAGCCGAGTAAAACACCACCCAAAGGGTAGATTCGCGGTTGCTCGGCACGTGCGGTCTGGCCATGATCAGAAGTAGGTCGGCAATCACCATTACAACTAACACGGCCATGCTCGAAAGCTCGAAGATTTCGTAGTTTGTGAGGGTCATCAGCACCAGTCTAAGCGCCAATCGCTCTGGCAACTAAGGTTGTTTATAGGTTGTGTCATTGGAGAAGTATGCCCACTAGAAAACTGCATGAAAAGCTGTCAGACGGAAGAGACTTGTTCTATTTCGACGACGCTGAATCTTCACTGCCAGCCACTCGAAAGCGAGACCTTCGAGAGGCGGCACCTCGCCCGGGTGTAGCACAAATGCGCCTTGATTCGCTCACCGGCGACTGGATTTCGGTGGCATCACACCGTCACGCCAGAGCCTTTCTGCCGCCAGCATCCGAGTGCCCACTCTGCCCCACCACTGAGAGTTTTCAAAGCGAGTTGCCAGACGCTTTCGATGTGGCCGTCTTTGAAAATAAGAGCCCATCTTTTGGGCCAATTCTCGCCGAGGTAGACAACCCAAACTACGCTGTCGAACCAGGCCTAAAAATCGGCGCTACCCGAGATTCAATCGGCAGGTGCGAGGTTGTTGTCTTTAGCTCTGAGCACGAGGGTTCGGTTAGTCAGCTGCCGGTTGCCCGAGTGAGAACCATCGTTGATGCCTGGACCGACCGCACCGATTCGCTTTTGCGAATGCCAGGCGTTCGAACCGTCTTTCCATTTGAAAACCGCGGGCAAGATATTGGAGTGACGCTCCATCACCCGCACGGGCAGATTTACGCCTACCCTTACGTAACTCCAACGCACGCCAAATATCTGACTTCGATCGAAACCTACGGCAAAGATCTATTTGCCGACACTTTGTCTTTCGAACGTGCGGGTGAACGCGTAGTTCTCGCGAGCGAAAACTTCACAGTCTTTGTGCCGTTCGCTGGCCGCTGGCCGGTTGAAATAATGATTTTGCCGCACCGTCACGTGAACTCGTTCGTAGACCTCACCGACGACGAGCGCGAAGAACTGGCCTTGGTCTACTCGAAAACCCTAAAAGCGGTCGACGGCATGTACGACACACCAACCCCGTACATCGCGGCCTGGCACCAAGCACCACGGGTTGATGGTGGCGAAAACATCCGTTTTCATTTCAGACTCACGTCGCCAAGACGCGCGGCAGACAAGCTGAAATACCTAGCCGGCTCCGAGTCGGCCATGGGCGCTTTCATCGCCGATTTTGCTCAGGAAACCACCGCTGCCCGACTTAGAGAGGTTATTCGTTGAGCGACCCAATAGCACTGCAAGCCGCCGCACACTTCGCCGCAAAATACGGCTACGAAGCCACCGGCGTTTGGTCTGCTCCAGGAAGAGTAAACCTAATTGGCGAGCACACCGACTACAACGAAGGCTTCGTTTTACCATTCGCGATTAACCGAAGAACCTATGCGGCCGTAAGCCTCAGAAGCGATTCAAAGGTGCGAGTATCTTCAAGTTTCTCGCCCGAAACCGTCGAAGCTGAGATGGGCGCCATTAGCGCTGAGAGCGCATCGGGCTGGTCTGGATACCCGCTGGGGGTGGTTTGGGCGGTTCACGAAAAAATCGGTTCGTGGGGTTCGGGTCTAGACATCTTTATCGACTCAGATGTGCCGGTAGGCGCTGGTCTATCGTCGTCGGCTGCCATCGAATGTGCCGTTGCAGTTGCCGTTAACGAACTCTGGAACACCAACCTTGGCAGACGCGACTTGGCGCGTATCGGTCAACGTGCCGAAAATGCAATCGTGGGCGCACCGACCGGAATCATGGATCAATCGGCTTCGATGCTCGGCGAACTTGATCACGCCGTTTTTCTAGACTGCCGCGACCTAACCGCCAAGAGCGTTCCACTGGGCTTCGCCGAAGCAGGTTTAGAGATTTTGATTATCGACACCCAAGTGGAGCACCGCCACTCCGAAGGGGGCTACGCCTCGCGTCGTGCATCGTGTGAACTGGGTGCCGCCACCATGGGAGTCAAGGCGTTGCGCGACCTAACCATCGCCGACCTCGATCGAGCTCATGAACTTCTCGATGACGTGACCTTTAGACGAGTTCGACACATCGTTACCGAAAACCAGCGCGTGCTCGACACCGTTGCCATGCTTGAAACTCAGGGGCCGCGAGCCATTGGCGATCTGCTTTATGGTTCTCACGCGTCGATGCGCGACGACTTCGAGATCAGCATCGATGAACTAGATACGGCAGTTGAAACCGCTCTGCGTCACGGTGCGGTTGGCGCTCGAATGACCGGTGGCGGCTTCGGTGGCGCAGCGATTGCGTTAACTCCGGTTGAAATTATCTCTGAAGTGACGCTTGCCGTTCGTGCAGAGTTTGAAGCGCTGGGATACGGCGAGCCGAGCATCTTTGCGGTGTCTGCCGCGCCGGGTGCGGTTCGCGTTATCTAAAGAAACGGGTCAGGCGTCATAACGTACTTGGTTTCCAAATATTCGTTGATGCCTTCGAAGCCGCCCTCACGCCCAAGACCCGATTGTTTAACGCCACCAAATGGCGCAGCCGCGTTTGAAACCAAACCGGTGTTTAACCCGGTCATGCCGGTGTCGAGTGATTCGACAAGGCGAAGGCCGCGCTTTAGGTCTTTGGTGAACGCGTAGGAAACCAAGCCATACTCGGTGTCGTTAGCCAAGGCAACCGCTTCTTCTTCGGTCTTGAAGTGCACGATTGGCGCGATAGGCCCGAATATTTCTTCACGAAGAATTGTTGAACCCGGCTTGACGCCTTGAATCACCGTTGGCTTGAAGAAGTATCCATCGCCTTCGCCAGCTTCGCCACCAACAACCACCGATCCACCTTCGGCAACGGTGACGTCTACCAGCCGCTGCATGTTTTGGCGTGCTTTCTCATTGATTACCGGGCCACATGTGGTGTCGGCATCCAAGCCCCTGCCGAGCTTGAGTGCACCCATCTTGGCTGCCAACTGGTTTGCGAATTCTTCGGCAACCGATTCGTGCACGATAAACCGATTGGCTGCGGTGCAGGCCTGGCCAATGTTGCGCATCTTGGCTAGCATTGCCCCAGCCACCGCTGCTTCGATATCGGCATCTTCGAACACCACAAACGGTGCATTGCCGCCTAGTTCCATCGATGTGCGAAGCACCTGTTGCGCCGACTGCTCGAGCAGCTTGCGCCCCACCTGGGTTGAACCCGTGAAGGTTATCTTGCGCAGGCGCGAGTCGGCGATGATTGGCCCCGAGGTGGCTGCCGAAGTGCTAGTGGTGATCACGTTGACCACGCCAGCCGGCAGACCCGCCTCTTCGAGAGTTTTCATCAGTAACAGCGTGGTGAGTGGTGTGAGTTCTGCAGGCTTGACCACCATGGTGCAACCGGCCGCAATGGCTGGGCCGATTTTGCGAGTCGCCATGGCCAGTGGAAAGTTCCAAGGGGTGATAGCGAATGCTGGCCCAACCGGGCGCTGGGCAACCAGCATGCGGCCGGCACCCTCAGGTGATGTTCCGTAGCGCCCGTTGATTCGTACGGCCTCTTCGCTAAACCAGCGCAAGAACTCGTTGCCGTAGGCTACTTCGCCGCGAGCCTCGGCAATCGGCTTGCCCATTTCTAGGCTGATTAGAGTGGCAAATTCTTCTGAGCGAAGCTTGATCAGCTCGAAGGCGCGGCGCAAAATTTCTCCACGTTCACGAGGAGCGACTCGCGACCAGGTCTTCTGTGTTTCATCTGCTGCTGCGAGGGCAGCTAGGCCGTCGGCTGCATTTGCGTTGGCAATGGTTAGCAGAGTTTTTCCGGTAGCCGGATCCTCGACCTCGATGTGACCTTCACCGTGCCCATCTACCCACGTGCCGTTGATATACAACTGGGTTGGAACCTTGGCTAAAAGATCTTGCTCACTAAGCGCCATTGCTTTACTTTCTAATCGAGGCAGCTGGCTCGACTGCTTTCAAGTCTGCCATGAAACGAAGGTTACGCCCCAACGACCGTCACACCCGAGCGGGCAAGTTTCTGCAACGCCTGCACCGATGTTTCTGGCGCGACGCCTGCGGTGAGCTCGGCGAGCACCCGAACCGAAAACTTGGCGTTTAGAGCATCCATGGCCGAGGCAAGCACGCAGTAGTCGGTGGCTATTCCAACCACATCAATCTGGGATGCCTGCAGCCGCTGCAACACAGTCGAGAGCGACTCACCCTCGGCGGTAACACCTTCGAAGATCGAATACGACGGCTTACCCTGGCCCTTTTGAACATGAACGTCGATGAGTTTTGTGTCGAGGTTGGCTTGATACTCAGCCCCAAAAGTGCCGGCAATGCAGTGAGGCGGCCAGGAGTCGACAAAGTCTGGGGTTGCCGGGGGCCAAACAATGTGGCCGCCATTGTCGCTGTCTGCGTCATGCCAATCACGTGAAGCGATTACGGCAGCGTACTGGTCACGATTTTGTCGAACGTATTCGGTAATACCCGCTGCCACAGCCGCTCCGCCAGCAACGCCAAGCGACCCACCCTCGCAGAAGTCGTTTTGCACATCGATTACAAAAAGTACTCGAGTCACATGCACCCTCTCACCTAATGATTTGGTCGGCGTCGAAAATCGAACTTACTGATTTGAAAGAGTGTTGCCACATCGATAGAAGCCAGTTACTAGATCGTCGATTGCCTGCTTGGCATCGTCTTTGACGTTTCCGAGAGCATAGACGGCAAACAGCAAGTTGGTTGAATCCTTGGCTTTGATGATTCCACCCAAGGTGTAACCGGTCTTAATCCAGCCCGTCTTGGCTTGCACCTTGCCAACGGCATCGAGGTTTGCACCCTTGAATCGGTCGGCGAGCGAGCCAGATTCACCCGAAACCGGGAGCCCCTGCCCGATGACCTCGAAGTCGTTGAAGCCTTCTAGAACCAAGCCGAAGAGTTTGGCGATAAACAGCGGTGGCACGGCGTTGTTGGCCGAAAGCCCCGAACCATCTTTGATGATGAGGTTTGAGGTGTCTAAGTTGGTCGCCGCGAGTGACTTCTTTATGGCGATCCCGATCGAAGCAAATGAACCGTCGTAACCCTGCTTGATTGCAATGAGTCGGGCAAGGTACTCGGCCTCGGTGTTATCTGAGACCAAAAGCATATGCTTTATCCATTTGTCGATGGTTTGCGAGGTGACCTTGGCAACTTCGGTTGCGCCAGCGGGCAGTTTGCCTTCAACCAGGGTTGCGCCGGTGGCGGTTGCACCCAGAGCGGCCTTAAACTTTCGACCGGCGTTCATCACCGGGGTTGTGCTTCGCGGCGAAGTCTCGCGCGAGGGGCTGGCACGGTCGCCGTCTACCTGAAGCGCGGTAACTTCGCTCATGAAGCCTTGGGTCTGTTCGCTTCGTTCCCAGCTCGACTCCCACTTCGATGCCGCGGTACCGCCGGCAAAAAGCGTTGAATCGAGAACAATTTGGGTGACCTTAACCGAGTTGTCGGTTGCCCACTGCGAAACCTTTACCGCTAGGTCGCTTAGTTTAGGCGCGTTGGCATACACCGACTGCTGACCTGGCGCGGTTGCCGAGAGAGTTGGGTCGCCGCCACCAACCAGGATGATCGTGCCCGGGTTTGCCGGGTCGGCATAAACTTTGGTGTCAACGACGTAGTTTGGGCCTAGAGCTTGAAGCGCGGCTGCGGCTGTTACGACCTTCATTACCGAGGCGGTGGCCGCTGGAACGGCAGCGTTGCGGTCGAAAAGCACCTCACCCGTTGCGGCGTTAATGACTGCTCCCGAAAAAGTCGCTAGACGAGGGTCGAGCGCCAGATCGTTCACCGAGCAGGTGCGGCCATCGGTTGGCGTAGCGCTCGGTGTCTCTGATTGAGCCGTGGTCTGTGAAATCGAGTTTGAGGGGTTCGGGTTCGCCGATCCACCAAAGGAGGTGAGCACGACCAACACGACAATCGCTAGTAAACCGCTACCCGCGCCAATTAGCACTTGCTTTAGATAGGCAAAGCCGCGCTTTTCGTCTGACACTTGTTCTCCCTGAAAATTAGGCTCGCCAACACACATCGCCGATGGCGCACAACCTGCCCCAATTTTACCTCTCCGCCGGCAGATAGGCTTAAGGCATGAAGTTCATTCGCATTCTCGCATCGGCAGCTCTGGTGGCTTCGGGTGTTTTTCTAAACCCGCTCTCGGCCTCGGCCCACGCTGACCTTGAGAGCACCTCACCTTCGGCCGGAGAAACCGTTGAGGCTGGCAACATCCAAGTGGCTTTGATGTTTGGCGAAGAAATGCTCGCTACCGCCAAGAGCGGCACTGTCATCTCGGTTCAGGGCCCGGCAGGCCCAGAAAACAAGCAATGGGCCGATGGCTGCATCGACTCGGTGCGCGGAAAACTTGTGAGCGAGTCTGTTTCACTCTCAATTCCGGGCACTTACGTGGTTGATTGGCGTGCTGTTTCTGCCGATGGCCACCCCGTAGAAGGAACATTCAACTTCACGTTGGTGAACACAACAAACTACGAATCACAACCGCCGGGGCAGTGCGATTCCTCACAGATTTCTGACTCAAACGGTCAATCTCAGTTGCTTCCAATCACCGATGATTCGGCTAAGAGCCAGCAGCTTTTGGCGATCACTCCTGAAGAGGGGTTGATTGGTGGTCTCGTTGTGATTACTTTCATCTCGATAATCGGTGCGTTCATGCTTCGTTCTCAGGAGCGCAAACGCGAGGCTCGAGAATTGGCAGCAAAAGTCGCTCGCCAAAAAGCCAACGATTAGCGCTTAAATAACCCTGGCGGCAGCCGCTTCGCTCACAAATCGGGCAAAAATTTCAGCCTGATTGCCGTCTGCGTGAGCCGTGTGCTCGGGGTGCCACTGAACTCCATAGGCCCAGCCACCGTTTTCGATAGCGAACGCCTCAGGGTGGCCTAGCTCACTTGTGGCAATCACCCGCAATCCCTCACCAAGCTGTTCAACCGACTGGTGATGGTAGCAAGAAGAAAGCAGTCGGTCGCTAGATAGCCCGAGACGGTCGGTGTCTGACTCAATCAAAATTTCTTGCACAACATCACGGTGATCTGGCACCATGTGCTGCACCAGAGTTCCGCCTCTGGCCACGTTAACCATTTGAAACCCTCGGCAGATCGCAAGAAATGGAACCCCGGCATTTAATGCCCACTGCGTCAGACTGAGGTCAACTGAATCTTGAAGGTCGTCGATGCCATAGACCTCAGCGCTGGTAATTGTCTGCCCGTAAAGAGCGGGGTTTATGTCTGCTCCACCGGGCATGAGAACGCCTTGGCAACCCGCCAAGCGCGCGCTCCAGTCGCTGTCTGGCGCTGGAAGAAAAGTCATAGGTTCGCCGCCGGCATTCCAGATAGCCTCTGCCAACAGTCTCGGAATAACCAGGGTGCTGATCGGAAAAAGCTCAGTCGCTGCATGCATGCGCCCCAGAATCGCGATTCGTGGTCGCGGTGATGCATTCATTGTCTAGCTCCAAACCTTTGCAAATCTATTTGAGGCTCGTTAACGCCCGCTGCATAAAATTATGCCTCACCGCCGGGGTTCAGACGCTGAAGCGGTTAGTGCCCGAAAACATAAGGGGCAAAGGTTGCAACTGCGACCAGCGGGAGAACTACAAACAAGAAAATGAGAACAACCACAACGGCACACGCAAATTTTGCTCCTGAACTCACGGGTTGCGTTCCGTCGAACACTGGCTCTTTTTTGTCATTCATGGCGTTCCTCCAAGTAGTTTTTAGCACCGAAAGCAACTAGCCGTAAACGTCGACAGGGTACTCATTAAAGGGGACAACCCTGGCAGCCGAAGTAACTCCGAAAAGAAATAGGGTTTTAATGTTCACGAGATTAGGGGCACTACTTGCCAAAAACCAAAATAGTTTCGACGGCCGTAGAACTTGGGCCAAACAAAACCAACATGAGCGATGTGCTGGTTGCGATCGCTGAGGCATCTCAGCCGCACAAGGTGCCGGTTGAGTACATCTCAAAACTCACCGGGGTTGAAACTGTTTATCGTCGTTTCGACGAACAAAACGCCTCCGATTTCGCGGCGGCAGCCGGCAAAAAGGCGCTCGACCGTGCCGGGCTAAAAACCAAAGACATTGACTTGCTAATTTTCTCGTCGGCCAGCCAAGACCTGATTGAGCCAGCAACCAGTCACATCGTTTCTTCAATCTTGGGAGCCGACGGTGTTCCGGTTATGGACATCAAGAACGCCTGCAACAGCTTTCTGAACGCACTTCAGGTTTCAAACAGCTTCATCAAGTCGGGTCAGTACAAAAACATTCTCATCGTTAGCGGTGAAACCCCGAGCATGGCCATTCGTTGGAACAACACCAGCAAGATGCAGTTTCTTCGATCATTCGCAGGCTTCACCATGAGCGACGCAGGCGCTGCCGCCGTGCTTACCGCTACCGACGGCGACGACGAGAACATTCTGGGAATCGAATTCAGATCCGACTCGTCGAAGTGGGATGTTGGAACCCTTCCAACCGGGGGTTCGCGCCGCCCGCGCGACCTCGACGCCACCTACTTCGACATGGATGGCCGCAAGCTGGCTCAAGCATTCATGTCGCTCGGGCCCGAAATTCTCAACGAAACTCTGCGCAAACACGATCTCACCTGGGATGACTTCGCGCTGATTGGCATGCACCAGATTGCCGACCCATACATCGATGACATCTGCAAGATTCTCGAAGTGCCTGCCCACCAGATCATTCGCACGGTAGCCAACTACGGCAACATGACCAGCGCAACCATGGCACTTCAGCTAGAACTGGCCCTCGAGCAGGATCGTCTAAAGACCGGCGACCTTTTTGCATATGTTGGCCTAGCGGGTGGAATCTCGACCGGTCTTGGTATTTTCAGAATATGAAAATAGGCGTCTGCATCCCGTTCTATAACGAACAGAAGTGCATCGCCGCAACGCTCGAGGCACTGTTGGCTCAAACCGATCCTGAGTTCACTGTTTTTCTCTGTGACAACAACTCGACCGATGAATCGGTGGCGATAGCCTCGTCGTTCATCAGAGACCACAAACTTGACTGGCAGATCGTGCACGAAACCCAGAAGGGCACAGGTGCCGCCGCCGACACCGCTATGCGCGCGGGTGCGAAAGCCGGCTGCAGCATCCTGGCTAGAACCGACGCCGACTCACTGCCCGACCCAAACTGGGTGAGCGCAATTCGGGCAAAATTCACTCGTCATCCGCAGCTCAGCATGGTTTCGGGTCTGAGCATTCCAATTAGAAGCGAAGTGAGTTTCTTCGAGTTTTGGCTACTGCGTTTTGCAACCACGGTGGCCATGTGGTTCGGGCTGATTCGACCATCAAACTACCAACGAGGCATGCGCGGCATCTACATTATGACCAGCGGCAACAACCTGGCCATTCGAGCGGCCGACTACTTGGCAGTGGGCGGGTTTCCTAGAACCCGAATCGAAGATGTTCACGAGGATCGAGCCCTTGTAAACGCTGTGCGCTCGCATCGCCTGAAGGTAGTTCGTTTGCGCAAAATGCGCGTGGCCGTATCGGCAAGACGCGTGAAGCACTGGGGTTTGATGGCTTCGATTCGCTGGTATCGAAACCACTACCGGCCTTCGCAGAACGTCGATATTCGATGAGCCAGTTCAGTATCGACAAGGCAAAGCGAGCCACCCGCGCCGACCGATGGGTTTCGTTCAACTCTCGACCTTTAGAAATCTCGGCCCTCTACCTACTCACGCGCATTTCTCGAGTTCTAAAGGTGCCGGGCCTTGGCCTACTGGTTTCAGACGCCGGGGTGATGCGGCAGATTCTGATGGACGGCGAGCACTTTAGTAAAACTGCGCCAGGTGGCACCAGCGACCTTTGGGATCCGGTGCTTCGCGGCCCAGGCCTTCTAAACATGGCAGGCGAAGATCACCTCGACCTCAAGCGCAAACTATCGCCCATGTTCAGCGCTAAATATCTCGAGGATGCCATCGGCGCCGCCGTAAGCGGCGAAACCGACCGCCTCGCCGAGAGGTTACTCCGTGGCGAAACGGTTGACATAGTGAAGTCAATCGAAGTAACCGCGGCTCGAGTAATTTGCACCCTCAGCGGCTACGACCTTGAGAACACCGATGAGTCTGAGGTGCTCGAGCAGTTGGAAAGTGCCCGAGGCTTGATGCGGTTCATAAAACTCAACACCAAACGCCTGAGCGAAGAACAGGTTGCGATGGCTCAGGTTGAGCTGGCCGAATTGCACCGAAGCATCCATGAGGCATTTGATTCAGACCGAACGGGCACGATTCCTCACACTCTCAAAGGTTTTGGGCTGTCGAAACAAGACACGACATCGGTGATTACCGCCCTAGTTATTGCAGGCACCGAAACCGTGCTTTCGCATCTACCCAGGTTCACAGCGCTTTTGCTAAGAAGCGATTACTTGAACGAACTGAACGACGCCAGCAATCTAGATTCTGTGGTGCAAGAAGGTTTGCGCGTTACGGTGCCAACCCCGGTAATGCTTCGCGGATTGAAGCAGCCGTTCGAGGTGCAAGGGCGCCGCGTAAAACCGGGCGACCGCATTCTGATGGCAACGATCTTTGCCTGCCAGCGACTGGGATACTTCGACCCGCGTCGCACGATGCCAAAGGAGTACCGCCACATTTGGTTTGGGGCTGGCGTGCACATGTGCATTGGGCTGCCGTTAGCGGGGCTTGAAATCGAGAGCTACCTAAAAATGTTTATCAAGGTAAATCAGCAAAAGCCGATACGCCTAGAGCGGGCCGTAATTCGGCGAGGCACCCTCACCGCCGGATACCGAGAGCTGGTGATTTCTTGCCAAACTTCTTAGCCAAACTAGAAAGCGCCTGCGCCGCCAATGGCTCGTCTACCGCAATAACGCTGGGCGCAGATAGCATCACCTTCACAGAGCTGTGGAGCAACATCGAGATAGTGGCTGCCAACGCCCGTCGACTTGGCTTCAAACCAGGTGACACCTTTCTGTTTGTGGCACAACCCGGCCCTCGCACCATGCCCGTGGCACTGGGTCTGCTTATGTCAGGCCTGAGACTCGCCTTTATCGACCCATTTACCGCCGTCGAATCTTTCCATCGCCGAGTCGAGCTAGTGCAGCCGAAGCTGATTATCGCGGACTCAAAGCTTTACCTGCTTGGCAACCCTAGATCGCAATGGCTGCGCAAGCTCATCAAGTTAAACGTGGTTGATTATGGGTCAATCGGCGAGGCAGAGCACTTTGTATCTGGGGCGCGCTTGCCGATGCATCCGAGAGGTGCAGGCCGAATCGAGCAGTTTCTGGAGCCAATGGGTCAAGGTGAAAGCGAAGGCGGCAACGTGCGTGACGGAGCGGCCCTCGACATACAGGCCGATGCCGTTGTAGTTTTCACCAGCGGCACCACCGGTGACCCTAAAGGCGTTGTTCACTCCATTTCTTCGCTTTCGGCGAGCTTCGACGCCACGGCCGAGGCCTTCGGGTTCAAACCAGGTGAAACCCTGCTTTGCGAACCGATGACCGTTGGCTTGGTGGCCATGTGCCGCGGCGTCACCTGGGTGATTCCCGGCAAGAAACTCCCCCAGCGCTTCGATAAGTTCTTTGGAGTGCCCACCGATGTAATCAAACTGCTTGGCGCGCTAGAAAGCCAACCCGAAACAGCGCGCAATCTAGAGCTCATCGGAATGGGCGGTGCGCCGGTTTTGCCTTCACTCATCAACCGCATCCACTCGGTCGTCGGCACAAATGTCACCACGCTATGTGTTTACGGAATGACCGAGATATTGCCCGCTGCGATTGCCACTGGCGAAGAGAAACTGGCCAATACCGAGGCCGACATCCTAGGAAAACCGGTACCCGGCGTGGAGTTCAGTTTTGCCGACGACAAAGAAATTCTCATTCGCGGCGCTGGTCTAATGAAGGGGTATTTAGGTAAGCAGCCGACCCAATGGCACGCAACCGGTGACCTCGGATATCTCGACGCACAGGGCAGACTGATGCTCCTCGGGCGCAAGAAAAACATGCTCATTCGTGCCGACATGAACATCTATCCGAGCCTCTACGAACCTGGGCTTTGCACCATTACGGGAGTGGCTGACGCTGTCATCGTTGGAGCACCCGACGAAATCGGCGACGATCGCGTAGTGCTCTTCTTGGTGGCCTCCGAAAAAAACACGGATGCGGCTGCGCTGATCGAACGCGTCAAGCGCGAGCTGCCCCAGCACATGGATCAGCAGGCCTACCCCGACCGCATCGAGGTGCTTCGTGAAATGCCGGTCAGCGGGCGTGGTCAAAAACGAGACATGCGCAAACTCGAAGCGATGGCCCTCGAACTTTTTGAGGCGGGCAGCTGATGATGTGTTCAACTGCGATTGCGAGTGCCCGATGACGAAAGTTTTGATCACCGGAGTGAGCGGCAGTCTCGGCCGGTTCTTGGCCCAAGACTTTCTGGCACGCGGATACGAGGTGATTGGTATGTCGCGAACCAACCCGGAGATTTCGGGTGTCGAACACATTGCGCACGACCTCAAAGACGCGTTCGTTGGCAGGCTCGACCCTCAAGTTGCTGTGATCAACTGCGCCGCCATCACGCGTGACGGTAATAGCAGGGCGCTTGAGCAAGCGAACCTTGACATTACCCAAAACGCCCTTCGATTAACGCGGGGGCCGTTTGTGCAGGTGAGCACCTCGAGTGTTTACGATTTGCGCGGGCCGAGCATCCGCGTAGAAGAGGCGGAAGCAACCGCCGACTACGGGTTTTTAAACAGCTACTCGCGCTCGAAGTTTGCCTCCGAGAAGCTGGTGAGCCAGCAGACTTCTGGTGACTTCGTAATTTTGCGGCCGCACGCATTGATTGGCCCGACCGACCAAACACTAGGCCCTCGAGTGCGACGAGCCATTCGAAACGGCAAGCTCTACCTGCCTGGAGCTGGCTCCGCCAAGCACGAATTCACATCGTTCGCCAACTTCGCCGAAGCGATTCACCTGTCGCTAACAGCAATGGCACACGGCACAGTGCTGAATCGACCAATCAATGTGTCGAACGGTGTTAGCACTTCGATTCGCGATGCAATCAAGCTGGGGTTGGGTGCCGAGAGCCCTGAGATGAGAAATTTGCCATTGGCTTTGGCTTGGTCGGCGGCGAGCATCGCCGAAGCGCTAGCTGCACCAAATGCTGAGCCCAGAATTTCGCGCTACCAGATTGCGCAGTTGGCTTTTGATCGCAGCTACAACCTGGATTCAGCCAGGGAGCTTTTAGGTTACGTGCCCAAAAACTAAGGGCTTTGGAGCCACCCAGGAGAATCGAACTCCTGACCTGCTCTTTACGAGGGAGCTGCTCTACCGACTGAGCTAGGGTGGCGTGCGCGAGATGCTCGGCGACCCGACAAGTTTAGCCCAAGCGTCGCATCAACTAAATGAGACCGAGGCGTTCCAAGCGTCGAAGGGCACCATCTTCGATCGGGCTTTCGGGGCCGATGACGACACGAATGGCTCGCAGCATCCAAGCGGTAAACGGAGTAACCCAGTGGCCCGGGGTTTTGAGCCCGAGGAGCGTGCGGTACTTCGGCTGCAGGCTTGCCACGGCGGCCAGCCAAAGCACACGGTAAATCGGTCGGGCATACCAAGGCAAGCCGACTTTTTTAATAAACCCGATGACCTTGCGGGTTTGCTCGTCGCAGCGAAGTACCGAATCGAATGAGTTCATTTGCTCAACTAGTTGCGCGTAATCGATCGGAACCCTCTTGAGCCCCAGCGGCGCAACCGAACGACCCCAAAGTTTTACATACGCGTCGGGGTCGACCGGGCTGGTCGTGAACTGATTGTGGGCCGCCAGAAAAGACTCGGTGAAAGCGAGGTGCACCCACAGCAACAGGTCTTGATCGGCCGCGCGATAGGCAATCGGCTTGGCATCCACTTGGTAACTACCCGAAACTCGTTGGTGAAGCCGATTAACTCGCGAGGCTTCGGTTTCGACGGCATCGGTGCAAGCAAACGTAGTGACGGTGAGCCAGCGAATTGTGCCACTGAGCCGACCCAAAGCATCGGTTTCGTAGCGCGAGTGCTGAGAGACCCCGGCGAGCGACCCAGGATGCAGTGCCTGCATCAATAGCGCACGGATGCCACCGACCAACGTGCCGAAGTCCCGGTGAACAATCCAAGGCTCGTCGGTTGGCAAGTAAAGGCCACCAGTTTCACCATCGGCAATCACCTTGAGCCAGGGTGGAACGCCATCGGGTGCGCCAGAGAGTAGCTGACGAAACTTGACCGAAAAGTACTCTTGAACCCGGTTATTTTTGTGATTCACCTAGCAAACCGGTTCTTTAGAAGGCAGTGTGCCCTCAATGAGGAAGGTATCGACAGCATCGTTCACGCAAGCATTTGAGCGACCATAGGCGGTGTGCCCTTCGCCCTTGTAGGTAATGAGGAAGCCGTCGGCGAGAACATCGTGCGCAAGTGAAACCGCCTGTTCATACGGGGTCGCCGGGTCGCCGGTAGTTCCTACGACAACAATCGTTGGGGCACCCGTCGCCTTGTAATCCTTTGGAGCGGCTACCACCGGGTAAGGCCAGTTTTCGCATCCCAAAGCGCCGAACTGCCAGTACCTGCCAAACACTCTGCCAACCTTTGACAAACGTTTATTCTGGGTCTGCATAGATGCCATGTCGGAAGGCTGTCGGCTATCGAGGCAAGAAATTGCGATGTTGGCTTCGAACATGTTGCTTGAATAGGTGCCGTCACCTCGGCGATCGTTGTAGAAGTCAGCCATGCGCAAGAGCATGTCTCCAGAGCCTTCTTTGGCTTCATTCAATCCCTGCGTAAGGTATTGCCAAAAATCTTCGGAATACATCGCCATAATTAGGGCCGTAACGGCACCCGTGATGTTGAGTTCGCGACCACTCTCGGTGGGTAGCGGATGCGTTTCGGTGTGAATCAGCCAAGCTTCGAGTTGGTCGAGTGCGTGATTTACCGAGCCGCTGAGCGGGCATTCGGGGTGTTTTACGCAGTCGGTTGCGTAATTCTGGATTGCGAGCTCAAATCCGGAGAGCTGGTTGTACGACTTATCGGCGTCGCTGACGGTTGGGTTCTCGGCGCCGTCGAGCACGAACCTACCGACGCGTTCGGGGTAAAGCGTGGCATAGGTGGCTCCGAGGAAGGTGCCGTAAGAAAAGCCTAGATAGTCGAGCTTGTCATCTTGCAGGTAGGCGCGAATCACATCCATGTCGCGGGCTGCCGATTGGGTGTCTAGAAAAGCCAAGACATCGCCGGTGTTTGCCTTGCAACCGTCGACGAAGGTCTTGATCTGGGAGCGCTCCCAGGCGAGGTATTTAGCCGAACCAGTTTCATAGGGGCTATCGCCGTAGAAGTAATTATCGAGGCCTTTAGCCGGCAAGCAATTTACGGGCGAGCTGGCGCCAGTACCGCGCGGGTCGAAACCGATGAAGTTGTATTTGGTTTGAAGCGCCTCGGTTCCAAGTCCGTCGAACTGGTCACGAACAAACGAAACACCAGACGCTCCAGGCCCGCCGGGGTTAAGAAGTAGGTTTCCGACTGCCCCTTTGGCGTTGTGGCGAATCACGCTAATCTCGATGGTTTTACCCTCTGGATGTGACCAGTCCATGGGCACTTCTACCTTTGAGCAATCGAAATCGCCACAGGTAGTCCAGTTGATTGGCTGTGTGTAGAACTTGGCCAGGCTTTGGTCGATGCCAGCTTCGAGTTCGCGGGCATTCGAGGTGACCGAGCATCCCGACAGCGAAACCAGGGTTGCGATGGCGGCGATGGCGGCCAAAAACTTGCGTGCGATGCTCACAACTACCCCTGCCTTACCTGTAACGAGACTGCTAGAGCATCAAGCACCAACTGCTCGCGAACATTCCGTTCGATTCTGTGACGAGCGCGCTCAATTGACTCGAGCTTCTCAATCGTGTGCTCGGGTTTGGTGCGGTGAGCTAACTCGGTAATCTCGGCCACCAAGTCTTGATTCACCAGTGGCACATTGGCAACCAGTTGAACCGTCATGACATCACGATAAAGGGCGAGCAAATCGACCAGAATGCGGTCGAGGCCATCGCGCAAACTGCGCTTGGAGCGGCGCTTCTGTGCCTCTTCTAGGTTCTTAATCTCAGTTCGCAGCGCTGGTGGAATCGTATCGCTCAGCCCAAGCCCCATCGATGCCAGCAAAGCGGCGCGTTCTTCTTCGTCGCGGCTCTTGGTTAGTGCATCGGCGTCTTTTTGGGCCAGTTCAAGCCAGCGATCGCAAGTGCGCACGGCATCGGTGACGGTGTGTATGGCCATAGCTGCCTTGAGAGTGTCTTTGCGTCGCGCTCTTGCCTCGGAGCTTGTGGCTAGCCGCCTGGCCATGCCAATGTGACTTTGTGATTCTGCCGCTACCTGGTGCGCGAGCTTTGGCTCGATGCCATCGCGGGTGATCAGCAGTTGTGCCACGTCTTCGATCGAAGGCACCTTCAAACCCACTCGCCTGACCCGCGAGCGAATGGTGGGGAGCATGTCGACTTCCGAAGGAGCACAGAGTATCCAGAGTGTTCCAATGGGCGGTTCTTCGAGTGCTTTCAACAAAATGTTCGAAGCGGTGGGAGTCATTCGGTCGGCGTCTTCGATGATCATTATGCGAAATCGACCAACCGAAGAACCCATGATCGAGGCCGAAACGAGTTCGCGAATCTCGGCGATCGTAATCTGCACCTTTTCGGTTGACAGCACCTGGATGTCGGGGTGCGTGCCTGCCTTGGCCAGAACACAAGACTGGCAGGTGCCGCATCCTTGGTCTTTACATTGGAGCGCAGCAGCAAAAGCGAACGCAAGGTTTGAGCGACCAGACCCTGGCGGTCCGGTGATTAGCCACGAGTGAAACACGCCTTCGTCACGATGGCGAACCGCGGTTTCTACTAGCTCGACGGCTTCGGTTTGAGCGAGGAGTTCGTGCCAAATCGGTTTGTGCTCGCCGACCACTCTAGGCTCCAGTTGTGAGAAGCGGGCCGATTCGGCCACGAATTTGTGACTGAATTGCTTCGAGTGAATCGTTAGCGTCAACCACTAAGAAGCGCTCTGGCTCGGCTGCTGCGAGCTCTAGATAGCTTGCACGCACGGCCTCAAAAAAGTCGAGTTTTTCTCGCTCGAGTCGATCTGGTGCAGTGCCGGTTTTACTTCGTCTTGCTACAGCAGCTTCGGCCTCGAGGTCGAGCAGCACCGTGAGGTTTGGCAACAGCCCCCGAGTTGCCCAAACCGAAAGGTCGCGCACCTCGTTTGCCCCGAGCACTCTTCCAGCGCCTTGATAAGCAACCGATGAATCGAGGTACCGGTCGCCGATCACCACCTGGCCCTGCTCGAGAGCTGGGCGAATCACGGTGGCTACGTGGTGCGCGCGGTCGGCTGCGTAAAGAAGAGCTTCGGCTCGCGCATCAACATGGCCGCTGTGTAACAGCAACTGGCGAATTGATTTACCCAATTCGGTGCCGCCTGGCTCGAAGGTTCGAACAACCGATCGACCGTTCTCAGTGAGATAGGTTTCCAGCAGGTCGGCCTGAGTCGACTTGCCGACACCGTCAATCCCCTCGAAGGTGATAAATAAACCTGCCACGACTACTTCTTTCGAGTGGATCCGCGTTTGACTACGCGCGAGGCGGTTGGGCGCTTGCCGCGACCGGTTTTGGCTGGGGCCTGGCCCGGCTCAAGACCTAGTTTTTCGCGGCGAATCGCAAGAAGCTCGAACGCGCGATCAGCCGTCATATCTTCGATGTTGTCGTCTTTAGGAATGGTGGCATTCACAAAGGTGTCGGTTACGTACGCACCAAACTGGCCGGTCTTGATGGTTACCGCACCCTGGCTGGCTGGGTCGTCACCAAACTCTCGAAGCGGAGTTGCCGCGGTGCGACGCGCGCCATATTTCGGCTGATTGTAGAGCTCGATGGCCTCTTCGAGGGTGATCGAGAAAATCTGATCTTCGCTGCCGAGAGAACGTGATTCTTTACCCTTCAAAAGGTAAGGGCCAAACTTTCCGTTTTGAACGGTGATGTCAACTCCCGACTCTGGATCGACTCCAACAACTCGAGGCAGAGCCAGAAGCCGAAGTGCGGTTTCTAGATCGATAGAGTGCGGATCCATGGTCTTAAAAAGCGAACCAGTCTTTGGCTTGGCAGCATCTGGGTCGTCTAACACCACGTATGGTCCAAAGCGTCCATCTTTGAACAGAACCTCAAAGCCTGTCTCAGGGTCTATGCCGAGAACCTTGTCGGTCACGACCGGGGCATCCACGAGCTCTTGCGCTTTGGTAGGCGTGAGTTCATCGGGTGCAAGACCTTCTGGAATGTTAACGATGCGACGACCATTTTCGTCGGCACCCTCGGCGTTCGGCTCACCAAAAATTTCGAGATACGGGCCGTATTGTCCGGTGCGAAGCGTGATTGCGTCGGTGATGGCTAACGAGTTGATCGCTCTCGGGTCTTGGTCGAGAATGTGAGTTGCGGTGAACTGCAAGCCTTCGTTCTCTGATGCACCAAAGTAGAACTTGTTTAGCCAATCTAAGTAGTTGAGCTCACCATCGGCGATGCGGTCGAGATCTTCTTCCATCGCCGCAGTGAATTCGTAGTCGATCAACTTGCCGAAATTCTCTTCGAGGAATCGTGTGACTGTGAATGCAATCCATTCAGGAACCAAAGCCTGGCCGCGCTTAGAAACGTAACCCTTGTTGATGATGGTCGACATGATGTTTGCGTAGGTAGAAGGGCGGCCAATACCGTCTTCTTCGAGCGCCTTAACCAGGCTCGCTTCGGTGTAACGAGGAGGTGGAGTGGTCTGATGACCCTTGGCAAAGATTTCGTCGAGCTTGAGAGTTTGACCCACTTCGAGGTTTGGAAGCTTTGACTCTTTTTCGTCGGAGTCTTCCTCGTTGCGACGCTCATCGTGACCTTCTTCATAGGCGGCTAGAAAGCCTCGGAAGGTAACCACGGTGCCAGAGGCGCTGAACTCGAGTGATTTACCGGTTACCGGTGCAACCTGAATTCGAGCGGTGGTGGTTGAGACCTTGGCGTCTTCCATCTGTGAGGCAACCGTGCGCTTCCAGATAAGTTCATAGAGGTCGTAGGCGCGGCCGCTAAGCTGCGAAGCAACTTCGGCTGGAGAGCGAAACGCTTCACCGGCCGGGCGAATCGCTTCGTGGGCCTCTTGCGCGTTCTTTGACTTGCCGGCGTAAACACGTGGTTTGTCGGCGACTAGTTCTGAGCCGAACATGGCTGCAGCCTGCGCTCTGGCAGCCGCAATCGCTTGCTGCGATAGCGTTGGCGAGTCGGTTCTCATGTAGGTGATGAAACCCTCTTGGTAGAGACCTTGGGCGGTATCCATGGTTTGTTTCGCCGACATGCGCAGCTTGCGCGATGCCTCCTGTTGAAGTGTAGAGGTGGTGAATGGCGCAGCTGGGCGACGAGTGCTTGGTTTGGCCTCTACCGAAACAACCTTCACGCCGACCGAACTGTCTTTGGCTCCGGCGGCGAAGGCTTCGGCTGTTGCTTCGTCGAGCAAGATTACGTCGGCGGTTAGAACACCTTTGTCATCAAAAGATTCACCAGTGGCGATCTTCTTCGAGTCGATGCTTACCAGCTTGGCTTCGAAACCAGATTCAGACTCGGATGTCTTGAACAGCGCCTTTACGTCGAAATAAGAGGCCGAGACGAATGCCATGCGCTCACGCTCACGCTCAACCACCAGGCGAACCGCCGGAGACTGCACGCGACCTGCGCTGAGGCCGCGGTTTATCTTGCGCCAAAGGACTGGCGAGATCTCATAACCAAAGAGTCGGTCGACAATTCGCCGAGTTTCTTGAGCCTGCACCAGATCGTCATCGAGTGCTCGAGTGTGGCCAAGGGCAGCCTGAATGGCTTCTTTGGTGATTTCGTGAAAAACCATTCGTTTCACAGGAACTTTTGGCTTCAAAACCTGAAGCAGGTGCCAAGCGATGGCTTCGCCTTCGCGGTCTTCATCGGTTGCGAGGTAGAGCTCGGTGGCGTCTTTGAGAGCTGCCTTGAGTTCTGAAACAGTCTTAGATTTGCCGGGAGTAATGGCGTAGTAGGGCTCGAAGTTGTTTTCGATGTTGACGGCAAATTTGCCGAACGGGCCCTTCTTCAACTCTTTCGGCAGATCGCGTGGTTCTACGAGTTCACGAATGTGACCAACTGAGGCTAAAACGGTGAATTCATCACCCAGGTAGCGCGAAATGGTCTTCGCCTTTGCCGGCGACTCTACGATTACTAGCTTTTGGCTTTGCGCCAATTGGGCTCCTGACTTTCTGATGCCTCACGGTTGTCCCGCTCTTGCACTCGCGAAATGAACCATACCAAGCGATTTCATTGCAACGCGAATGTAGACGTCGAATCCGACAATACGACATTCGACAACTTTCACCATATTAAGTTGTGAAATCTCGGCCGCTACTTCACACGGATGCCCGGTGCGAAACCCGCTGAGCGCATCGGCTGCCGCGATGGCGGCTGTCTCGGCTGCGGTTGCCGCTCGGTCTGCCGCCTCGAATGCAACTTGCCAGCGCATTAGCATGAGCGCGGCAAGAAGCAGAATGCTTAAAGCGCCGACCGACAGCAATGTTCCCGAACCTCGATCGTCGTTAAGTTCGGTGAATCTAATGTGCTGAATTAGTAATCACCCAACCACACGCAATGGTTGAGCGATATTCTGCCGATCAGACTAGGCACTTCGGTTTTTAGGCAGAGTGCACCACCCTGACGCGACTTCTTTATATGCACACTCGGATGCCTGGCCCCAAACCATCGCGCAACGGCAGTTTCGGATTCTTGCCTCGCGAGAGCCCGTGCGTATTGAGCCAAATCAACCTCCACCGCATTTCGTTGTGCTTGTTCTTTGAGTTGCAGCAAACCGAATATGAGCAGGAGTACAAGCGCGGGTAGCGCTACGGCGAGCTCAGCCGTTACGGCCCCCCTATCGCAGTTGATGTTTTTCACGGCTTCACCTAAACATCAATCGCTCCCGCGGTGCGTACAGCGCCCGCTAATGTTGATAACTAGATGAAAAGAGAGATTCACATGAAAACTTTCAAACTACTGGCATCGATGATTTTGGCAGCCACCTTGGCATTGCTCGGTCTAACCGCCCCGGCTTATGCCTGCGCCTGCGTTGGTGGAGCACCAACCATGACACTCACCACGAGTGAAGTTGCCGGTCGAATTCAGGTTGAACTCGTTGACGAGGCGAATGCAGGTTCGAGCGATGTCGTTAAGTACTACATCACCATTTACAGCGATGCAGGCAGATCGCAAATCGTTTCAGACGCCAACTATTTTGAGGACGCTGGTGTTTTTCTCACTCAAGAGCTGAGCCCGTCCACCGAATACTGGGTCGAGGCACGCACTGCGGTTCAGAACCCAGGCAGCGGCGGTTGGTGGATGTCTAGTGAATCTGCAGTCGCAAGCGCAGTAACCGGTGCGGAGTCGACCACCGCTCCAACATTCACAGCGAGCGCATCAGACTTTGCAAGTTCTTTGCACATTTCCATCAGCGATGAAAACCCAGAATCCTGGTACCACATCGAGATTTCTGGCACCGCCGATTTTGCCGGCATGGCCTGGCAGCACACCACTAACGTCAAGGAGTTAGACGTTGAATTGCCAGAACTTCAAACTTTCTTCGTAAGGGTTGAGAAGGTTTACTGGGATTCTGCGAAGAAGGTTTCTTACCCGATTGGTGTTTACGAGGTTGACTCAGCCGAGACATCAGCCTCAAACGCCAACGCGAGCCTAAAGAACCTCGCAATCAATGGTTTTACTTTGAACGAAACCTTCAGCCCAGATGTTTTGAGCTACACCGCCACCGTCCCGACCGAGACTGAGGCAATTTCCGTTTCTGCCTCGACCTTGAACGCGGCTGCCACCATGACGGTGAACAGCAATGCTTTGGCGCAAGACGTGCCTTCTTCTGAAGTTGCCCTGAGCTACGAGGACAACTATGTGGTTATCGATGTAACCTCGGGAGACTCGTCGGCCTCAAAGAAATATCTGATCCTTGTAACTCGGCAGGTGCCGGTGAGCTTCTACGACAAACCAGCCGTCGAAGACAACAGCTCAGAGGCCGCGGGTGAGGTAAAGCGCACTCTAACTGGCGCAGAGTCAGACGGTCAAGACGAAACCACGACCGACACCCCTGCAGACCCAGAGCCTTCGGCAATGCCAAGCACTAGCGGCGAAGAAAGCCAGTCTGGAATGCCGGTTGAGAAGACTACCGAAACCGCTCCCGATTCGACGGGCGTTGTAGTTATTGCATCTTCGGTTGCCGTTCTCGCACTTGCCGGTTTTGGCTTAGTGCTTTACAGGCGCCGCAAGGTCTAAAGCTTCCACTCCGATGACTCTTGAAGCGCGGTAGCGCTTAGGGCTGTATGTCTGGCGTAAGTGCGTCGCGAATGAGCCCGAGGAGTATTTGCCTAACCTCGTCACTTCGCATGATCACGACTAGCAAACCAGCAAAGGCTACGGCGGCCATGGTGGCGATTGCGTATTCGGCTGTAGCCGCGCCTTGCTCATCTTTAGTGAGCTGACGACAGAAGTGAAACACTCGGATGCTTGGGCTCAAGGTTTTCCTTTCTAAGAAGCGACAGCCTGTGTGACTGCCGCTGAGTTGAACATGGGAATGACGACCAAAAACACTAACGCCGGTAACACGGCGATTCCGAGCGGGAGGCTGAGTTTCACACCGGCTTCGCGCACGCGTTGACGGTTTTGATCTAGGTGCCGTTGCGTCAGTCGCTCGATTCGGCGGCGAACCGCCGGCAAGACACCTGCGCCGGTGGTTCGTGAGAATGCGATGTCTTCGACGATTAGTTCGTGAGCACTGGCAGGTAAACCCACTTGCTCGATTGCCTGGCGAACCGTGGCACCGGCAGCGAGCGCGATGCTCAGTTGCCGCAGGTAGGCAATGTCTGGGTTGGCCAGTGGCATCGCCTTCTTCAAGATCGTCGACGACCAGCGCCGAGCAAGCCAAATCAACACAGCTCCGACACCAATTGAGGCAATCGAGATTGGGGATTGAAAAGTTGCTGCAAGGTCGAACCCCAAACAAAGCGACAACCCCAGCGCCGCCACGGGCAGCCAGGTTACGAGTTTGATGGTTGCTCGAGGTGCCGCAAATTCACCTTCCAGTTCGGATTTCAGGTGTGCTTCACTTTGCCACGCTGCTGCGATTTCCCGCAACGCGGGCAGCAAGCTAGAGCCGTATATCCTCGAAGACTTCACGCTCAGGGCAATCTCGCTCGGCATCGAGTTGTCGGCGCCGTAACCAGACCGCTCTAGCGCATGGGCGGGTGCCAGCCCTGCCTCTAACCCTGCTATCAAGGTTTCAAGTTTCTGACGCTGCTCAGCCGACAAGCCTGAACTCCAAACCTTGCCCAGCAAGCACTGGCTTGGCCACTTGGGCGATTGAAAACCCCTCGCCACGAGTAGCCAACACTGCCAGAGAGAAGGCGGAGACAACTTGCCGCGCCAAAGTTTTCGGGTCGATTCCGGCTCGCATACCGAGTGCCTCGAGCCTCGAAGCCAAGTCGGGCAAGCTATTGGCGTGAATCGTTGCGCCTGCGCCAGAATGCCCCGTATTCAGGGCCTCTAGCATTACGCCGAGTTCGTCTCCTCTAACCTCACCGACTGCAATTCGATCGGGGCTCATACGCAGCGCTTCGCGAAGTAGCCGATCGAGCGTGATCTCGCCAGCGCCGTCTTGGTTCGGTGCTCGGGTGAGCAGCGAAACCACGTTCTGACTAACCAACCCCAACTCTGGAGCATCTTCTAGGGTGACCACTCGAAAACCGGTCATTCGGCTCAGCAGTGCTCTCAGGATGGTTGTTTTACCCGAACCAGCACCACCGGCAATAAGAACGGAAGCTCCTTTGGTCATGGCCTGCGTCAGCTCTTCGAACCAGCGATGTGAAATCGTACCGATCGCAAAAGGAGCAGGTACCTCCAACCCGGTGAGCCCTAATCTTCTGATGGAAACCTGAATGTGCGGCGAAACCCCAAAACCCAAGACCGCGTGTATGCGAAATCCGTCGGCAACCATAGATGCCAGAGGATTCTTGTAGTTCAATGCGATGCCGCCGAGTTCAAACTCATCGACGAGTAGATCTCTAAGTTCATCAGCCGATTCGAAAGGCGCAGAACATGAAACCCAGTCGTTGCCTACACGCATGTGTGCCGTGTGGATTCCATTTAGAACCAAGTCGGTGAGGCCCGGTGTGCCAAGAAGGGTTTGCATTCGATCGAGCAGTGCGGCCATGCATCCAAGGTTGCAAATCACGACGCCCAAAAATAGACAGAAGGTGAATCTGTTGATAAGTGGCCCGCGCGGGAGCAATGCAAATAAGCAAACGATTGCACGAGATTGTTAGGTTGAGAAACTCTCGGTAAAAGGAGAAACATCCGGTTAAAAGGGGGCGGCAGCCCTTGGGGGAAGGACTGCCGCCAGGCGGTGCCGCATTGGGGGGAACCGGCACCGCAGGTCAGAATAAATCTGACAAGAGAAAGTGTAACGCTCACATAACGCCAGAAAAGACAGATTTGAAAGAAATTTCCTTTTTTTTCAGGCAAATAGCAGAAACCATTTTGTGCCACAATGAAAAAGCACGGCAATGCGGACGTGCCATGGTGCGAAAGGTCGAATAGCATGTCAGCATCTGATGCCATCGAAAACCTCGCCCACGAATCGCGAACTTTTGAGCCCAACCCAGAGTTTGCTAAAACCGCGGTGGCGACATCCGAGCTTTACGACCAAGCCTCGAACGACCGCATGGCTTTCTGGAAAGCCCAGGCAGAAAAACTCCACTGGCACAAGCCGTTTACCGAGGCGCTCGACTGGTCCAACGCTCCATTCGCCAGGTGGTTTGCCGACGGAAAACTCAACGTCGCCTACAACTGCCTAGATCGCCATGTCGAAGGCGGCATCGGCTCAAGGGTTGCCCTCTACTTTGAAGGTGAACCCGGCGATGAGCAGGTTTACAGCTACAGCACATTGCTAGCTGCCGTAAAAAAGGCAGCCAACGCGCTAACCGCGCTAGGTGTTCGCCAGGGCGACCGCGTGGCCATATACCTACCCATGATTCCCGAAGCCGTAATCTCGATGCTCGCGGTAGCGCGCATCGGTGCCATACACTCGGTGATCTTCGGGGGCTTCAGTGCCGATTCGATCGCCTCGAGAATTCAAGACGCACACGCCAAGCTGGTTATCACCTCCGATGGCGGCTACCGCAAGGGAAAAGCGGCGCCACTCAAGCCTGCAGTTGACGAAGCTTTGCGCGGTAACAACTGCCCAACCGTTGAACATGTTCTAGTGGTTGAGCGCACCGGCGGCGATGTTGAGTGGTCTGAAGGCCGAGACATTTGGTGGAAAGACGCCATGCACGCAGCTAACGATGAGCATGTAGCCGAAGCCTTCGACGCCGAAAACCCGTTGTTCATCCTCTACACCTCGGGAACTACTGGCAAGCCCAAAGGTATTTTGCACACATCCGGCGGCTACCTCACTCAGGCCACCTACACTCACCGAAACGTGTTTGACCTCAAGTCAGAAACCGACATTTACTGGTGTACCGCCGACATTGGCTGGATTACCGGTCACTCTTACGTCACCTACGGCCCACTCGCAAACGGTGCTACCCAGGTGATTTACGAAGGCACGCCCGACTCCCCTCACCCAGGTCGCTGGTGGGAAATTATTCAGAAGTACGGTGTCACTCAGCTCTATACCGCGCCAACGGCAATCAGATCATTCATGAAGCTCGGTCGAGCCATTCCAGATGCCTTCGATCTGCGCTCATTGCGTCTGCTCGGCTCGGTTGGTGAACCAATCAACCCAGAAGCGTGGATGTGGTACCGAGAGGTTATTGGCGGTAACCGCTGCCCGATTGTTGATACTTGGTGGCAGACCGAAACCGGTGCAATCATGATCAGCCCACTGCCGGGAGTTACGCACACCAAACCCGGTTCGGCGCAGGTTGCTCTGCCAGGCATCGAGGTTCAGGTGGTAGACGACGAAGGAAACCAGGTTGGCAACGACCATGGCGGGTACCTCACCGTCGCCGAACCTTGGCCTTCGATGCTTCGAGGCATCTGGGGCGACGACGAGCGCTTCGTAGACACGTACTGGTCTCGTTTCGATGGGAAGTATTTTGCGGGTGACGGCGCCAAGGCAGACGAAGATGGAGACATCTGGCTCTTGGGTCGAGTTGACGATGTCATGAATGTTTCGGGGCACCGACTTTCGACCACAGAGATTGAGTCGGCCTTGGTTTCACACCGTTGGGTTGCCGAGGCTGCCGTGGTTGGGGCTAAAGACGAGATAACCGGGCAGGCAGTGGTTGCGTTCGTGATTCTGCGCCAAGACGAAATTGCCGAGGCTCCAAACGAGGCCGATCTGGCCAAGGTTTTACGAGATCACGTGGCCAAGCAGATTGGGCCAATCGCCAAACCTCGGCAGATTCTTGTGGTTTCTGAGCTGCCGAAGACTCGTTCTGGCAAGATCATGCGTCGACTGCTGCGCGACGTTGCCGAGAATCGCCCGATTGGCGATGTAACAACGCTGGCGGATAGCGGCGTGATGAGCGCCATCGGCAACAAAATTGCAGGCGGCGCTACCGACTAACTAGTCGAACTCGACAATCAGTTCAAGTTCAACAGGTGAGTCGAGCGGTAGCACAGGCACACCAACAGCCGAACGAGCGTGGGCACCGGCATCGCCGAAAACTTCACCCAAAAACTCCGATGCACCGTTGACCACGCCGGGTTGCCCGGTGAACTCGGGGGTTGAAGCCACGAATGCAACAACCTTCACGATTCGAGTGATGCGGTCGAGGTCGCCGATAACCGATTTGACTGCCGCGAGCGCATTGAGAGCACATTGGCGCGCGTACGCTTTGGCGTCCTCGGCGTTTACCGAAGCCCCGAGCTTGCCGGTTTCGGGCAGCGAACCCGAAACAAAAGGCAGTTGGCCCGACGTGAAAACTAGGTTTCCGCTAATCACAGCGGGCACATAGGCAGCAACCGGCTTGGCCAGTTCGGGCAGAGGGCTACCGAGTTCGATGAGGCGCGATTCGACGCGTGACACTAGGCGACCTGTCTCTTCATGAAGGCAACGAGACCGCCGTTTGGTACCGACTCGACTGACACCAACTCCCAGCCGTCGACGCCCCAGGCGTTCAAAATGGCAGCTTCTTTGTGCAAAAGAATTGGAACCGTGGCGTACTCCCACTTGGTCATTTTCGGTTTCCTCTCAAAGTAGTCGGGTAACCTAGAGTCTATGTCTAGACGTGAAGGGCAACAGTCCGGCTTCGCAGGAATCCTGAAGTTTTCGGGTCTTTCGGCTATTGCCGGTGTTTTGTTCATGGCGCTTCTCGCACCAGCCCTAATAATCGGTAGCTTTGCCGTCACCACCGGTATCTCGGTTTTCGAGAACCTCCCCGACTGGATCAAGCCGGTAAACGCATCTCAGGCCTCTACCCTCTACGCCACCAACGATGCGGGCAAGCCCGTTAAGGTGGCAACTTTTTATCACGAGAACCGCGTTTCGGTTGATTACACAGACATCTCTTCAAACTTCGTCAACGCCGTGGTCTCAACCGAAGACCCGCGTTTCTGGAGCCACGC
>JAHEAT010000008.1 GCA_024642605.1 Microbacteriaceae bacterium
CGCTGCGGTAATCAAAGCGTCGAGGGCCGCAATCGTCGACTCTCCACCTTCGAGCGAGAATCGCTTTTGACCAACGAACTTGGTCTGCAAGAAGGTCTCGAAAGCTTCGGCCTCGTTGAGCTTTTCAAGGATGCGCAGCTGCTGGTCGTGAGTCGGCTTCTCGTAAGGGCGCTCAAGTTTGTCTTGGAACCACTTTCGCTGAGCAGGGTCTTGAATGTGCATGTACTCGACACCTACGGTGCGGCAGTAAGAATCGCGCAGAATCTTTAGGGTGTCGCGTAGCGGCATCTTTGGCTTGCCGCCGAAACCGCCAGTTTTGTAGGTGCGGTCTAGATCCCAGAGGCTCAGGCCGTGGGTTAGAACGTCTAGGTCTGGGTGGCTGCGCTGCTGATACTCGAGTGGATCGATGTCTGCCATCAGGTGACCGCGAACGCGGTAAGCGTTGATCAGTTCCTGAATGCGCGCAGCCTTCGATCGGTCATCTGTGTCGTTTGCGTCGAAGTCGGTAGCCCAGCGAATAGGTTCGTATGGAATACGAAGGTCGGCGAACAGTTCGTCGTAGAACCCGCGCTCGCCGAGAAGCAACTCGTGAACCTTTTTAAGGAACTCACCCGAGCCGGCACCTTGAATAACGCGGTGGTCATAGGTGGATGTGAGCGTGATGGTCTTGCTGATACCCAACTTGGCCAACTGCTCTTCGTGCATGCCGGCAAATTCAGCTGGATACTCGAGAGCGCCAGCCCCGATGATGCAACCCTGACCCCTCATTAGGCGTGGCACTGAGTGAACGGTGCCGATGCCGCCCGGGTTGGTTAGTGAAACCGTGCTGCCGGCGAAGTCGTCGGCGGTGAGTTTGTTGTTTCGAGCGCGCTTTACGAGATCTTCGTAGGCAGCCAAGAACTCGTTGAAGTTGAGGCGCTGAGCGCGCTTGATGTTTGGCACGAGCAGGGCACGGGTGCCGTCTTCTTTAGGAATATCGATGGCTAGGCCAAGATTCACGTTGGCCGGGCTAACCGAAGCCGGCTTGCCGTCGACCTCGTCGTAGTAAACGTTTTGGCTCGGAAACTCTTTGAGCGCGCGAATTAGCGCGAAGCCAAGAATGTGGGTGAACGAAACCTTGCCTCCGCGAGTGCGGCCGAGGTGGCTGTTGATCACGATTCGGTTGTCGATAAGCAGTTTCGCTGGGATGGTGCGAACCGAGGTTGCGGTCGGAACCGAGAGCGAGGCATCCATGTTGGCGGCCAGCGCCTTTGGCATGCCCTTGAGAATGTTGACCTGGTTTTCGACTGGCTCTTCGACTATGTCGATGGCTGCTGTAACCGGCGCCTGTGCCGGAATTGGCTGTGGGCGAGGTTCGATGCGGGTGGTCTTGGCAACCAGCTGGTTCGGTTCGGTTGCGGCAGGGATGTTTGCGGGGGTTTCGGTCACGATCGTTTGCGGTGCAATCGGGGCAACGGGTGCAGCTACTTCGCTAGCCGGTGCCGGGCTGGACGGGGTGTTTGGGGTAGTTGCGCCTTGGGCACTCGAAGTGCCCGAGAGGTTGCTGTGAAACCGCTCGAGAATGGGCCACCATTCTTTGTCGACGGAGTCAGGATTCGCGCTCCACTGCTCGTACATTTCTTCTACGAGCCACTGGTTTGCGCCGAAACCATCTTGCGAGTTCTCGTCATTCGTTGACAGAGAAACCACCTCTTCAGCTTGGTTGTTGCAATGGGCACTCCTAGCCTAATCGCTAGCCGCCCTTAGTTATGCTGTAAAGGTATGGACGATATAGGTTCTGGGCATAGTCACAGCGGAGTAGCGCGATGAACGACTGGCTCGCTGTTGCGCTCGGGGTGCTTTTGACGCTCGGTACCGGGCTGTTCGTGGCATCGGAGTTTTCGCTGATCAACCTCGACCGCAGCGAACTAGAAGCCCGAAGAACCCGCGGTGAACGCGGCTTGAGCAACACCATTCGTGCCCTAAAGCAAACTTCTACTCACCTGAGCGGTGCGCAGCTCGGCATCACGATTACCACCATGCTCGCCGGTTTTCTTTTCGAACCCGCGATAGCTAGTTTGCTACTGCCAATATTTGCTGGCTGGAATGCCGCTACCGCCACCAAAGACGGAATTCTTGTGGTGCTCGGCATGGTGATTGCCACGGTTTTCTCGACGCTGGTTGGAGAACTCGTGCCGAAGAAATTGGCACTCACCTTGCCACTTCGCGTCAACCGTTTTGTTGTTCTCTTTCAACTTTCGTTCACCTGGTTCTTTGGCTGGATGATCAAAGCCCTAAATGCCAGCGGTAATGGCATCGTTCGAGCTATCGGAATCGAACCTAAAGAAGAGCTAAGCTCTAGCCGCACCGCCGAGGAGCTGGCATCGCTGGTTCGGCGTTCGGCTCTGCTCGGCGCATTAGACGCGCAAACCGCCACGCTTCTCACCAAGACCTTGGCTCTCAGTCAGCTGACGGCAGCCGACGTCATGACGCCGCGAACACGCATGCACAGCGTTGAAGCTGGACAGAGTGCAAATGAGGTTATCGCCATTTGCAACCGCACCGGACACTCACGTTTTCCGGTGACCGATGGGTCTTCAGACGAAGTAATTGGCATCGTGCACGTGAAGCAGGCGGCTTCGGTTCCGCGCGAGAAGCGCTCCGATGTTCCGGCCACAGCACTCATGGCCGAACCACTTCGTGTGCCCGAAACTATGCGCCTCGAAACTTTGATGGTTGAACTTCGTGCCAAGGGTTTGCAGATGGCCATCGTGATCGACGAATACGGCGGCACGGCCGGCATTGCCACGCTAGAAGATCTGGTCGAAGAACTCGTGGGTGAACTAGCCGATGAACACGACCGGGCCAGAAGCGGTGTAACTCGCGGTGCCAATTCTTCGGTGCTCTTTCCGGGCATGATTCGCCCAGATGAACTTGCCGAAATGGCAATTACGGTTCCAGATGACGCCGCCTATGAAACGGTTGCCGGTTACATGATGAGCGCACTCGGCAGAATTCCGGTGGTCGGCGACGAAGTTGCGATCAATAACGGGTCGCTTCGGGTAGAACGAATGGATGGCCGCCGCATCGATCGTGTGAGATTCACGCCAACCGTTGAAGCGGGTGACGAAGATGATTAGTTCTCAAGCAGCCCACCAGGTGCTCGACAATTCGAGCGCTGTGGCCGGTCTCTTATGGCTGGTGGTTTTGTTGATTGGCAATGGATTCTTTGTCGGAGCTGAGTTCGCCATCATCAGTGCGCGTCGAGCCCAGATTGAACCTCGAGCACAGGCGGGTTCGAAACCTGCGCAGATCACGATCAAGGCGATGGAGCGAGTTTCTCTGATGCTGGCGACAGCTCAAATTGGTGTCACAGTTTGTTCCCTTCTGATTCTGACGATTTCTGAACCAGCCATGCAGTTCTTTCTCGCTGGGCCACTAACCAGCTTCGGCGTTAGTGAATCGCTGGTTGGTCCCATCGCATTTGCAATCACTCTCGCCTTGGTGTCGTTTCTGCACGTGCTGATTGGCGAGATGGTGCCAAAGAACATTTCGTTCTCGGTGCCTGAGCGCGCGGCCTTGATTCTGGTTCCGATTCTCTACGGCATTGCCTGGATTCTGAGCCCGATAGTTGTGGCACTTAATGCGATTGCCAATGTTCTGCTTCGAGTCTTTAGCGTAAAGGCCATCGATGAAGCCAACTCGGCTTTTACCCTCGAACAGGTTGAAGACATCGTCGAGCACTCCACTCGCGAAGGCGTCTTGAGCGACACATCGGGTGCGCTCAGCAACACCTTTGAGTTCACCGAAAAGAAGGTGCTCGACGTAACCGTGCCGCTGGCTCGGCTAGTTGCATTCAGCGAAAGCGTGACTCCGCGCGAGGTTGAACAGGCTGTCACTAAGTACGGTTTTTCGCGCTACCCGGTTCGTGATGAAGACGCCGAACTAGTTGGTTACCTGCACCTCAAAGATGTGCTGAGCCTTGGCGAAGACGAAGTTGACCGCCCTTTTCCGGCAAAACGCATTCGCACCCTAATCTCGTTACCGGCAAAAATGGAGCTCGAAGATGCTCTTGCCTCGATGCGACGCGTTGGTGCTCACATGGCTCGCGTGTTCGATGGTCGCGGGCGCGAAATGGGAGTGCTCTTTTTAGAGGACATTCTTGAAGAATTGGTTGGCGAAGTTCAAGACGCCACCCAGCGTGACTAGTGAGGCCACTTGCCGCGCTTGTACTGGCGCGGCCAGTAATCAACCTCAACACCTAGTTCGTGCGCTGCGCGCAGTGGCCAATATGGGTCGCGAAGTGCGGCTCGAGCGATGCTGATCACATCAACGTTTCCGCTCTGCAAAATGGCTTCGGCCTGGTGAGCGTCGGTTATCTGGCCAACTGCCGAAACGGGTTCTTCAACTCGCTCTCCAACAAACTCGGCCAGTGGAACCTGGTAACCCGGCCCTAGCGGAATGTTTACGCCGGTGATCAGACCACCGCTCGAAATGTCAAAAAGATCAGCGCCGGCATCGGCACACCACTTTGCAACCTCAGCGCACTGCTCCTTGGTCCAGCCGTCTTCGCGGTAATCGGTGGCGCTAAAACGTACCAGAAGCGGCATCTCTTCAGGGATGCTCGCTCGAATCGCAATCACAATCTCGAGTAGCAGGCGGGCGCGATTCTCAAGTGATCCGCCATATTCATCGGCGCGTCGGTTCGTGATTGGGGAGAGAAACTGGTGCACGAGGTAGCCGTGCGCGGCGTGAATTTCGATGGCATCAAACCCGGCCTGCACCGCCAGTTTTGCCGATTCTGCCCAGTCGCGCACCAACTGGTGCATTTCATCGGTGGCCAGTTCGCGCGGGGCTGCGTAGCCTTCAAAGGCATCGGTGGTTGAAGAGATGGTCTTCCAACCACCGTCTGCTTCGGCAACCGTGCCCACGCCAGAGCCTTCTCGGTAGGTCGATGCCTTGCGGCCGGCATGGGCCAGTTGAATGGCCGATTTGGCACCCTGGCTGTGAATGAAATCGTTGACTTCGGCCCAGCGTGCAGCCTGACCTTCGTTCCAGAGCCCGGTGCACCACGGCGTGATTCTTCCGTCTGGGCGCACCGCTGTTGCTTCGGCGATAATCAGGCCTGCACCGCCACTGGCTCTCGAGCCCAGGTGAACCAGGTGCCATAGGTTTGGCATACCGTCTTGGTCTTCACATGAGTAGGTGCACATCGGAGCAATGAAGATTCGATTGCGAATCTCAACCCCGCGCAGAGTGATTGGTTCGAAAAGCTTTGCCATTTTGCACCTGTTTCTCGTCGTAAACCAGCCTAAACCAGCACGCTTGGTAGCGTTAGGGCATGCACGTTGAACTGCCGCTTCACCTGTTGCGTCATCCGAAGAGTGACGACAACAAGTACAAACGCGGGGTGGTTGGTTTTGTTACGGGCTCCGACGCCTACCCGGGTGCTGCTCTGCTCGGCATCGATGCGGCGGTTCGCACCGGAATCGGAATGGTGCGCTATCTCGGCTCAGACTCGGTTAATCGCCTCGTGCTTGAGACTCGACCCGAAACGGTTTGCCAGCCGGGCAATTCCGATGCTTGGGTTTTAGGTTCTGGCATCGACAAGAACGATAGCCAACGGGCGTTGCAGGTAAGTGAGGCTGCCGAGTGGGCGGGGCTTAAGGTAATCGATGCCGGAGGCCTAGAAATCGTCGACTTCGACAAACTCAACGCGCACTCGGCGATCCTCACACCGCACGCCGGCGAGTTGGCTCGTCTGCTCGATCGGTTTGGCCGACACTTCGACCTCGACTACGAGGCGGTACAAGCAGCGGCTGCGCTCACGCGCCAGGTTGTGATTCTCAAAGGCAGCACGAGTCTGGTTGCGCATCCGAGTGGAGAGGTAACGGCCGTTGGCCCAAACTCTTCAAGCTTGGCAACCGCCGGAACCGGCGATGTGCTGGCCGGGGTCATCGGAGCGCTGCTCGCGGTGAATGCTCACGACTCCGAACTCGACCTCGTCGAGGTGGCGACTCTAGCCATAACCATTCATTCCGAGGCAGCATCTCGGGCTAGCCAAGACGGACCGGTGGCAGCGCTCGACGTGGCCGAAGCGGTGCGCTCGGTGGTTAGAGATTGGCAGCCTGAATGAGTAGCTTGCGCGAGAGTTCGAATCGCCTCTGGGTTTTGCTTTTAGCCGGGGGCGCGGTTGAGGCGTGGTTGGTTTTTCTCGGTTTCAATCAACCCGGTATGCCAATGGGCGATCTCACGCTCGCCTACCAGCCTTGGTTTGACCAGGTAGTTCAAGGTCATGTGATGCTTGGCATCAACGCCGTTTGGGTCTATCCTTTCGTCGCCCTAGTACCGATTCTGCTAGCAGGTATGGTGGGCGCAACTAACTTCGTAGCAGGATGGCTGAGCTTGCAGTTTGCGACCTTACTAGGGGTGCTCGCCAGCATGGTTCTCGTGGGCCGCCATACGGCGCCGATGCTAAAGGCGCGCTTTGCTGCCGCTTACTTTTGGTTGCTGTGCCTAGCGCTGCTGGGTCCGGTTGCCATCAGCCGTATTGACTTCTTCAGCGTCGCGATTGCTGTTGTGGCTGCACTTTTTATTTCTAACAACCAGAAAGTTTCGGCGGCGCTTCTAACCATCGCCGGCTGGGTCAAGATTTGGCCAATTGCGATTTTTGCCGGGCTGTTCTTTGCCTCTGCCCGCCGCCGTGTCGTTGCCTTCACCGGAGCCGTTGTGACGCTTGGGCTATTGGTAGTCGGCCTGTTTATTGGCGGAAACGCCAGCATGTTCGGGTTCATCGGAGGGCAACTCGGTCGAGGCATCCAGATTGAATCGCCTTGGGCTAGCTGGTGGCTTTGGAAACACATTTTTGGAGACGCATCCGTGGGCATCATCTACAACGGGCCACTAAAAACGTTCGAGGTCTTTGGTGCAGCGACCGATGTAATTTCTCTGCTGCTCGGCCCCGGTCAGCTTCTCGCCGTCGGCGTGACCGTGCTTCTGGGGTTGCTCGCCCGAAGAGCTAAGGCTAGCCCAACCGAGATTCTCACCTGGGTTTCAACCACGGCAGTACTCGACCTCATCTTTTTTAACAAGGTTGGATCGCCGCAGTTCATGACCTGGCTGGTAGTGCCGGTGATTATCGGGCTTATTTCGGGAGTTCAAAATCTTAGGCCGATGCTCTACATGGTGGCAGCGCTGTCGCTACTAACCTGGACGATTTATCCGAGCACCTACGATGAGTTGCTCGCGGGCGGCTTCACAGCTACAGCGATTTTGACGACGCGAAACTTGTTGCTCTTGGGTGCGCTGGTCTACGCAAACATCCGCTTGACCAAGCTCACCAAGCGATTAGCTACCGAGTAGTTCGCTAATCAGTGGCCCAACCTTTTCGAATTCAATTAAGAATCCGTCGTGGCCATATTCGCTTTCGATAGTGCGAAGTGAGCCGCCCACCAACACGCCGCCGATGTGCTTGGCAATGATTTGCTGTCCCGAGATTGGAAAAAGTCGGTCTGAATCGATTCCGGCTACCAACGCCCGTGCCTTAATGCTGGCCAAAGCCTTGTCAACGCCGCCTCGATCGCGGCCGATGTCGTGCGAGTTCATGGCCTCAACGAGCGTGATGTAAGAGTTTGCGTCGAATCGACGGGTGAACTTGTTGCCGTGAAAGTCGAGGTAAGACTCAACAGCCCAGCGGCCACCAGCTCCAAGCGGCGAAATGCTTTCACTCTGCCAGGTGAGGCCAAAGCGGTCATTGAGTTCGTGAGGCGAGCGATAGTTGAGTAGCGCCATTCTTCGGGCGAGAGCCAAACCGCGGTGCGGGCCAAAGCCAGCTTTGGCGTCGTAGTAGTGGCCCTTGTTGAAGGCTGGATCGGTTTTAATCGCTTCAAGTTGCACCGAGTTGAGTGCGATTTGGTCGGCGGTAGAAACCGGGGGAGCCGCGATAACGGCGATGTTCTCAACCTTTTCTGGGTGGTCGATTGCCCACTCGAGAACGTGCATGCCGCCCATCGAACCGCCGATGATGGCGTGCCACCTGTCGATACCAATAACCGCACTAAACGCTACTTGAGCCGCGACTTGGTCGCGAATGGTTAGGTAAGGAAATCGAGAACCGTATTCGCGGCCCTGACGGTCGAGCGAACTCGGACCGGTTGAACCCTGGCAACCACCCAAAATGTTTGGTGCCACTACAAACCAACGATCGGTGTCGATGGCCAGACCCGGCCCGATGATTTCACTCCACCAACCCTCGGTGGGGTGAGCCTTCGATGCAGCGCCTGCGGCGTGGGAGTCTCCGGTTAGTGCGTGTAGCACCAGCACGGCATTCGACTTGTCGTCGTTGAGGGTTCCCCAGCTTTCAAAGGCAATTCGCGCAGAAGCAAGTTCGCGCCCGCTACCCAACTTGAGAGTCGGTAGGAGCGCAAACTGGCGGTCACCCGAGGGGTCACCGTCCCGCCAAGCTCCGGTCGCAGGTGGCCTACCGACTAGCTGTCGGGAGAGCTCATCTGTGATGAAGCCTGACGGAACGCTGTCCTCAGATGTCTGAAATTCCAACTACTTCTTTGCCGCCTCAAAACCGGCCTTCAGGTCGGCTACGAGGTCATCGAAAGACTCGAGTCCGACCGAAAGGCGAACCAAGCCCGGCGTAACACCAGTGGTGAGCTGTTGCTCAGGGGTTAGCTGGGAGTGTGTGGTGCTTGCTGGGTGAATAACCAACGAGCGTACATCTCCAATGTTAGCCACGTGGCTGAAGAGTTCGAGGCTTTCAACGAACTTCGAGCCAACTGCCACGCCGCCCTTGATCTCGAACGAAACGATTGCACCGGCTCCCTTAGGGGCGTACTTCTTAGCTGCCTTGTACCAAGGTGAAGACTTGAGTCCGGCGTAGTTGACGCTCTCAACTTGCGGGTGCTTCGCTAGCCACTCGGCAATCTTCTGCGCGTTCTCAACGTGGCGCTCGATACGAAGCGACAGGGTTTCGATGCCCTGAAGCAACTGCCATGCGTTGTTTGGCGCTACGGCCGCACCGATGTCACGAAGAAGCTGTACGCGCGCCTTGATGATGTAGGCGATTGCGTCACCAAGTGCTGCGGTGTAGTTGACTCCGTGGTACGAAGGGTCTGGCTCGGTTAGCCCAGGGAACTTGTCGCTCTTCGACCATTCGAACTTTCCGCCGTCGACGATTGCGCCGGCAACAACGGTGCCGTGGCCACCGAGAAACTTGGTGGCTGAGTGAACCACGATGTCAGCACCGTGCTTCAGCGGCTGAATCAGGTATGGAGTTGCAACAGTGTTGTCAACAATCAGCGGCACACCGTTCTTGTGCGCAACCGAAGCGACACCTTCGATGTCGAGGATGCTGACCTTCGGGTTTCCGATGGTCTCGGCGAAGAACGCCTTGGTGTTCGGCTGAACGGCTGCCTGCCACTGATTTAGGTCATCCTGGTTCTCAACAAAGGTGGTGGTGATGCCCAGCTTTGGCAGGGTGTACTTGAACAGGTTGTAGGTTCCACCGTAGATGGTCGACGAAGCCACGATGTGGTCGCCGGCCTGAGCGATGTTCAGGATGGCAAAGGTTTCGGCAGCCTGACCCGAAGCCAAAAGTAGCGCTGCGGTTCCGCCTTCGAGGGCAGCGATGCGCTTCTCGGCGACATCCTGGGTCGGGTTCATGATGCGGGTGTAGATGTTGCCAAACTCGGCAAGGCCGAACAACTTTGCGGCGTGCTCGCTCGAGTTAAACACGTAAGCGGTGGTCTGGTAAAGCGGTACCGCGCGTGAGTTGGTGGTTGGGTCTGGGGTTGCGCCGGCGTGAATCTGGGTGGTTTCAAAGCCCCAGTTGGATGGATCGTTGCTCATGATGTTCCTAAAGTTCGGTGAAGTAGTTTCTCCAAAGGTTAGGGCGAGGCAAGTCAGGCGACAAATACCACTGAAACACGCTGTAACACAAGCTGCGTGAAGTGTCTTACTGGGCTGCCTCGTCAAGCACATCGAAGGCGAGTGCCGCAAGCAGAGCACAGCCGCTCGGAATCACCGAGTCGTCGAAAACTGCGCGGTTTGAATGGTTTGGCGCGGCAGTCTGCCAGTCGCTGTTGTCGGGTGAAGCACCCAAGAAGATGAACGCGCCTGGAATCTCACGAACCACCGAACCAAAATCTTCGGCCCCGGCGATTGGGTGAGGCCACTCCATCCAACGGTCTTCGCCCCATACGCCCTTAACCACTTTGCGAACGCGCTCGGTGGCAATCGGATCATTCATCACAACCTCGGTTGCATACTGACCCCAATCACATTCGACGGTCACGCCAAAGGCGCTTGCGATGCCGTCTAGGTAGTTGGTGACGTGCAACTTGAGCTGATCGAGCATCCCTGGAGAAAAGGTTCGAACGGTTGCGCCGAAAGCGGCGGTCTCTGGAATCACGTTGGTGGTGTGGTCGTCGCCGGCTTTCAACCAACCAACGTTGATGACGATCGGGTCGAAGACGTTGAACTGCTTATTAATAAATGTTTGCAGGCCTGAGATTGCATCGTTCATGGCCGAGATCGGGTCTTTCGCCATCCATGGGCTAGATCCGTGACCACCGCGACCCTTAAAGGTCACAATCAGGTCGCTGGCCGAAGCCATTAGAGCGCCGGTCTTACCGCCGAAGGTCTTCGGTGGCTGCCAAGAGGAAGTCACGTGAATTCCGTAAGCAGCAATTGGCTTGTTGCCGGTAATCATGTGCATGTTTTCTTCGAGCATTACATCGGCACCGCCGTGGCCTTCTTCACCAGGCTGGAACCAGATCAAAACGTCACCTTTGAGGCGATCTTTGTGGGTTGCCACCAAGTGGGCTGCGCCAATGCCGATGGCCATGTGCAGGTCGTGTCCGCAGGCGTGCATGTATCCGTTGGTTGAGGCATAGTCGAGGCCGGTATTTTCTTGAACAGCGAGGGCATCCATGTCGGCTCTTAGCAACACGGTAGGCCCCTCCTGCGCACCCTTGATGTGAAGCACGATGCTCGAGAGTTTGTCGCTAAGGTGAATGTCGCCAAGACCGTGAATCGAGGCAAGCACGCGCTCGCGGGTTTGGGGTAGGTGAAGGCCGAATTCAGGTATCTGGTGCAGGTCGCGGCGAACTTCTTGAACAACCGCTAAATAGCCCTCGGCTTCTTGAGCCAACTCACGTGCAAACATCATGCTCCTTTGCTTGAATACTCGGTCAGACTAACACTTCGGGTCGTAGCCTATAAGGCATGTTCTTCGAATCGATGCACGAGGTTTGGCAGGCTCTCTTAACTGACCAAGAGCGTCTTCTCGCCTCGATCGAGCAGCGAATCTCTGCCCGCGTTGATGCCGGGGAGGTTGTCGATCCGAACCTGTCATTGGTGATGCGGGCGTTCGAAACAGATCCACGTGACGTTCGAGTTTTGCTAGTGGGTCAAGACCCGTACCCGACTCTCGGTTATGCCAATGGCCTGGCGTTTGCCGTAAACCAGGGCGTGCAACCGTTGCCGAGAAGCTTGCAGAACATTCTCAAAGAGCTGACCGCTGACCTTCCAGGTACGTCTGCTAAAGGTGACCTTTCGCGATGGCAAGCTCAAGGAGTGATGCTTCTCAATCGCCATCTAACGACCTCGGTTGGCAAGACGGCCGCGCATTTGGCAGTCGGCTGGGATGATTTCACTGATGCCGCAATTTCTGCACTCGTGAATTTGCACGGTCAGTCGTTAGTTGCTTTGCTTTGGGGTAACCAAGCACAAACCTTAGTGTCAAAACTCGGCGATGCGCGTGTCGTCGCATCGGCGCATCCAAGCCCACTCTCGGCACATCGAGGATTCTTCGGTTCAAGGCCGTTCTCAAGATGCAACGGGTTGCTCACGGCAGTGGGTCGGCAACCGATAGATTGGTCTTGTTAGCCAGCGCTTTTGCGCTCGTTTGGCGATTTGGAGATTGACATGCCCTTAGATTCAGAGTCACGCTGGCGCTTGGTGCGCCGACTTAAAGCAACCGGCGAAACAGCTAATGAGGGCGAAATTTCGATTCGCCCCGCAACTGCCGATGACCTGATTCAGGTAGCAGACATCTACAACTACTACGTGCGCAACTCGGTGGTGACCTTCGACCTCGAACCGCTTTCGCTCGAAGAGTGGAAGAGCAAGTTCGAACACCTTGCCGGTATGAAGCTGCCCTTTATCGTGGCAGTGAGCCCGGCCGGTCAAATTCTTGGTTTTGCCTACGTCGCACCTTGGCGCCAAAAGGCTGCCTATCGGCGAACGGTTGAAGACAGCATTTATCTAAAGCCGGCGGCCATCGGTAAGCGCATTGGATCGCGTCTTCTAGAAACCCTCATGCGCGAATCGAAGGCGGCCGGGGTTAAAGAAATCGTGGCAGTTATCAGCGATAAGGGAGCAGAGGCGTCGGTGGCACTGCACGAGGCGTTCGGCTTCAAGCACCAGGGTCACCTCGGCAAAGTCGGTTTCAAGTTCGGTCGTTGGCTTGGCACCGTGCTGATGCAAAAGTCGCTCTAAGCCAGCTTGGCGCTCACCGGTTCTGTGAGTTTTTTGTGAGTCGTCCATTGATTCCAACTAGGGTCGCCACCTCGCAGTATCTTCGAACTGTGTCTAAAGTTCTGAGGCCTCTGATCGCCATGATTGCGACGATCGCAACTCTGCTCGTAGGCCTCGGGTCTAGTGCGAGTGCCAACGCTAGTAGCGTCACATCTTCGAAGTCTTTGGCTGTGGGCCTAATCGTTCGCTATGCCGAGGGGGTGAGTCCGGTTGCTCCCGATGGTTCTGCCACCGGCGAGAACTTTGCCGGAGTGAAACTGGCCAAACCACGCGACCTAGGCGGCGGGCTGGTTGCGCTTGCGTTTGAACAGAAGTTAACCCAGGAACAAGCGAGTCAGGTAGTGCTTCGACTCAAACGAGACAAGCGCGTCGTCTCGGTTGAAAAAGACACCGCATATGGGCTCGATGAAGCTCATGTGCGCGCTAGCGCATTCGCACCTGTCGCTCGCTCTGCCACATTCGCGACAAGTTTTCAACCACAGTCAGTGCAGAGGGCCGCATCGGCTCCGCTGAGTTTGCGTGTACTAAACGCTGTCACATCAAACTCACCGCGCGCTCCGAGAATCAAGCTTCTCTGGACCGCGCCCAAGTTTGTCTATGGTGCGAAAATCATTGGCTATCGAGTTGAAACCAAACTCTCGAGCGCGGCAAACTGGACCGTCGCCATTTCCAACACCGCAAAATCTGCAACCAGTGCATACATCGTTGCTGGTCTGCAAATAGGCGTCAACGCCTCTTACCGGGTCAAAGCCATCACTCAACTGAAAACCACCAAGGTTTACGGGGTTGCCTCTGCATCCAAGTCGTTTGTTGCAGCCGTCGCGCCCTCAGCGCCAGAGTTGGTTACACCAAACGTGATATTCGCTGGAGATTCTGTGGCGTGGTCGGCCCAAGATCTTTCGCAGCGCGGTGGAGCCACAGTGACCTACACGGCGACTGCCACCTCTGGTTCTGGAAAGTCATTTAGCTGCGTTACGAGCACTAATAACTGCGTGATCGAGGGGCTATCTGCCAGAGTGCCTTATTCGGTTCAACTGGCAGCGCAGAACTCGGTGGCAACCGCATCCACAGAAAAAATCGCGGACGCGTTGTACACAACGCAGTGGAACCTTTACTCGCAGTACTCCGTGCACGCCGACCGAGCCTGGCAGATCACCAAAGGATCGAGCGACGTAGTTGTAGCGGTACTAGATAGCGGAATCACCAGCCACCCAGATTTAGCAGACAACGTTTTGCCCGGATACGACTTTGTCTCTGACAAGAACTCTTCTCACGACGGCGACGGGTGGGATTCCGACGCTACTGACAACGGCGACTGGAGTTCGAAGTACGACTCATCGTGGCACGGTACACACGTGGCAGGAATCATTGCGGCAGCGGCAAACTCCTTGGGAGTTCGAGGTGTTGCCCCGCACGTCAAGATTTTGCCAGTTCGTGTTATGGGCGTAACCGGTGGTTCACACTCCGATTTGATCGCAGCAATCCACTGGGCCAGCGGAATTGCGGTAGCTGGGGTTCCTGAAAACCCAACACCCGCCAGGGTGATCAACATGTCGATGGGGACGCTCTCGTCTCAAGCCTGCGACAGTGCCACTCAGTCGGCAGTTCGAGCAGCCTGGGATGCCGGTGTGACATCGGTGACAGCTGCCGGAAACTCGGCGTTCGAAGCGGCGCGTTCGTACCCCGGAAACTGTTACCCCACCATTAATGTCGCGGCGACGGGTGTAGATGGCGACATTGCGTCGTACTCCAACTACGGTTCAGGCGTTGACTTCTCTGCACCCGGCGGCGACGAGTCGCTAAAGAGTTCCGCGGTTGCGGGTTCTGACGGCATGATCCTTTCAACTTGGAATACCGGCAAGACAACCCCGGGAGCTGCCGATTATGGGCTCGAAGAGGGAACCTCCATGGCAGCACCGATGGTGGCTGGCGTGTTGGCTCTGATCTATTCGGTGCGACCCGATCTATCGTCTGACGATGCCTACCAAGTCATTAAACAGAGCGTTCAAGAATTTAAACCGGGTACCGAGTGCGCCCTAACGGCTGCCAACTACGGCTCGCAGGTGGCCGACTCGCACTGTGGTGCTGGTATCGTGGATGCTGGCGCAGCCGTAAAGCTTGCACTCGGGTTTGTGCACGGCGGCTAGCTCTGTTCACGAGGTGACGAACGTGAGCGCGATCTTCCACGCAATGTGAGCGCGATCTTCGACGCTAGGTGAGCGCGATTTTGGGAGTTAAAACAAAAAGACCGAGAAATCTCGGTCTTTTTATTGTTGGTGCGGAAGGTGGGACTTGAACCCACACGCCTATTAAGCGCTAGAACCTAAATCTAGTGCGTCTGCCAATTTCGCCACTCCCGCGTGACTCGAATAGTTTAGCCCAAAAATTCGCTGTGAATAACTTCAACCGCAGAAACGGGCTGGTTGGCAAGATAGGTCTTCCGAGAGGAGGGTTCGTGAACCAAACGACCGATCAGATAGCTCAACAGGAACGAGGGCGAACCCTTCCTTTCGGGCCACTACAAGACCTCATGACCGACGCAACGGTCGAAGAGATCTGGATAAACCGGCCCAATGAAATTTGGATTGCGGGGAGCCGTGGCTCGATTCGGCTAGATGTCGACTTCGACGACGATTCACAACACCGCGTTCTCGAAAGGCTGCTTCGCAGCTCGGGCCGGCGACTAGACCGAACTCAGCCATTCGTCGACGCAACCCTCTCAGATGGGTCTCGCCTTCACGCCGTGATACCAAACATCACCCGCGAGCACATCAGTTTCAATATTCGAAAGTTTTCGTCAAAGACCATTCGAATGCAAGAGCTGCTGCACTCGGGGGTAATCGACAACAACGTTCACGACCAAATCGAGCACGCGCTAGCATCGCGAAAGTCAATTTTGATCGCCGGGGCGACGCAAGCCGGTAAAACCACACTTCTTTCGGCGCTACTCAACAGCCTCACAGACGGTGAGCGAATAATCTCGGTCGAAGACACCTTCGAGATCAAATGTGATGCGCCTGATTGGGTAGCCATGCAAACCCGCGATGCGAGCACCGAAGCTGCCCTTGCCATCGACCTTCGTCGCCTGATTCGCGAGAGCCTGCGCATGCGGCCCACTCGGCTGGTCGTTGGTGAAGTCAGAGGGGCCGAAGCACTCGAATTGCTGGTGGCCCTGAATTCGGGCATCCCTGCTTATTGCACCATTCACGCCAACTCTGCAAAAGCTGCGCTCGAGAAGTTGGTAACTCTACCGTTAATGGCAGCCGAGAACGTTTCTGTTGAATTTGCCCGATCGGTATTTACCGAGAGCATCGGTTTGGTCATATTTTGCGAACAGACGCCTATCGGCCGTCGCGTCACTGAGGTTTACGCGCCTAGACATGAGTAAACACAAAACCACAGACCTATTGCAGTTGGCCTCCGACCTCGATTTACTCTCGAGTTCGCTTGCGGCCGGGCTGCCGTTGGTTGACGCCACCGGCTACCTTGTAAAACACGGGTCAACCAGCCTTCGAACTAACTGGCAGAAGCTGTTCACCCGGCTCAACGCAGAGCTTCCGTTGCACCTAGCGCTTCACGATTTCAAAATAGCAGCCGAAGATTTCTGGTGCGATCAACTATGCGAGGTCATCATCACCTGCGAGGTCTATAAGGCAACGCTGGTTTCGTCTGAAGTTCTAAAGCTTGCAAATTTGGTAAGGCAGGCGGGCGAACTCAACCTCGAATCTAAGCGGCGAATCTCGGCCGCGACCTCCATCTCGTGGCTCGCGCTAGCTTCACCGTGGCTGCTATTGGTCATGCTGATTTCGAGGCCCGAAAACCTAGCCGTATTCCTGCAACCCGAGGGGCTTTTCATAATCTTGGCTGGGGTGGGCGCAAGCCTTTTAGCATTCGTGATTTCGAAACTTATCGCTTCGGTCGCCCCGCTGAACAGGGTCTTCGCTTGAGGCCGCCTAAGAGCGAGCGCGATCTAGCTCTTGCCCAGGCCGCCACGTTGATTTCGATTTGCCTGTCGGGCGGCGCGTCGCACCGAGAAGCACTGAAGTGGGTTGCGAATCGTGCAACTGGCGCTCAACTTGAGGAGCTAGCTTTGCTCGCCGAGGCAATCGACTCGGGTGTGCCGGTAGAGCAGGCTTGTGAACTTGCCGAGCATGCCACATTGCATCCGAGGTTCAGAGAGCTGGTGGTGAAAATCGGTCTCAGTAGCCAGCTGGGCACTCGGTTAGGCGATCAACTTGGCAGCTTCGCCAACACTTTGTGCGCTGGTTGGTTAAGCGACATGCGCTCAATTTCGCAACGTGCCGAAACTCGCATGCTGATTCCGCAGGTGACCCTGACACTGCCACTCACCATACTTTTTTCGCTTTACCCCAGCCTAAAAATGCTCAACGGTTCATTTATCTGAAAGGAAAACAAAATTGATGAAACAAGTAATACGAGACGAGACAGGTGATGTTCCCGGTTGGGTTTTGATCACACTCATGACAGCCGGATTGGTGGTGGTGATTTGGTCAACTGCGGGGCCCGCGCTTCAGAGAATCATGAATGACTCGCTTAATCGAGTGTCAAGTTTCTGAAAATGATGGTGGCTCGGCAGCGGTTGAGTTTGTGCTTTTAGCTGTGCCGACGGTGATGTCTACGAGTTTGGTCTTGGCCCTGATGTTTTCTGCCAGTGCCAAGTTGGAGGCGATCGCTAACGCTGCCGAAGTTTCACAGAAGCTTGCCTCGGCCGACGCATCAGAACTCACCGACACTCCAAGCGTCGAGCAGTGGACACCTTCGTTTCACTTTGGCACATTACTAAATCGAACGGTGACCAAAAACTCGAAAGCGGTCTCGGTATGTCTCGATTACAACCACTCGCTCGGCGAACTACACACCTGCTGGCATTCTTTTAGCGAACCTGGCTAACTCTTGAAGCACATCGCGCTCGACGACACTGGCTCGGCTGCAATTGAGTTTGTGCTGGTATATCCGGTGGCACTTGCCGTGCTCCTACTCGCATTCACCGATGCCCAGTCTTTGCAGATGCGCCAACTGGGCGTCACGCTCATTGCACGCGAACTGTCACGAGGCATCGAGATTGGCTATTCACCAAGAGAAATTGCAGGTGCGCTGTCGGTGCTGAGCGATGATGTTGGGTTCGATAGCGAACCCAGTATCCACTTCGAGAAGACCGACCCCGACAATGGCTTGTTAACGGTGAGCTATGAAGGCCAGACGTATGTGTCTCGACTTTCAATCAAAGAATCCAACCCGCTTTGGCTGCAGATGCGGTCAGACTTGGGTTCGAGTTTGCCAATGTTCGTGGGGTTAGTGGCACTTATATTTGCAGTCGCGGCGCTGTGCACAGATGTAAGCGCCAGCCGTATCGCTGACCTCAGAGCCAACGACCTCGCCTCGAGTATGGCCATAGGGCTGGCTGGCTCAGGCGAAACTGCTCTGGCTGAGCGAGCTGAATCGTTCGCGGCCGATTGGCCTACCGAGCTTCGCGCGAGAGTGCAGTTTGAGGTTGATTCACCAGACCAGAGAACTACCGATGTTCGGCTGTGTTACGAGTTTCGACCCATTTGGAAGTTGTCTAAATCGAAACCGAGTCAGGCCTGTGCCGAGCGACGGGCTCGACTCCTGCCCAGCTATTAGGCTCAGGTAGCTAAAGCTCAGTCGCGCTTGGGTATCAGGCGAGGAATGTAACGCCACATAAGCATCCCGCCACCAATGCCCACGAAGCCAAAAATACTCATCGCCGCAGCCAGGCCAAATGCGGCAGCGAAAGCCGACAGCACCGGAGGCGCGCTAGCCACACCGATGTCGGTGATCAAGCGGTACGAGGCCAAAAACTCGTTGCGCGCATCCGAGGGGGCTAGGTCTGCACCGATGGTCAAGATGATTCCACTACCGAACCCGTTGGCAAGAGCCATCGCGCCCGCCAATAGCAAAAAGCCGGTGCCATCGTGCACGAAGCCGACCGTAAGGTGCAAGAACCCGAGACCGATAGTTGGTGGCACCGCAGCCCAGAATCGTCCATATCGATCCATGATCTGCCCGGAGGTGTAGAACAAGGCGAAATCTAGAACGCCGGCTAATCCAATGTAGAACGACGCCTCGCCCGGCGACAGACCGATAACTAGTGCCCAGAGCGGCAGACCCACCTGCCTCGTGGTACGAATGGCACCCAAGACACCCGCACCCACGCCGAGGGTGAGCAGCGGCTTCGATTCGCGCTTTGCGATTTGCCAGATGCCTCCCGGTTTTGTCAGTGGCGTTGCCTTGATTACGTCAGCCGGCGAAAAAAGCAGCACAAGGCCAGCCAGGCAACTTGCCGCGCCGGCAAGCCAATAAACGGCCCCAACACCCCAAATAGCAATTACCCCAGCGCCCAGAAGTGGCCCGATAAACGCGCCTGCTCTGAAAGTGCCACCGAGCAGCGAAAGCGACCGCGCTCGATATTCCATCGGAATGTGCTCGGCGAAAAAGGCATGTCGAGCAAGAGCAAAAATGGCGATACCAATGCCCAGAGCTAGCACTCCCGCGCCCATTAGTAGAAGACTGTGACCCAGCGCCACCAAAATAACGCCTAGCGCGCCAAACATGGCTCCAGAAATCATCGCACGTCGCTCACCGATTCGGTCAACGAGGCGGCCTGCCGGCAGATCGGCCAACAGAACCCCCACCATTAGTAGTCCGGCGACTAGGCCTGCGGTGGGAATGTCGGCACCGAGAGCCTTAGCGCTGGCTGGGATGATCGGCAAAAGAGAGTATTCGGCGATTGACATCAGAACCGAAGGAAGAAACACCGGAACCAGCAGTGGCTTGATGATGCCGCTCATGTTGGTTGGATTCACCACTCCATTATGCGTCACCTGATTTTGGTGCTCACCTAGACTTGAACCGAAATGGCAGACCTCGATCTTTCTCAAGAAATTGCCGCGCTCCGCGAAACCTTCGCGTCGGTGCGCCAGGTTGTCGATGTCGAACGCTTAACTTCTGAAATCGAAGAACTCAAGGTGCGTGCATCCGAGCCGAATCTCTGGGATGACCCCGCGAATGCCCAAATCGTCACCTCAAAACTTTCGCGCGCGCAGAGCCAGGTGGCCAAACTCGCAGAGGTTCAAGCTGGCTTAGATGACCTTGAGGTCTTGATTGAAATGGCGAATGCCGAGGGAGATTCGGCCACGCAGTCTGAAGCCAAACAAGAACTCTTAGCGCTTTCTAACTCGATTGGCGAACTCGAAGTGCAAACCCTGCTCAACGGCGAGTACGACTCACGCGCTGCCGTAATCACCATTCGAGCAGGTGCAGGTGGCGACGACGCTACCGATTTCGCCGAAATGTTGATGCGCATGTACCTGCGTTATGCAGAGCAGCACAAGATGCCTGCCCAGGTATTAGACATCAGCTACTCCGAGGGGGCTGGCATCAAGTCGGCGACCTTCGAAATCGACTCTCCGTTTGCCTTTGGCACGCTCAGCGTCGAGGCTGGCACGCATCGTTTGGTGCGCATGAGCCCGTTCAACTCTGCAGGCAAACGTCAAACCTCTTTTGCCGCGGTTGAAGTTGTTCCGCTGATCGAGCAAACCGATGTTGTGGAGATACCTGAAACCGATATTCGCATCGACGTTTTTCGTTCGTCAGGCCCGGGCGGGCAGTCGGTGAACACCACCGACTCTGCGGTTCGTATTACTCACTTGCCAACCGGCATAGTGGTGTCTTGCCAAAATGAAAAGAGCCAGCTTCAGAACAAAGCTGCCGCTCTTAGAGTGCTGCAAAGTCGCCTGCTTGAACAGCGCCGCCGCGAAGAAGAAGCCAAGAAAAAGCAGATCGCCGGAGACGTCAAGGCCTCGTGGGGTGAGCAGATGCGTTCATACGTGTTGGCTCCTTACCAAATGGTCAAAGACTTGCGAACCGACTACGAAGTAAACAACCCAAGTGCAGTTTTCGATGGGGACTTGGATGGCTTCATCACTGCTGGAATTCGCTGGCGCAAGCGCGCCTAGCCTCCGAGGTTTTCGCTCAACTTGAATCTAGGGTTGAGTCAAGATGATTTCCATTTCAAACGTTACGAAGCACCACAAAGGTGCCACGCGCCCGGCTGTCGATGGCGTCTCGTTTGAAATTGAGCGCGGAGATTTTGTATTTTTGGTCGGCGCTTCAGGTTCGGGTAAATCCACGCTCCTTCGCCTAATGCTCCGCGAGGAAATTGCGAGCAAGGGCGAAATTTTTGTCTTGGGCCAAAACTTAGTAACGGTTCCGAGCCGAAAGGTGCCGGTTCTGCGCCGCAAAATGGGAGTCGTTTTTCAAGATTTTCGTCTGCTGCCAAATAAGACAGTTTTTCAAAACGTCGCATTCAGCCTCGAAGTTATTGGTAAGTCTTCGGCTTTCATATCTGATGCGGTGCCCGAGGTTCTTGCGCTGGTTGGCCTCGGAGAAAAGGCAGAGCGATACCCGAACGAACTCAGCGGTGGTGAGCAACAGCGAGTAGCTCTTGCCCGTGCGATTGTCAACAAGCCAGATCTGCTTCTTGCCGATGAGCCAACCGGAAACCTCGACCCGGCAACTTCGGCCGATATCGTTGCGCTTCTCGAAAAGATCAACCAGGCCGGCACCACGATTGTCATGGCAACACACGATGTTGGCATTGTCGACCGCCTCAAACGTCGAGTTATCGAGCTGCGCCAAGGCGTGATTGTTCGCGATGACAAAAAGTCGGGTTACGAGACCGCGCTGCCTAACACCGACCAAATCGAAATGCCGGCTGCATCCGAGGAGCAAAAGTGAAACTCGGGTTCGTCTTTAGAGAAATCGGCCAAAGCCTTTCTCGCAACGTGAGCATGATCGTCTCGATCGTACTGGTCACGTTTCTATCTTTAACTTTCGTTGGCACGGCCGGGTTGCTTCAGGCTCAAATCGGCCAGATGAAAACATACTGGTACGACCGCGCGCAGGTTGCCGTGTATCTGTGCACCGACACCAGCCCCTCCGATGCCTGCCCTCAAGGCGAAGCGTCGGCCGACGTCAAGGCAACCGTCGATGCTGCGCTAAAGGCAGCGACTCTTCAGCCATTTGTCGAGAAGTTCTACTTTGAAGACCACCAGGCCGCTTACGACAAATTTCAAGAACAGTTCAAGGGCAACGCGGTTGCCAAGTATGTAACGCCGCAGCAGCTAAACGAGACCTTCTGGGTGAAAGTCAAAGACCCCGAAAAAAGCGCTGTGATCGTGGAGTCGTTCACTGGCGTAGCCGGTGTCGAAGAGGTGCGCGATCAACGCTCGTACCTAGATCAAATCTTCAGCATTCTGAATGCCGCTTCAATCGCTGCCGTGGGAATCGCCGCGATTATGCTCGCCTCTGCTGTACTGCTGATCTCCACAACCATTCGACTATCGGCTTTCTCTCGCCGTCGCGAAATCGGAATCATGCGTCTGGTTGGTGCAAGCAACTTCTACATTCAGTTGCCGTTCATCCTTGAAGGTGTTGTGGCGGCAACCATTGGCAGCCTGCTGGCGTCTGGAGCCGTAGTTGCCATTGTGCAGTTCTTTGTTCAGGGATACCTCGCCACGCGACTTCCACTCACATCGTTTGTTGGCCTAGACGACGCCCTACTTCTAACGCCTCTGCTTCTCGCGGCCGGAATCGGTCTGGCGGCTTTGGCCTCGGGTGTTGCAATTCGTCGCTACCTAAAGATTTAGCAGCCCCGTAGCCTCGCCATTGGCGGCTCTCTTGTTAGACTGATGGGCTAACCAAGCGGTTAGAACTAAATCAGGAGTGAATCGTGCCTAGAGAGCGCGGCCAAAAAGTTGTGGCCAGCAATCGAAAAGCCCGTCACGACTATCACATCGAAGATGTCTACGAAGCCGGACTAGTGCTTAGCGGAACCGAAGTGAAGTCGTTGCGGGCCGGTCGCGCATCCCTGATAGATGGTTTTGCCAGCATCGACGGGGGAGAGGCGTGGCTCGAAAATGTGCACATTCCCGAGTACACCGAAGGCACCTGGACCAACCACTCGACTCGTCGCCGGCGCAAGCTACTTTTAAACCGCGTCGAGATCGACAAACTTTCGGGCAAGATCCGTGAGAGCGGATACACGCTCGTACCGCTTTCGCTTTATTTCAAAGATGGCCGCGCCAAGGTTGAGATTGCGTTGGCTAAGGGTAAGCGCGAATATGACAAGCGCCAGGCACTCAAAGAGCGTCAAGACAAACGCGAAGCAGATCGCGCCATCTCGACCAAGGGTAAAGAGTGGTAGCGCTGGGCAAAGTCACAGCCTAAATGTCACCGGCAGGGCGTATCCTTGAGTAGTTCGGAAACGAACATTTGATAATTCAATAATGGGGATGATCGGTTTCGACAGTGCTCTTGAGCCTGGGAGAAGCGGGTCGTGAATGTAGCGTCAACACGTAAATGTCCGCTGCAAACTATAGGTGCCGATACTAATCGCGCCGACTTCGCCCTCGCTGCTTAAGCGAGCCTGAAGTCCGTCAGTCCGCTTTTGATTTCGTAGCGGGTACTGGCGTCATTTAGAAATCTTGCTGAGTGGTTACGCCTTAGGGCTACTCGGGACTTTCACTCAGGCTGGGTTTGTTGGTTGGCTCGCTTCAGGGCATGATCAGAACCGAGTAAAACGCAACTGAAGCTACACCCGTAGAAGACCCAGAATTTAGGTTCTGGACGGGGGTTCAATTCCCCCCATCTCCACCAATGTTGAGGCAGTGACCGACGGCTCAGCAGCAAAAAGCCCCCATCGCTGGGGGCTTTTGTGTTTAAAAAGTCTTTATGCCGCAGAGGGGCAGGGAACAAGCTGAGCCACACGCTGCGGGGTAACCCCAAGCAGAACGGCTATATCACGAAGGGTGAGACCCTCGTCGCGCATGCGGCCCACGACGTTTCTTATCTCAACGGAAGCCTCTTCTTGAAGCTTGGCCGCTAGGCGCATCTTCTCTTGGGCGGCCTCTACATCGCAAATAATGCCGGGCATTTTGGCAATGATTTCGATCACCAATTCGCAATCTCCGGCCATCGGGTGACTTTTGGCCAGTTCACGAATGTGCGCCTCGACCTTGTCTAGGCGTTTGCTCGAGAGCTTCAGGTTGTCGAGCGCAGCCACTTCAACCTGCCAGCCTTCAGCTGTTTTTTCGCACACTGCTTGAAGTTGCACGACACGCCTTTCAATAAGTAAATAGGGACTTGACTAAAACAGTAAACCCATGCTTTACTTAGCCAAGATTAACCACATAATCTGAAAACCACAACTCTTAAGGAATCTAATGTATTTCGTATCTCTCGCATTGGCTTTGCCACTTGCATTCGTTTTTCTTGGCGCTGGCCGCAACAAACTAACCAAATCAATCGATGACCTCGCCGCTGCGGGCTTGTCTTGGACAAAAGAGATTCCAGTTTTCTTGGTTCGATTAATCGCGCTGCTAGAACTTGCGGGTGCCGTAGGTGTAGTTGCTGGCCCGCTAGCTGGAGAAGTGCTCGGCTGGACCTGGGCAACTGCTCTCGGTCTCTACGCAGCTGCAGGTCTTTCGCTAACCATGCTCGTGGCAGCAATCATGCACATCGTTCGCGGTGAGTTCAAATACACCTGGAAGATGAACCTTGGTCTTTTGGCTCTGGCGATCATCGAAACCGTAGTGATTGCTTACATCTAAATCTTCTGCACACCCGTCCTGCTGGCGACTCTTTCGAGGGTTGCCAGCAGGGCTTTTGCAGTTAAGGCCAAAAGAACGCAGGTGGTTACCGCGCGGCCGAGATCCCAGAGCAAACCGCCGGTAATCAACTCGTACTGCAGAAAATGACCGAGGTTTTCTAGAACTCCGGCACCCGCAACATACGAAAGCGAACCGCCAGAGCCTGCTAAGAATGGCCAGTTCCACATCGTCATCAGCGCTCCATAGCCAAACGATGCCACGATCGCATAGGGGATGAGCGCGAGCATCCTTGCGCCATGGCTCTTGAAATGCGGTAAAGCGGCTGCTCCGATACCAACCAAACCAGCTGCCATCATTTGAAACGGCAGCCAAGGGCCGATACCGCCAGCCAGCAGAGCCGAAACCAGTAACGAACAAGCGCCCAGAATAAAACCAAACCCGGCTCCGAGCGCGTAACCGCCGATGATGATGATAAAGAAAGCGGTTTCGATTCCACCGGTACCAGCACCAAGTGTTCGAATCACCGCATTGAGTGCAATTAGCACTCCCAGCACGGCGAGCTGCTTTATTTCGATCTGACCGGATGCGAACTCAACTGAGATCAAGACCAGCAGCAGTGGCATTAGAGCAATGAAAAGGCCCTGCGCAAGGTTTGCTTGATTCGGTGTTGATGCAGAGATAAAAAGCGGCCAAGTAAAAACAAGCAAACTGCCGAGTGCTGCCAGGCCGACGGTTATGCGGCTCAAGAGTTTCATTGGCGATCGCCACCCTGAACCAACGATAAAAGCTGCGCCACTGCGAATAACCCCTTGACCTGAAGCGCTTTCGAAACCTCGCTAGGTAAGAGCCCCTCGGCGCCAAATATTTCTTCGGGTTTACCAACTTTCGTCACGCGACCTTCATCGAGCACAAGCACATCGGTGGCAATCAGCGTGGCAAATTCAACGTCATGGGTAGCAATCACAATTGCCTTGCCTGCTTGGCGCAACTCCCCGATGATTCTTGCGAGCTGCCGCTTTGCCTCATAGTCGAGACCTCTCGTGGGCTCGTCAAGCAACAGGATGCCGGCATCCTTGGCTAGCTGAATGGCAAGCACCAGCGCCAACTGCTGACCCGCCGACAAATCACGGGGGTGATTACTCGGATTGACCCGACCGGCAAATCTTTGAAAGAGCGAGGCTGTGGTGTTCTCGGGTGCCTTGGCAAAGCGATCGCTATCGGCAAGTTCTGCAGAGACCGATGTCAAGAAGAGCAGGTCACTCGCGCGCTGTGGCACAAGCGTGAGAGCGCACAGGCGCTCTTCGACCGAGAGTTTGCCAGTTTCACCCCAGGGCGTGGTTGCGGTTCCGCCGGTGCGCTGTCCACTGGCCTGGATAGCCCACAAGAGGCTGGTTTTTCCAGAGCCATTGGCCCCCATGATTGCCAGAACCTGACCGCGTTCAAGTTCGAACGAGACATCGTCAACGGCTTTGTTGCCGGCATAGGTGACAGTCATGTTTCTTACCGACAGGGCAGGCGAGTCGACATATTCTGCCGGCTGTGCCACCGAAGATTCATCGTGGGTAAATGGTGCGATGACACGCTCGCGAAGTTCTTGCGCGGTGAGGCAAACGGGGTTCAGATCGAAGATTCTTGATATCTCAACCACGGGCGGCACCAGCCGGTATTCACGGATGGCTTCGGTTGGCAACTGTTTGGTTACCGAGCCGTCGCCGTGCACAACAATCACTGAGTCAACCAGAGGCAGCGCTCGCTCGAGGCGATGTTCGGCCAAGAGAATCGTGATCTGCTCGTCGGTGGCGAGTTTGCGCAGAAGCGCAATTATTTCTGCAGAAACTTCGGCATCGAGCGCCGACGTTGGTTCGTCGAGCACCAAAATCTTCTGCCCACCGGCTACAGCCGAAGCGATGGCCACCCGCTGCTGCTGGCCGCCCGATAGTTCTGCAAGTGGACTTTGCAGCAAGTCTTTGAGTTCGAATCGATCAACGATTTCGGACAAACGAGAGTCCATGACAGATCGGCTCAAACCGAGTTGTTCCATTCCGTAGACCAACTCACCTTCAACCGTGTCGGCAACAAATGCGCCTTCGGGTTGTTGGTTTACAAAACCGACGAGTGGAGCAAAGTCGTGCGGTTTTGCCCCGGTTAAATCTTGGCTGTCGATTTCGATGCGACCGCGAAGGTGTCCTCCGGTGAAGTGCGGCGCGAGACCATTCAGGCAGCGCAGAAAAGTTGACTTGCCACTACCCGTTGGGCCGCAGATGAGGGCGAATTCTCCAGGTTTAATTTCGAGATTTACACGTTGAAAAAGAGCGTCGTCATCGCTAAAACGAAAACTTAGGTCGGTTACTCGAATCATTTAGCCACCAATCCCACGATCGTTGGTGCAGTCACAACCGTGAGCACGCACAGCGATGTTGACGCGATAACCAGGTAGTCGAACCATCCGAGAGGTTGTTTGCGATAGGAGGTCTTAACATTGCGTTTAGCCGTGATGCGAATAACCGAAAACACCAGCCCGCCGCTCAAACCTAAAAGTGAAACGGCCCATGCCTGCGAGTCGGTGGCAACCAGCAGGTAGGTGCCAATCCCAAAGCCCGCTGCGCTGAAAAGACTCATAACCCGAGTAAAACCGGCCTGACGATTGGTGAGCGCACCGCTGCGGCCGAAGCCGCGAGCATCCATGCTGGCAGCTAGTTGAAGCGAGCGGTCCATGGTGTCTTCTAGAGCTGGTATAACTATCGAAGTCAGTGCACTAACTCCTTTGTTTCGACCCCTCAGAGCTCGGGCCCGCCGTACTCGTTGCAAACTTTCGATTAGTTGCGGGGCCAGGTTTATGGCCACAGATACTGCTGCCGCCACCTCGTATAGCGCTGCCGGCGTCGACTTGAGTAATCGCCTCGGGTTAGACAGTGTGGTTGCCATGGCGATGGCCAAGATGATCGCCGACAAACGCAAACCGTCGAGAGTCGCCGACTGAATCGTCGAGACCCCAACCGGCCCAAAAAGTTGAAGTTCTGAGCCAAAGCCCAGCGAAAACCTCACCGGCGCAATGTTGAGCGCAACGGCGTCGCCTTGGCCAACGCCTCCGTTGAAAATCAAACGGAAGCTGACTCGAACCAAAACTACGAACGCACTCAAACCCAAGTAGAAGCGCATCGATTGTGCCCATGCAGCCTCGGTCTTGAAAATCATGGTGCAGATCAAGGCCACTGCGATACAAGAGCCAACCATCAAGAAACTCGACGATTGACCTGCGATTATGGCGACACCGATTGCGGCTAACCACCAAGTTGCTGGGTGGCAGTTTTGCCCGGCTGCCTTTAGTTTGTTGAGCACGAAAAAATCACCGGCTCAACCGAGGGTGCCTGCTGCTCGATGTTTCTACCAGAAGTAAAAACCCAAGCCTCGGATGTTCCACACTCAGGCTTTCGCATCGAAGATCCGGTGCCGCTCAAAACCCAACCTGCCGAATCTTTATCGGCAACAAAGTAGGCCCAGGTGCCTTCTTCGTATGTGGGCGTGTTGACGCAATCTTGGGCTTCAACGCTTGGCACATCGTTAATGCGGCAGACAAAACCGGTGGAGTAATCGCTGGTGCCCTCAACCAACAGATGTTCACTGAGTAAGTCCCAACCGGTTCCGGTGAAATTTTGAGCGCAGTAGGTTAGCGGCGCTCGGTCAACCCCGAAATCTACTACCTCGGTTACGCCTTGACGATCAACGGTGCAGTCACCATCAACAAAGGTTGCTTGAGGAGCAGATTTCTTTGGGGTAACCGACGGGCCCGTGCTTGACAACGCGCTCCAAATCGACCCGAGTGCTACGAGCGCAATGAGGGCGATAAGAACGGTGCGAAGACGGAAGGGCATTACTTACCGATTAACCCCGCGTAGCTGCGGCCGTCTAGTGCGAGAAGGCTCTGAATGCTAGCGAATGTGTCGCCAGCGCCTTTCGACCAAGGTGTTTCTAGCCCGCCATCTTTGGTTATTTGCGTGGTGAGCCACTCGCTAAAAGGCGTGGCGTCTTCGCCGGCCGCCTTTAGCCCCATGGCTGCGTAGGCGGTGGAGTTTACGTCTACGTCGCCCCAGGCTTCAAAGTGATTGCCCGAAACCTCGGATTGCTTCAACCAAGCCAGCAACTTAGTTTGTGCTGCTGCTCGAGCGCTTTGGTCGCTGCTGCCGCCCAGATCTTTCACTGCGGCAAAGGCCATTAGCACCATGCCCGCGGCGTCGGCCGAACTGGCGGTGGTGTTTGCGCTGGTGTCAAAGCCGAAGCCGCCGTCGTCTCGAATGAAAGCCGCGAGCTTGGTGGCCACCTTTGCAGCGGTTTCGTTTTCACCCGAAGCAACCAGGCCGAGGGTCACCCAACCGTAATCGAAGGTGTTGTCGCCCGACCCGGTTAGCGTGCCGTCGACTTCGATGTTGGCCAAAGTAGCCGCCAAAACGTTGGCCTTCAGAGTGGAGTTTTCGAGCGAGCTTACTTTGCTGGCAAAAAGGTACTTGCCAGCTAGGCCGGTCTTCAACGAACCGCTGGCCGAGTCGTATAGGTAACCAACCTTTGTCTCGGATGTACCCACGACAACCTCATCGGTGAGCGCAGCGGTTGCAGTGGCACGCACTTTGTCGAGTTGCCCCGAACCAGCGAGTTGAGCGATGGCCTCGAGAGTGAAGCCGTAGTCAACCTTTCCGGCCGTGAAGCCTTCAACGCCTTCGGTTGTGAACTTGCTTTGGATGAATTCGGCTGTTGAACCGAACCTGGTGGTTGGTGCACACGCCGTTAGCGTGAGCACGAGAGCAACGGAAATTACCGATGCCAGATTAGTTGCGATTTTGCGCAACCCAGATTTTGATTCCATTAGGAACCTTTCGCTTAAGCGCGATCTGGATGCGAAGACGAGAAAACCCGAGAGGTTCTCTCGACTCCGACCGTAGACCTCGACGGTTTATTGGAGTCATCACTTTCCTTGTCAGGCATTCCGACTCCCGAGAAACTCGGTTACGGCTGCGGGTCAGCGTCGGATTTTCACCGACTTCCCCTGACAGGTTGGAGATAGCACAGGTTTTTAAGCCTGCGTGCTCAGATTAGCAGGTTGACTGGTGGCATCTTGTATTGTTGAGTCAACAACTAAAAAAGCCGCTTGAAGCGTGGCGGGAGAGCGAACTCGATTCGCACCGAAGGAGCAATCCTCCCCAGAATCTCTCAGGTCTAGAACCGTCGCGAATAGGCAACTCTGAAAAGTAGGTCGAAAGACCTCGCCCAAGGTGAAACCCGAGAAATCGGTGAAGCTCTCAGGCCCAAAAGACAGAGGGGGAGTTCTTGCCTCGTAGATTGCGAGCGCAGTTTGGAGAACTCCTTGAACCAGCAGGCTTTGAAAACCACCCCGCTGTTTGAACGGCACGTTGCTGCTAACGCTGCCTTCACCGACTTTGGTGGCTGGAATATGCCGGTGCGCTACACCTCAGACCTGGCCGAGCACGCTGCGGTTAGAAATGCTGCTGGCCTATTCGACATCAGCCACATGGCCGAGTTTTTCATAGCGGGCAAAGATGCTGGCGCATTCCTAGATTTCGCTCTAGTCGGTGTCGCCTCTGAGATCGCCAACCTGAGAGCAAAGTATTCACTCATTGTCGAAGCATCCGGTGGCATCATCGACGACCTGATCGTCTATCGACTTGAGACAAATCGGTTTCTCGTGATCGCTAATGCCTCAAACCGCGCCGCCGTTTTTGAGGCCCTGCTCGAGCGATCAAAGGTCTTCGATGTTGAACTCCAAGATGCCAGCGACAGTTTTGCGCTAATCGCCATACAGGGTCCGCGTGCGGTCGAGATTCTTGCCAAGTTCACCGACGCCCCACTAGAAGAACTCAAGTACTACTCCATCTTTGAATCAAAGGTCGCAAACCACATCGCGTACCTTGCCCGAACCGGCTACACCGGTGAAGACGGCTTCGAGATTCTGGTAGCTAACGAACACTCGGTCGAAATCTGGGATGCCCTGCTAGCGGCAGGTGAATCGATCGGCATCGTCACCGCCGGCTATGCCTGCCGAGACACTCTGCGCCTCGAAGCCGGTATGCCGCTCTACGGCAACGAACTTTCGCGAAGCATCAACCCGTTTGAGGCCAGCCTCGGTCGCGTGGTTCGCCTCGACCACGATTTTGTTGGTCGCGAGGCTCTGGCATCAGCTGCAGCAGCCGAGCCGACTCGAAAACTAGTTGGGCTGGTGGGCGAAGGCCGCCGAGCCGCGCGCGCTCACTACGAACTTTTCGCCACCGAAGCATCTGAGCAAACCATCGGCGAGATCACCACGGGAGCACTTTCGCCAACGCTCGGGTATCCCATTGCCATGGCATACGTGGATGCATCCATGAGCAAACCGGGTACAGAAATTTGGGCCGATGTTCGCGGAAGCCGCCAACCGATGCGAGTAGTTTCGCTACCTTTTTATAAGCGCGCTAAATAAACCCCAACGAATGAATAGATAAGGCAAAGAAAATGACCTCACGCGAAGAACTTCTTTACACAAAAGAGCATGAGTGGCTGGCCATCGAAGGCGATGTGGCAACCGTCGGAATCACCGCTTACGCGGCCGAGAAGCTGGGTGACGTTGTTTTCGTCGACCTACCAAAAGTTGGCACCGCAACGACATACATGAAAATCTGCGGCGAGATCGAATCGACCAAGTCGGTAGGCGAACTCTATGCGCCGGTCGATGGCGAAGTGGTGCAAACCAACTATGCCGTTGTCTCTCAGCCAGAGCTGATTAACCAAGATGCATTCGGCGCTGGCTGGTTGCTCAAGATTCGCTTCACGCAGCTACCCGAGCTACTCACCCACGAACAATACGCTGCACTCACCGACGAAGGCTAAACCGAGACAAAAATGACAAGCGCGCACGAAAACTTCAAGTATCGCCACATTGGCACAACCTCAGAGCAGCAGCAGTCAATGCTCAAGACCCTGGGCTTCGCGAGCATCGATGCACTCATGGATGCCGCCGTACCCGGTGCCATTCGATTCGAGGGCGACGGGTCACTGCCGGAGCCAGCCACCGAAGCCGAGGCGTTGCAAGAACTTCGTTCGTTCGCTAATCGCAACCGAATCACTCAATCGATGATCGGTTTGGGCTACTACGGCACCAACGTGCCGGGAGTCATCAAGCGCAATATCCTAGAAAACCCATCGTGGTACACCGCATACACGCCATACCAGCCTGAGATCAGCCAGGGTCGCCTAGAGGCACTTATCAACTTTCAGACCATGGTCACCGATCTCACCGGCATGAAAACTGCAAATGCCTCGATGCTCGACGAAGGCACGGCAGTGGTTGAGGCAATGATGATCGCCCGTAGATCATCAGAGTCACAATCGCAGGTGTTCTATGTAGACAGCGACGCCCTGCCTCAAACCAAGGCGCTTATCGCACACCGCGCCGAGCCGCTCGCATTTACGATTCGCGAGTTCGATGCCGCTAAAGGCGTTGCCGAGTTACTAGGTGATTACTTTGGCGTCTTCGTTCAGTACCCTGGTGCATCGGGGCGCATCGTTTCGTTGCAAGAGATCACCGACGCTGCTCACGCGAAGGGGGCGCTCGCGGTTGCGGCAGCCGATCTACTTTCGCTGACTCTCATCGCGGCACCGGGCGACTTAGGTGCAGACATTGCGGTAGGCACCTCGCAGCGGTTCGGTGTTCCGATGGGGTTCGGTGGCCCACACGCAGGCTACCTTGCCGTTCGCGCCGACCTGGAGCGCTCGATGCCGGGCCGTTTGGTTGGTGTATCCATCGACGCCGAGGGCGCTCCCGCCTATCGCCTAACGCTCCAGACTCGCGAGCAGCACATTAGACGCGAACGAGCCACATCAAACATTTGTACCGCTCAGGTTTTGTTGGCAGTGATGGCGGGAATGTACGCGGTGTACCACGGCCCTCGCGGGCTCAAGGCCGTCGCAGCTCAGGTGCACCAGAAAGCCTCGGCTCTGGCCGCCAGTTTGCAGGCAGCGGGCTTGCAACTCGAGCACCAAGTTTTCTTCGATACCATCCGTGTCAATAACGTCGATGCTGCGGCGATCTTTGACAAGTGCCGAGCGCACGGGATCACTCTGCACAAAATCGATGCCCAAAGTCTCGGAATCTCGGTCGACGAAACCACATCGGAGGCAAGCCTCAATGCAGTGGCCCATGCCTTCGGAGCCGATGCGGTCTCTCTCACCGAAGCGACCTCGCGACTGGCCGAGCATGAGCGCACCAGCTCGTACCTGACCCACGAGGTGTTCAACTCGCACCACAGCGAGACCTCGATGCTGCGCTATCTAAAACGCCTGGCCGACTACGACTATGCGCTTGACCGCGGCATGATCCCGTTGGGCTCTTGCACCATGAAGCTCAACGCCACCACCGAGATGGAGGCCGTCACCTGGCCTGAGTTCGGCAATATTCACCCGTTTGCACCCAAAGAAGATGTTCACGGATACCTCGAACTCATCGACCAGCTCAGCCAGTGGCTCTGCGAAGTGACCGGATACGACGCGGTCTCGCTTCAGCCGAACGCCGGTAGCCAGGGCGAACTTGCCGGTTTGATGGCTATTCGGGGCTACCACTTATCTAGAGGCGACGATAAGCGAACCCTCTGCCTAATTCCTTCTAGCGCGCACGGCACCAATGCTGCCTCGGCAGTTTTGGCGGGCATGCAGGTTGTGGTGGTCGCTTGCGACGAAAACGGCAACGTAGACGTAGCCGACTTGAACACGAAGATCGCTGAAGCCGGAGAGAACCTCAGTGCACTGATGGTTACCTACCCGTCAACCCACGGTGTGTTCGAAGAGGAGATTGTCAATATCTGTCAAGCGGTTCACGAAGCCGGCGGTCAGGTTTATATCGACGGAGCAAACACCAACGCGGTAGTCGGTTTTGCAAAGTTCGGAGAATTTGGCGGCGACGTTTCGCACCTAAATCTGCACAAGACCTTCTGCATTCCTCACGGTGGGGGTGGCCCCGGCGTCGGGCCGGTTGCCGCTCGCTCGCACCTAGCTCCCTTCTTGCCTGGTCATGCTCAGGCGCAGATCAACCTGCCAGCGTTCGGACCAATCTCGGCTGCGCCATTCGGTTCGGCCAGCATCTTGCCAATCTCTTGGGCATACATTCGCATGATGGGTAACGAAGGTCTGCGCGATGCAACCGCGAACGCCGTGCTTTCGGCTAACTACGTTGCCAAAAAGTTGGCTGAGCATTACCCGGTTCTGTACACAGGAAACGAGGGTTTGGTTGCGCACGAATGCATCCTTGATGTTCGCCCAATTACTAAAGACTCGGGCGTAACAGTCGACGACATCGCCAAGCGCCTGATCGACTACGGTTTTCACGCACCGACCATGTCGTTTCCGGTTGCCGGCACACTGATGATCGAGCCAACCGAAAGCGAACCGCTCGACGAGCTCGACCGATTTATTGACGCCATGATTGCCATCAAGGCTGAAGTTGACAAGGTTCAAGCGGGGGAGTGGGAAGTTACCGATAATCCACTGCGAAACGCCCCTCACACAGCTAAATCGGTTGTTGGTGACTGGTCTAAGGCTTACAGTCGCGAACTAGCCGTTTACCCGGTGGCAGGTCAGCACCGAAACAAGTACTGGCCAATCGTGCGCCGAATCGACTCGGTATACGGTGACCGCAACTTGGTTTGCTCGTGCCCTCCGCCTGAAGCTTTCGCTTAGTACGCCCCTTTTAGGCGAGTGTCGCGCGTAGAGCCAATGAAATGGCCAGGGCAACGATCATCGAGCCACCAACAAGGCTGATGGTTTTGCGAACCCTAGGCGTCGTGATGTTTCGAATTCCTAAACCGGCAAGCGCGAGCGCTTGTTGCCAAACTCCCGAACCCAAGAAAACGCCTCCCGCAAAAGCCAGCGTTGCGAGAAAAGCATTACCCGCGGTGAGCCCGGTCAGACTTGGAGCGATAGCCAGAAAATAGAGCGCGGTTGGAGGGTTGATTACGGTTGCAGCGGCAAATTTCAAAAAGGTTTTGGGAGCCGTCAAGCGATTCTCGGCCAAGTTCTGTTGCGCGTCCGTAATCTCGTGACTCTGCTTCAAGGCTTTGCGAATGGTTTGAATTCCGAGTGCCAACAATATCGTTGCGCCGCCCAAGCTCAACAAAAGGCCGTAGCGGCCAACGATGCTGGCAACCGAAGTACCTGCGACAAAGACAAACACCGCATAGCAAGCGTCAATGGTTGACATGGCCAGTGCGCCGGCTGCCCCAACCTTGTGACCCGATCGCAAAGTTGTGTCGATCAGTAAAAGCGCCATCGGTCCCACAGGAATCGCTAGCGCCAAACCGGCACTAACGCCGATCAGTAGCAGGTTTAATGCTTCAGCCATGACTGAAAACTATTGCATAAACTGGCCAATCGCCCAATCGGTGCGTTTTTCTGGTCGAGACCAAAAGTAACGGGAATGTTACAAAAAGAAATAAACGGCATATTTGTGTTTGCGCAGGCGTATTTAGACCATAAAGTTAGTAACACCCAAGGTCGGGTGATTTGTGAAAGCGTTTGCTGCCGTTCATCATCTGGCCTTAGTCCAAATAAGGAGAAATTAATGAAAGCAACACGCATCGTTCGCGCGATCGCCGTAGCTGCTGCTGGTGCCCTCGGCGTTGCCGGGCTTGTTGCTCCAGCCGAAGCCGCGACTCGTAGCCTCGTTGTAGTTCACGAGAGCAACGCGCTTACGTCGTTCAACAGCGGAACCCCTGACACCAACCTGGTTACCAACAGCGATGTTGGCTACCTAACCGGCGCAGGCTTCAGTTACTACGACGACCAGAGAAACCTCATCCGTAACACCACTTTCGGTACCTTTGGTATCGTCACCAAGTCGGGTTGTGCACAGGCGGTCAAGTACACCGTTAAGCCAGGTCGTGTTTGGTCAGACGGCACCCCAATCGATGGTGTTGACCTTCTTCTAAGCCACGTGCTTGCCAGCAGCCAGTACAGCAAGGATGCCGGACTAGGCGACCCTGCCGACACCGAGAAGCTACCTTCGTTCAACTCTTTCTACGGTGGTCCTTACGACAGCCACATCAAGGGACTTCCGACTCTGTCGGCCGACCACATGTCGGTAACTCTCTGCTACGACGCTTTCCAGCCAGACTGGACCATCATGGGCCCTGGTCCAGCACCGGTTCACACCTTGGTTCAGATGGCAAACGGCAAGAGCTCGGCTCAGAGCCTAAGCGCCAACAAGGCTGACAAGGCTGCCTTCTTGGCCGCTTTCAAAGCCAAAGACACCGAGCTTCTAAAGAAGATTGGTGACGTCTGGAGCAACGACTACAACATCAAGGCCGTAAACGACTCAACCAACCCACTTCTCTTCGTGGGTAACGGTGGATTCCTCGTTTCGTCGGCTGTTGCAGACGCTTCGGTAACTCTCAAGGTAAACAGCAAGTACAACAGCGGACCAAAGCTTTCGGGTGGCATCAAGACTGTTGTCTTCAAGTTCATCGGTGACGGCACCGCTGCTGCTCAGGCTCTTGCCAACAAGGAGATCGACATCTACTCTGGTCAGCCAACCGCTGACGCTGTAGCTGCACTTGAGGCTCTCAAGGGTGTAACCGTAAAGGGTGGCGTTAGCGCTTGCTTCGAGCACCTTGACCTACGCATCGCCTCTGGAACCGAGGGTGAAACCTACACCGGTCCATGGGCTGGCATGAGCGCCAAGTCGAAGGCACTTCGCAAGGCATTCTTGCTTGCTTACCCTCGCGATGGCATCGTTGACACCTTGGTTTCACCAGTAAACGACAACGCAGTTGTAGTCAACTCGTCGTTCTTGCTACCTGGTCAGACCGGTTACAACACCGTTTCGGCTTACACCAAGTCGGTTTACGACTCAGGAACCCAGGCGAAGCGCACCGCTGCAGCCTTGGCTCTAGTAAAGAAGTACTACCCATCGGCTAAGGCCGGAAGCAAGTCGATCACGATCAACATGCTTTGGGGTGCACCTTCGAACACTCGCCGTGCAAATGAATTCCAGTTGGCTCGCAACGAGCTCGCCAAGGCCGGATTCAACCTAACCAACGCTGGCGGAACCGCTGGATGGTCAGGTCACCTTGGTGAAAACTCCTACGACGCTCAGTTCTTCGCATGGTGCCCATCGTCTGTTTCGCAGACTGGCACCAACGCGAACTTCCAGAGCGACGGTGGAAACAACTTCCTCGGTTACAACAGCAAGGCAATGGACAAGTTGACTCACAAGCTTGAGACCAACCTGTCAGACGCAGCTGTAATCGACACCATCAAGCAGGCTGAAAAGCTTCTTGCTGATGACGCTGTTTCCCTGCCGATCTTCCAGCACCCTGCAGTGACCGCCTACAACAAGGCACTGAAGAATGTGAAGCCGGCCCCACTAACTCCAAACCTCGTTTGGAACTACTGGGAGTGGAAGTACTAAAACCGCTTAGGTTTTAGTCGCAACACTCGAAATGGCACCCGGAGCAATCCGGGTGCCATTTCATTTGTTCAGGCAAATTTAAGTAGACTTACTAGCGTTGTTAAGATTCGAATCCTTTTCGAATTCAGGAGTCACGCTGACGTGACGGAAGGCCAAAAATGCTGACCTATTTGAGTCGACGAGTTGCACAGCTACTCGTCATCCTCTTGGCTTCGAGCTTCTTTGTTTATAACTTGGAAGCTATCGCCGGCGACCCGCTTGAAGAAATCAAGCTCAGTAGCGACCCTAAGAAGGCGCAGACGATCGTAGCGTTGACTCGCCAGCTCGACCTCAACACGCCTCCGCCAATCCGCTTCTTCAAGTGGCTCGGTGGAATCATCAGCGGCCTTTGGGGCAACCTTCAAATGGGCAACGCACGCACCGGCCAGAGCGTAGCGGAGGCCATTGGTAATGCCGTTCCAACCACTATTCGCTTGGTTCTGGCCGCCACCGTCATTGCAATCGTGCTCGGCATCACCATCGGTGTAATCACGGCTCTTCGCCAGTACAGCCGATTCGACTACGCGGTGACCTTCATCTCGTTCCTCTTCTTTTCGCTTCCAATCTTCTGGGTCGCGGTATTGCTCAAGCAGTTTCTATCGATTGGGTTCAATGACTGGCTCGCCGAACCCACGCTCAGTTGGCCGTGGCTGTTTGGTTTTGGAATAGTTTCGGCGATTTTCTGGGCCGGTGTCATCGGCGGTGATTTGCGAAGAATCGCTATAGTTTCGGCTACGGCCTTCACTGCATCGGCTGGTTTCGCCTGGTTGCTGTCGGCCACGGGCTGGTTTGCGTCTCCCGTTCTCGGCCCGATCTTTATCGGAGTCGGTGGTTTGGCAACTGCGCTACTCATCACCACCGCATCAACCGGCCTCGCAAACAAACCAGCGCGCAACGCCGCGCTAACGATGGTGGCAGTTGGATTGGCCATTTACTACCCGGTGCAGCTTTTACTCACCAAGAACGTGAATGGCTGGGTTCTAGTTGGTCTAGCGGTGCTAACGGTAATCGTGGGCCTCGTGGCTGGTTACTTGTTCGCTAAGGAAGACCGCGCACCGGTAATGAGAACCAGTGCTATCACCGCAGTTGTAATCGGAGGAATGATCTTCCTCGACCGCCTCATGCAGGAATGGGTTCCTTACGTTAGCAACGACTTCGTCTCTTACCGACCAATTCCAACCATCGGGCAAACCAATGACATGATCACGCTTCAGCTAAACGACGAGCCAGACTTCTGGCTTGGTTCGCTCGATTCGCTGCTGCACATCATCCTGCCTACAATCGCGCTGACGATCATCTCGTTCGCTGGCTACGTGCGTTACACCCGCGGTAACCTCCTCGAAGTTCTGAACATGGACTACATTCGCACCGCGCGCGCAAAGGGTCTCACCGAGCGCACAGTAGTGATGCGACACGCATTCAGAAACTCCCTGATTCCCTTGACCACTCTTATGGCTTGGGACTTCGCGGGAATCTTGGGTGGAGCAATCATCACCGAGAGCGTGTTCGGCTGGACAGGCATGGGAACCCTCTTCCGTGTCGCAATCGTCTCGTTCGACCTCAACCTGCTCATGGGCACCTTCATCATCACTTCAACTTTGGCGGTGTCGGCGAACTTAATTTCTGACCTCCTATACTCGGCGCTCGACCCACGCATTCGCGTAGGAACTGGAGAATAAGCATGTTCGGCAAGAAGAAAAACTTAGTAGAGACCTCAGTTGGCTCTGGCGAGAATGCAATTGCTAACAAAGAGATTGAAGGACTCAGCCAAGGTCAGCTCGTACGCAAGCGTTTCGTACGTCACCGCGGAGCCATGATTGCTCTCGTAACACTGATCTTCATTGTGCTGTTCACCTACTCGGCCTCTGGTCTGCACTTGGGCTCAGAGAAAGACCCGATCACCGTTCCAGGTTGGTGGCACTATGGAATCACTGATCTCTCCGACCTTCGCTACGGCGATGGAGTCTGTGACGACGGAGCGACTGGCTGCCCTACTCTTCAGCTCAACCCAACTCAACCCAACTTCGGTTTGGGCGATCACCCTTTCGGTCAAGACGACATCGGACGCGACTATTTCGCGCTGGTGATGCGTGGAACTGAGCAATCGATCATGGTCATGATCATCATCGGTGGCATGGGTGGAATTATTGGAACCGTTATTGGTGCAATTGCCGGTTACTTCCGCGGCCGTCTCGACGGCTTCCTAATGCGACTTACCGACCTCATCATCACCATTCCGGCAATCATCATCGGTGCGGTTATCGGTTACAAGGTCGGAAACCTCGGTGTCGTGGTTCTGGGCCTCTATCTAGGCCTCTTCTCGTGGACAGGTCTGGCCCGATTAGTTCGCGGTGAGTTCCTAAGCCTCAGAGAACGAGAATTCGTCGACGCTGCACGTGTTGCTGGAGCGAGCAACCGTCGAATCATCTTCAAGCACATCTTGCCTAACGCCGTTGGAATCATCATCGTTTCGGTGACCCTTTCGATGTCTGGCGCTATCCTCCTAGAAACCGGTCTATCGTTCCTTGGATTCGGTGTGGTTGCTCCTGACGTATCGCTCGGTTCGCTGATCAGCACCTACCAAGACTCGTTTGCAACGCGTCCATGGTTGTTCTGGTGGCCAGGTTTGTTCATCATCTCGATCGCGCTCTGCATCAACTTCATCGGCGATGGCCTTCGAGATGCATTCGACCCTCGTCAGCGTCGTCGAATCACCAAAAAAGACCGTCAGCGCGCACTGACTGCCACCAAGTAAGAATCAAAATGTCAA
>JAHEAT010000009.1 GCA_024642605.1 Microbacteriaceae bacterium
TTCACGCAGAAATGATCGCAATTCTGGCGGTCGCGGTCCTGCGCGAAGCGACAATCGTCGACCGGCGTCGGATGCTTCTGGTGCAGGGTCTGCGCCAAAGGCTCCAGCTGCCGAAACCCACGGCGATGGCGAACACAAGCGCCCTTCGGCAAACCGTCAGCGTCGTCGAACCCGCGGCGGTAGCGCTAGCTAAAAAGGCAGATTTACCGGGCTGGTTCCGGTTGCTTCGTCGACGATGCGAAGAAGGTTTGGCAAAGTAGTGGTGTTTTCACCAATTTCGTTGAGCTTGCCCTGCTGGCCGTGATAGTCACTCGATCCCGTTGTAATCAGATCGTGCTTTCGCGCCATCTCTCGAAGCCAGCGTCTCGAGCGCTCTTCAACTTCACGGTGTTCCACTTCGAAGCCAGCCAGGCCGGCCTCGATCATCGCTTCAAAGTGCTCCTGCGGAAAATCGCCTTCGGCACCGAAGTTTTTTGAGCGAGCCAGCGGGTGAGCTATGATCGGCACTCCTCCGGCTGCTCGAACCAGCTCGATGGCGTCACGGGTTTCAGGCACGGTTCGATTCGGAACGTAATAGGGGCTGCCCTTGAACCAGATGGTTTCGAACACCTCGCCACGTTCAACGAAGTGACCGTTTGCTATGAGCGCATCGGCAACCGCGGGGCGACCAAGCGTTGCGCCAACCTGCACCTGATCGACCACGTCTTGCCAGGTGAGCGCGTAATCTTTGGCGATTTTCTCGGTGATTTCTTGAAGTCTCGAAACTCTACCCTCAACGCTTTCGCGCATGCACTTAACCAACGCACCATCGTTGGGGTTTGGTAGGTAGGCCAAAAGGTGCACGCCGAATTTGATTCTGCTGCCATCTTCTGCCGGCAGAATCGCGCGAGTGGTGAGTTCGATGGCCGGAATAAAACCCATGTCATTTGCAACCGCCGCCTCGGCAGCTTTACCCCAGTTTGAAGTGGTGTCGTGGTCGCTGATTGCCAACACGTCTAAACCAAGCTCGGATGCCCGCGCGAAAACCGTTTCTACCGATTCGGTGCCGTCGGATGCATCGGTGTGCACGTGTAGATCGATTTTCATGAGCCTCTTTTCAATCTCAGACTAGCCCCAACCTTCGACCATTTTGGTGCGAGGATGTAGGCATGAGTAAGAAGTCTGAACAAAAAATGGCAGATCGCGTAAACAACCGATCGCACCGACCAACCAGCGATAACTTCATGAAGTTCATCGGTGCCAATTGGGCCGACTCGAACACCGAACTGCCAGCCCCACACGAGGCGGCACCCTTTGCAGCTGCGCGACGACGCACCGTTGGTGAGGCTTTTACTGGAAAGCTCATTCTGGTTGAGGCCGGTTCGCTCAAGACTCGCTCAAACGACTCCGACTACCGCTTTCGCGCACACTCGGCATTCGCTCACCTAACCGGATGGGGCGTTGCTACGGTTCCCGACTCGATTCTGGCTATCGACGCTCGCAACCGCACCCCGATTTCGACTCTGTTCTTTAGAGAAACCGCCGGCCGTGACTCTCAAGAGTTTTTTGCCAACCCCACCATCGGTGAATTCTGGGTTGGTCAGCGCCCAAGCCTCGAGCAGGTTTCGGCATTGCTACACCTGAGCACAAAATCGCTCAGCGACTTCGACGATTTCATGGGCGACGTGCGCGACGAAGACGTGGTTCGCGTGAGCGAAGAAGGCAGCGACGAAGACCTTCTCGAATTCGTAAGTGAGATGCGCTTTATCAAGGATGCCTACGAGATCGCCGAAATGCGCAAAGCTGTAGCCGCATCGGTGAAGGGTTTCGAAGAGGTTGCACGTAACCTGCACCGCGCCATCGGGCACGAGCGCGGTGAGCGCATTGTCGACTCGGTCTTCTACGGTCAGGCACGCGTTGAGGGCAACGATCTCGGCTACGACACCATCGCGGCTTCGGGCGCACACGCATGCACGCTGCACTGGGTGGTGAACGATGGCGCGGTTAGGGATGGCGACCTGCTTCTGCTAGACGCCGGTGTTGAGGTAGATAGCTTGTACACCGCCGATGTAACGCGAACCATGCCGGTCAACGGAAAGTTCACGGCACCTCAACGCCGCGTTTACGAAGCGGTTCTAAAGGCTGCCGATGCGGTGTTTGCGATTGCAAAACCGGGTGTGAGGTTCAAAGAACTGCACCTCACGGCGATGGCAGTAATTGCCAACACGGTGGCCGAGTGGGGTTTCATCGATATCAGTGGCGAAGAGTCGCTCAAGCCCGAAAACCAGTTGCACCGACGTTGGATGGTTCACGGCACCAGCCACCACCTTGGCCTAGATGTTCACGACTGCGCGCAGGCGAGACGCGAGCTTTACCTGGAACAAGAACTAAAGCCGGGCATGATCTTCACTATCGAACCGGGAATGTACTTTCAGCCCGACGATCTGCTCGTGCCGCAAGAGCTTCGCGGAATCGGTGTGCGCATCGAAGATGACGTACTGGTTACCGAGAACGGTGTTGAAAATTTGACTGCGGCCCTGCCGCGCACTCCGGATGAAATCGAAGCTTGGTTGGCTAAGAACTCTTAGGAGCTTCGCCGGCGGCTACCCGCTTGGCTTGTTCCACAAGATTGCCAGGAACCTGAACTTCGTATTCTTTAGCAATTGCCATTGAGACGCTGGCAAAGGTGCGCTTGTTCTTCGAAAGCGAATAACGCACGATATTGAACAGCATTCCAACTCCTGCACCAACGAGCATTGGCTGCGCCAAAGCAGCTGCCGTCACGGCGAACACATCGGCACTGTTTGACGACACTGGGCTCAAAAGGCCAATGATTAGGCCGACGGTCATACCGCTAGAGGCGCCGCTGATGGCAACCTTGGCGTTCGAGATACGACCGCGCACACGCTCCACGCTGCGCAGATTATTGCCAACGATGGCAATCGAACCCGGCGGAAAGTCGGCAGTCATCAGCTTTTCAACGTAAGCAACCGCATCGCGGTATTCGGCAAAGGTTGCCACAACCTCGCCCTGAGTCATGGGCATCGGGATTCGACCAAGATTTCTTCGACCATTGTTCACGCAGCTATTCTCCCACGGCCTTCAAGCGAGCGTCTAAGGTTATTCTGTGAGCGCAACCAGAGTTTTTGTCGCCCGTTTGGCGGGCTGTGGCGTCTTTGACCCTGCCGGAGATCGAGTGGGTAAAGTCATCGACGTGGTTGTGTCGTACCGCAAATCGAGCGCCCCTCGGGCCACCGGCCTCCTGGTTGAAATCACCGGTCGCCGTCGCGTGCTGGTTCCGATCACCCGAGTAACCTCGATTGCACCTGGTCAGGTAATCACCAACGGCATCATCGACTTTCGTCGCTTTGCTCAGCGTGGCCGCGAAGTTCGCGCGATTGCCGAAATTTTGGGTCGCAAAGTCAACATGGTTGATGGCTCTGGCGTGGCCCAAATCGAAGACCTTTCGATCGAGCAGGGTAAGAACCAAGACTGGTCGGTGAGCGAGCTTTTTCTTCGTCGCCCCAAGACTTCGGTGTCTCCTTTTGCGCGCGGAGAAACTCTGTTTGCGGCCTGGGACAAGGTAACCGAGAACCCTAGCGGCGACGAGAACCAGAGCGCTCAGCAACTGATTGCGACCTACTCCGAACTTCGCCCAGCCGACCTTGCATCTGCGCTGATGGATCTACCCGACGAGCGCATGGTTGAGGTTGCCGAAGAGCTAGACGATGAGCGCTTGGCCGACGTGCTTGAAGAGCTGCCAGAAGAAGAGCAGATCGAAATTATTCAGGAACTCGACGACGAACGTGCCGCCGAAGTTCTAGACCTCATGGAGCCGGATGACGCAGCCGACCTAATGGCTAACCTTCCGGAGGCCCGCACCGAGGCCATTCTCGAGCTCATGGACGAAGAAGAAGCCGACGACATTCGTCAGCTCATGCAATACGACGAATTCTCGGCAGGTGGTCTGATGACCACCGAACCGCTGATCTGTTCGGCTGACACCACAGTTGCCGAGGCCATGGCTCTGATTCGCCGCAAAGAAATTTCACCGGTACTAGCAGCTTCAGTGTTTGTCACCCTGCCGCCCTACGAAACCGCGACCGGCCGCTACCTGGGCACCGTTCATTTTCAGCGATTGCTGCGTTACCCACCGCATGAGAGACTTGGAACATTGCTCGACACCGAGCTCGAACCAGTTTCGGTTCACACACCAATCTCGCAAATACACAGAACACTGGCCAACTACAACTTGGTTGCGCTGCCGGTTGTTGACGAAGAACACCGCCTAATTGGCGTAGTCACCGTCGACGACGTGCTCGACCACTTGCTGCCAGAAGACTGGCGAAACGAAGACTAGGAGGTGCCCCATGGCAAAGATCCGCGACCGACTCGACGCACCCATCGAGGCACGCTCACGCTTTGTGCCACGCCTAAGCATCGACCCTGAAAAGTTCGGTCGGGCATCCGAGGCTTTTGCTCGCGCAATGGGCACCGGCGGCTTCTTGATTGGCATGACCGTATTTTGTGCGGTTTGGTTGGCTTGGAACACGCTCGCACCAATCAACGTGCAGTTTGACCCGCGCCTAACCAACTTCACGTTGCTCACCCTGATTCTTTCGATGCAGGCTTCGTACGCAGCGCCGCTGATCTTGTTAGCACAGAACCGCCAGGATGACCGCGACCGCGTGAAATTCGAACAAGACCGTCAGCGTGCCGAGCGTAACTTGGCCGACACCGAGTATCTTGCACGCGAGGTGGTTGCCCTGCGCATCGCCATGGAAGAGCTCGCCACCAAAGATTACGTTCGCGACGAATTGCGCGACATGATGCGCGATCTGCTCGAGGAACTGCGCGACGGTAAGCCGCAGAAGCCTTCAAAGCCAGGCAAATGAGCCTAAACGCACTGGTTACTTCTGCGCTAGCGAAGGTAATCGACCCAGAACTTCGACGCCCCATCACCGAACTCGGCATGGTCGGCGAAATAGTTGAAACCGACCAGAGCGTTTCGGTTCAGATCAAGTTGACGGTTACCGGGTGCCCCGCTGCCGACACGATTCGCAGCGATGTCGAAACCGCGCTGGCATCGATTGAGGGCGACCGAGTCTTTGACGTTCGCCTCGATGTGATGTCGGCGCAAGAACGTGCCGTGCTCAAAGAGAATCTGCTCGGCGGCCGGGCTCCCCGATCGAACCCGTTTGGGGCCGACACCCTCACTCGCGTGTTCTTGATCGGCTCTGGCAAGGGTGGGGTCGGAAAGTCGACACTCACCGCCAACCTGGCCGTAGCTCTGGCCGCTCGCGGTTTGCGCGTTGGCTTGGTCGATGCCGACATCTTCGGTTTTAGCATTCCCGGGCAGCTTTCAATTACCGATAAGCCAACCCGACTCGACGAAATGATTTTGCCTCCGGTTGCCTTCGGCGTAAAAGTCATTTCGATTGGCATGTTTCTCGACGACAACAAACCGGTGGCTTGGCGCGGCCCAATGCTGCACCGTGCCGTCGAGCAATTCTTGGTCGATGTGTACTGGGGCGACCTCGACTTTCTTCTAATCGATCTGCCGCCCGGCACCGGTGACATCGCCATCAGCCTCGGGCAGTCGCTGCCAACCGCAAAGCACGTTGTGGTTACTACTCCGCAGATTGCCGCATCAGACGTTGCCGAGCGCTCGGGCGCGGTGGGCTTGCAGACCGGTCAGAAAATCTTTGGCGTGATCGAAAACATGGCTTGGCTCGAACAAGCCGATGGCTCGCGGCTCGAGTTGTTTGGCGCCGGAGGAGGCCAAGCGGTAGCCGATCGCCTCTGTGCGCTATCAGGACAAAACGTGCCACTGCTAGCCCAGGTGCCGATATCGGTTGGCTTACGAGAAGGCTCCGATGCGGGCATCCCGGTTGTTTTTGCCAACCCGCAAGATTTAGCGGCCGAACAGATTCTGAAGATTGCCGACAAATTTGCCGAAGACCAGCTGGGATTATCGGGTCGCCGACTTAAACTGAGCGTGTGACCGACACCAGCATCTCAGCACTGCTCTCGCACTTTCCTGCGAGCGAGCAACATGTGCCACTGATTAATCCAGTCAACGCGAAACGCATCACCGATGTGCCTCAACTCAGCGAAGAGCAGGTTGGCGAAGCGATTGCAAGGCTGCGCCTTCAAGCTCCGGCTTGGGCAGCCACCCCGGTGCGGGAGCGTGCGGCCATTCTGGCTCGACTTCACGATGTGATGTTCGCCAACCAAGACAAGATGCTAGACGTCTTGCAGTTAGAAACCGGCAAGTCACGCGGCCACGCGTTTGAAGAATTTGCGGGCGGTGCCGGCGGTGCCCGCTACTACGGCAAGCACGCACCAAAGTTCATGGCCAAAGAAGCCACCAGCGGAGGTGTTCCGGTGCTCACGCGCACCTGGGTGGAGCATGAACCGGTTGGCGTCGTTGGTGTGATCACACCCTGGAACTACCCGCTGGCTCTAACCATGCTCGATGTTCTGCCCGCGCTGGCGGCCGGTAACACCGTGATTCAGAAGGCAGACAACCAGACTCCCCTAACGGTTCTTTTCTGTCGCCTCATGGCGATTGAGGCGGGTCTACCTGAAGGCGTTTGGACCATCGTGGCCGGAGACGGCGCAACCGTCGGTAACGCAATCACCGACCGAGTCGACTACGTGGCATTTACCGGTTCTACCAACACTGGCCGCTCCGTGGCTGCGCGAGCATCCACGAGACTAATCGGTTACTCGCTCGAACTCGGTGGCAAAAACCCGATGATCATTTTGCCTGGAGCAAAAGTTGACCACGCCGCCGAAATCACTATCGCTGGAGCATTCGGTTCGGCCGGGCAGCTGTGCGTATCAACCGAACGCGTTTACGTTCACAACAGCATCAAAGATGCCTACATTCTCGAGTTAGTCAGCCGCGTCGAGCAGCTGCAACTTGGCAAGACCGGCAACTTCGACACCGACATCGGTTCGCTCACCTCAAAGGCTCAGTTCGACCGAGTGAGCTCGTTCATCGAAGACGCCAAGGAGCACGGCGCTCACGTTTTGACCGGTGGCGTTGCCGACCCTGCCGACGGCCCTTACTTCTTCAAGCCAGCAGTTGTGGTTGACGTCAACGAAGGCGCTCGCATGTATCGCAGCGAGGTTTTTGGCCCAGTAGTTGCCGTCGAGGGCTACGACGACATCAACGACGCCGTGGCCAAAGCTAATGACACCGAGTTTGGTCTAAACGCTAGCGTGATTGGCCCTCAGCGCGAAGCGATCAAGGTGGCATCCCGCATAAAGGCCGGCAGCGTGAACATCAATGAAGGCTTCAGGGCATCGTTTGCATCGATGGAGTCGCCTATGGGTGGCATGAAGGCATCGGGAATGGGGCGCCGCAATGGTCGCCAGGGTTTGCTTCGTTTCACCGACACCAGAACAGTTGGTGTTGCTGCAACATGGATGACTTTGCCAACTCGTGGTCGCGACTGGAAGCGCATGGCTCCCCTAATGAAGCTACTCAGCAAGTTTCTAAAAACCTTCGGCTAGCCGAACTGGTTTTGGGAGTTGCTGAGTTGGTTAGCGCTTACTGAAGTTGCGCTCAGGTAGCTTCTGAGTCGAAAGGGGCGGTCTCGCCCGGCGCTAGGCGTTTAGCGGTTTTAGGTTTGTTGAGTTCGGTGCCCAGCATCGGTTCATCTTCGAGCAGTGCTTCACGAATGATGCGGCGCGGATCATATTGCCGCGGGTCGAGCTTGCGCCAGTCGACGTCGTCGAAACCATCGCCTAGCTCTTCTTTAAGTTGGCTCTGAGCGCCGTCGGCCATCTTTCTTAGACTCTTTACAAACTGCGCTAACTTACGCGCATATTCGGGCAAACGCTCTGGCCCGAGAATCATGGCAGCGAGAACGCCCAAGATGAGCAACTTTTCTCCGCTGAGACCAAACACGAGAACTAGGTTACCTCCTCCAAGGATGTTGGGGCACACAGCGATATCCTTTTGGTGAGGCAAGGTAAGCAAATGGTAGACAAGATCACATCGTGGAAGTACGCAGAAGAGTTCAGCGACGAGACCGAAGCGATGCTTCGCGCGCGCTCTCGAGCCGACGAACTGGGCATCGAGTGCATCACGCCATCAACTGGTGCGCACCTCGCTTTGCTGATTTCGGCACTTGGCGCTAAGGCCATCGTCGAGGCCGGCACAGGCGCTGGCGTCTCGGGTCTTTGGCTGCTCTCTGGCAACAAAGATGCCGTGCTTGCCACGATCGACACCGAAGGCGACCACCAAACCGCGGCTCGTGCCTCGTTCAAAGATGCAAAGATTTCTCCAGCTCGCACACGTGTAATTCACGGTCGAGCCTCCGACGTGATGTCTAACATGGCCGATGCCGCCTACGATTTAGTTTTCTTAGATGCCGACCGCGAAACTCTCGAGTTGCAGATTCGCGAGGCCTCGAGGTTGCTTCGTCCTGGCGGAATCATCGCTGTGGCTCACGCCCTATGGCGCGATCGCGTGCCAGACCCTGCAATTCGCGATGAAGTCACCGGCATCTACCGAAACGCGCTGCGATTCTTCGTAAACAACGACGACTTCATCACAACTCTTTCGCCGGTTGGCGATGGGCTACTGCTAGCCAGCAAGCACACGCTCTAAAGAACTTCGGGTGAATCCTCGTAACGAAGGATGTCACCGGGCTGGCAGTCCAACACTTTGCAAATTGCTTCTAGCGTTGAAAAGCGAATGGCCTTGCCGCGATTGCTCTTCAATACGAACAGATTTGCTTGCGTGATGCCCACGAGTTCGGCTAATTCGGCAACTGTCAGCCCTTTTGCAACGCGCTGCCGTTCGAAATCAACCACGATCGGCACTAGATGACTCCCTCTAGATCTTGGCGTGCTGACGTTGCTTCTAGGAGCACGCTCCTAAGAGAGGCAACCACTAATGCCGCCGCTGCGGCCAAAAGAGTTGCGACGACCAACAAAAGCAGAACTGAAGGGGGCAAGGTATTTTTAGAACCAAGCCATGCGAGCAAGGCGGCGAAACTTGCCGCCACACCGAACAAGGAAACCATCAAAAGACCGACGACTCGAAGAGATGGCTCTTGCAGCAGTTGAGAATTCTTGAGACGCCTGAGCAGCCAAGCGATCGATAACAAGCTCATCAAACCCGCGGCCACCACGCTTGATAGAAGAAGTTGAATGGTTAAGGCATCCTGAGCGTAATCTGAATACATTCGGCTCAACTCACCGCTCAAGGTCGGAATAAAGAGACCGAGCAATGCAACGCCAATAATGACCAGAATCCAGATAGCGATTCCGGCAAATAACGTTGCCGTCTTGGTGCTTGATTGCATGATGCTGGACCTTCCAAAAAATTGACTTCTATCGATAAACAATACTATCGTTTATCGATATAGCAACGAAGGGTCTTACGAAGCACGAGAGTCGGAATCTGAGTTGCGACATCAGAAACCATTTAGGGGAGAAATATGATTGCAACATTTTTAGCACTTGGCATAATGAACGGCACGTTCGCGGCCCCAGTGGACTTACAGGCTCTATCTCCTGTCGAACTTGTTTGCAGTTCCACAGCCTCGAACGGCGAAACGCTCGATCCAGACCTCTATCTACTTGATCCCAATGCGGCAGTAGAAGTATGCCAGCGAGAGCTATCGCCAGGCGCTGCCGGAAACATCTATCTAAACGAGAGGATTTTGCGCGTCTGCATTTGGTACACGCGAGATTCTGTGGCAATCACGAATCAAGTTTGCTCAAATGCCTCTAGTGAGACCGGTGTCTGGTTACCGGGCCCTGAAGTCACTGTTAGCGCTTGGGACACTCTGGTTTGGGATGCTCCGAAGACTATCTTCAACATGAAGGTCACCAGGATCAGCCCGACCATTTATTAGCAAAATCGATCTTTTGATCGCACCAAAAAAATAAGCCGACCATTGGGGGGTCGGCTTATTTTTTTGGAAAGCTTATTTCTTGACGACACCCTCAAGAACCTTGTAGAGGTTCTTGGCTTCTTCGTCGTTCACCGAAACCACCAAACGGCCTCCGCCTTCGAGTGGTACTCGAAGAACGATGAGTCCGCGAGGTTCGCGTTCGGCTTCCATCGGACCGTCTCCGGTGCGAGGCTTCATTGCTGCCATTTGATACTCCTTGATGCTTGGCGTCTCTGCCAGATAGTTAATTTTCTCACATGTTTGGGCAGTAAAAAACCCCAATCTACGCTCGGAGGTTTCTAAATGGTAACGCTTGCGAAAACTGTGTACTTTGGGCTCAATTGAAATCGTTTACGGAGGAGTGAAATCGGGTGCCGTGTAGTTCCAGCAAGTTAGCAACCACCAGATTTGCATAGCGATCAGCGCAGCGACCAAAACAACTTGAACAAGTCGATTCGAGCGCGAAACCGGGCCGGCAAGCGCGCCCAAGAGTGGAAATGCGGGCAACAGGATGCGCCAGGTGCTCGACTGAGGAAAGAACACCGCGAGCAGATACACGAAATAGGCTATTACCCACAGATGCGCGGCGGCCAAGGCTCGAACCGACGGCCAAGTGAGCACGTAGGCAGTAAAGAGAACCACGGCCAGCAGCGCGAAAGCCCCAACCGGCTGTCCGAAGTGAAAGTTGAAGCTCGCGAGCCAACCCTCGAAAGGCGTGAGGCGGTTATCGCCAAGATAGCCAGAACGCCAGGCAAGTTCGGTGGCGAGATAGGCATCGGGGCGGCCGGTGAAAACCCAGGCTGTGAGCATCCAAGCAAAACCGATCGCGGATGCCGCAACTGCAGCAACACCTAGCCGCAACCTCTGCGGGCTCGAGAATGCTTCGCCGCCGCGACGTGCAACCGCAAAACGAACTGCCCAGATCAACGTCAGGGTGAAAGCTAGCGCGAGTGAACCCGGCCGCGTGAAGGTGAGCAGAGCAATAGGAGTCAGTGACGCCAAGTATTTGCGATCGTGAATGAGAACAAGAGCCCAAGCAACGAAGGCAAGTGCAAGGCTCTCGGCGTAACCGGTTTGAAGCACGGGGCTCGCACACCAGAGACCAACCAGCGCAACGCCCCAAAGCGCCTGTCGCTCTGGCATCAGTCGAGTGAAAAGTTTGAAGATTAGCGCTGCCGCAAAAAATGAAAACAGGGTGGCGAGAATCGGCGCCGCAAAGCGCCACTCGAGCCCCGTAAAAGCCGCGAGCACTCGCACCAACATTGGAAACAGCGGCATGAACGCCCACTCGTTTTGCACCACAAGGCCATCGGCATTCACCGGCAGCGAGGTTGGGTAACCGTGGTCGAAGATACGGCCATACCACTCGACATCCCAGATGTTTAGAAAGTCAAAGTACGACGGCTGGGCCTTGGTCCAGTAGTTATCGCCCTGCAAGCTGGCGGCGACGAGAAAAATGGCCAAGGTAACCAGTCTTGTGGCCAACCAGATGGCGCTCACTTTGAACCACCAGCGGCTGGCTATTTGGGTCAGGCGCGCGTTCACTTGGATGCTTGAAAATCTATGCGGTTAGCCACTTGGCAAGCGCGGTTTCACATGCGTAAATCTGTGAGACCGGCACGTTTTCGTCGTCGGCGTGAGCCTTGTTTGGGTCGCCCGGGCCAAAGTTGACTGCGGGAATTCCAAGGGCCGAGAATCGTGCCACGTCGGTCCAACCGTATTTAGGCTTTGGAGTCGAACCAACTGCCGCCACGAAGGCTGCGGCTTCTGGAAGGTCGAGGCCTGGGCGTGCGCCCTCGGCGGAGTCGATCACCTCAACGTCGAACCCAACGAAGAATTCGCGAAGATAACTTTCGGCCTGCGCTGCCGACTTGCTCGGTGCGAATCGGTAGTTGACGGTAATCACCGATGCATCGGGAATGACGTTTGTGGCGATACCTCCGCCGATGAGAACGGCATTAAGGCTCTCGCGGTAAACCAGGCCGTCAACCTCAATCTCGGCTGGCACGTTTTGAGCTAGGCGGGTGAGCACCTCGGCGGCTTTGTGAATCGCGTTCTCGCCCATCCATGGTCGCGCGCTGTGGGCCTTTACGCCGTTGGTGCGAACATCGATGCGCATGGTGCCATTGCAGCCGCCCTCGACCTGTGCTGAGGATGGCTCGCAGAGCACTGCAAACTGCGCCTCGAGCAGATCTGGACGGGTGCGTGAGATTCGACCCAAACCATTGAGCGACGCCTCGACCTCTTCGTGGTCGTAGAAAACCCAGGTGACGTCGACGTTGGGTTCTTTGATGGTGGTGGCCAGTTTGAGTTGCACTGCAACGCCGGCCTTCATGTCGACCGTGCCGCGACCCCAGAGCACTTGCTCGCGTTCGAACTGTAAAAACTTGACCGGAAGATTGCCGGCAACCGGAACGGTGTCAATGTGCCCAGCGATTACAACGCGTTTGGCTCTACCGAGGTTTGTGCGTGCGACGATGGCGTCTCCATCGCGAATGACTTCTAGGTGATCTACACTGCGCAAGGCGCTTTCGATGGCATCGGCGAGCGCCTTTTCGTTGCCAGACACCGATTCGATGTCGCAAATTTGGCGGGTTAGTTCGACAACATCCGCGTCAGTATTGAGAGATAGCGAGGTCACGTAACGAGCCTACCCGTAACATTGACCTGTGAGTTCAGAGACATACATTGCAGACAAGGCCTGGGGCCACGGCCTAGCGTCGATTTCGGCTTCGGGTTCGGTGCTAGACGTTTGGTATCCAAACCCGCAGCTCGGCGAAGCTCCAAAGACCGACGCCCTGTGGGTGGTTCCTAAGCAACTCGATGCCCTGGTTGGCCACGATGCTCGTCGAAACGTAACCGTTCAAGTCGTTCGCACCGAGATCGATCTGCAACTGCCGGTAACCAGCACCGCCGACGCCTACCTGCGCCTGCACCTGCTCTCTCACCTCCTGGTGAAGCCAAACACCATCAACCTCGATGCGCTGCTACCAAATCTGCCTATCGTTGCCTTCACCTCGGCAGGTGCCGTTGCCATTGAAGAGCTCGATGCACTGCGTCCGATGCTTCAGCGCGCTGGTGTTGCCATTCACGCAATCGACAAGTTTCCAAGGTTGGTCGACTACGTAACCCCAGCCAAGGTTCGCATCGCCGATGCTTCGCGAGTTCGTCTTGGCGCACACCTCGCACCGGGCACCACGATCATGCACGAGGGCTTCGTAAACTTCAATGCCGGCACGCTCGGTATTGCCATGGTTGAAGGTCGCATCTCGCAAGGCGTGGTGGTTGGCGATGGATCAGACATCGGTGGCGGGGCCTCAATCATGGGCACGCTTTCTGGCGGCGGAAAAGAACGCGTGAAGATTGGCGCTCGAGCCCTACTCGGCGCTAACGCGGGAGTTGGCATTTCGATTGGCGACGACTCGGTGGTTGAGGCTGGTCTCTATGTAACCGCCGGAACCAAAGTGACACTAGTCGACGACTCGGGTGAGCGTGCCGTGAAGGCTGTGGAGCTCTCTGGGGTTGCCAACCTGCTGTTTCGTCGCAACTCGGTAACCGGACGGGTCGAGGCAACGCCTCGAAGCGGAGTTGGCATCACGCTAAACTCGGCACTGCACAAGTAGCCGACGGCTTAGCCCCGAATCGAATCCCAGCCGCGCTCCGGCAAGATATCGCCATCGAGAGTGACGCCTGCAAGGGTGTTTGCCTCGGCAACAACCCCAATCGGTTTGAACTGCTTTGGTACTGCCGCACCCTGCGCAAAGGTAGCGAGCAGCGAGTGATCTTCGCCACCAAAAAGCACCCAGTCGAGTGCGTTAGCCGAGATGGCGCGCGCTGGCTCTTCAACCATGGCTACAAAACCATCGAGGTCTTTGCGGTTTAGCGCGATGGTCACGTTCGAAGCTCGGGCGATTCGGCCGGCATCTTTGATTAGACCGTCTGAAACATCGAGCATCGAAGTTGCGCCAGAGCTGGCGGCTTCGGGTCCGGCCGAAATCGGTGGCCTCGGGCGAAGTTGAACTGCTACAAAGTCGTCGTATGCCGAGACGGCATCTTTATTGCCCGAAGAAAGCAGCGCCAAGCCTGCCGCAGCACGACCGAGAGTGCCCGCCACAGCCACGATGTCACCAACTTTGGCCCCCGAGCGCAGCACCGGTACTAACCCGTTGAGCGCTCCGTGAGCGGTTACCGAGATAAACACCTGATCGCTGGCCGCTAGATCGCCGCCAACCACGGCTGCACCCGGGGCGAGCTGTTGGCAGCCGTCGCGCAGACCATCGGCAAAAGCCTCGAGATTTGCAATGGGCGTACTTGCCGGCACCGAGATAGCGACCACGAGCGCGGTTGGGGTGGCTCCCATGGCAGCGACATCCGAGACATTTGTAGCAATCGCTTTGAAACCCAAATCGTAGAAGCTCGACCAGTCGAGCCTAAAGTCGTGACCCTCGATCATGGTGTCGGTAGTCACCACGAAGCGGTCGTCGGTGGTTGCTACTACGGCTGCGTCGTCGCCCGAACCGACGATAGCGTGCTCGCCCTGGTTTAGACGCGAAACAGCGCGCTTGAGCGCTTCAATCTCGCCCAGCGATCCAACGGTTTCAGGTGTAGCCACGAATCAAAGGTAGCCTGTAATCGATGAAGAATTTGCGACTAACGGCAAGCCTGGCTGGGCTGTTGCTGCTCGGGGCTGGACTCACGGGGTGCTCCCAAGCGGTAAACCTCGAAGCGGCACCAGAGGCCAACGATTACATTTGCGCCGAAGAGATGGTGCGACTGCCCGACAGCATCGTGAATCTTGCCCGCCGCAGCACCAACGCGCAGTCGACCGCGGCTTGGGGCTCCCCCGCATCGGTGCTGTTTCGCTGCGGTGTTGCACCGGTAGACGTGAGCAAGCTCACTTGCGTAACAACCTCGAATGTCGATTGGCTCGTGGATGATTCGGCCGCACCGTCTTACCGATTCATCACCTTTGCGCGCAAACCAGCCAGCGAAGTTATTGTCGATTCGAAGGTTGCCTCGGGAGCTGCCGTGCTCGATGAACTAGCCGCCGCGGTCACCCGTGCGAAGGCATCGAATCGCTGCTCAGGTTAGAGATGCCCCTCCAGGGCTAGGTCGATGAGCTCAGAAATCAGGTTGGCGTATGCGATTCCGCTAGCCTGCCAAAGCATTGGGAACATCGATAGCGGGGTGAAGCCCGGCATGGTGTTGATCTCGTTTACGAAGAATCCATCTTTGGTCAAGAAGAAGTCGACGCGCGCGAGGCCTGCGCCACCGATAGCTTCGAAAGCTCGACGAGCAATCGACTGCATCTTGTCTAGTTCAGCCGGGGTTAGGTCGGCTGGCACAACCAACTCAACCGAAGATTCGTCGCGGTACTTGGCTTCGAAGTCGTAAAAGTCGCGACCCGTAACAATAATTTCACCGGCTACCGAAACGCGTGCGCGCTTGCCATCGCGACCGCCCAAAACGGCGCACTCAACCTCGCGGCCAACCAAACCTCGCTCAACAACAACCTTGTTGTCGTTATCTAGGGCGAGGGCCACGGCGTCGGCAAACTCCGCCATGTCGCTAACCTTAGAAACGCCAACCGAAGAACCCGCGCGGGCGGGCTTAACAAAAAGCGGAAGTGCCCCAAGCTTGGCAACATTGGCCAGAGCATGCTCCGGGTCGTTTAGCCACTGGCGCTCGCGAATAACCACGTGCGGAGTTACCGGAATGTCGGCAGCCTGAAACAGTGCCTTCGTAAATTCTTTATCCATGCCCGCGGCAGAAGCAAAAACGCCGTTACCCACGTAAGGCATGTCTAGCAGTTCGAGAAACCCCTGGATGGTGCCATCCTCGCCGTAAGGGCCGTGCAGCACCGGAAAAACTACATCGATTTCGCCGAGTGAAGCTACCTTGCCATCTTCGTCGATAGTGCGAAGTTCTTTGTCGCCAAGTTCGGGCCAAATGCATTTGGTGCCAGCGAACTCAACGGTCGGGAGCTCGCCTTCGGTGAGAGCCCATTTTGCGGCGTCGTCGACCACCGGAACCAGAGTGCCGCCGCGGGTGATGCCAACGGGAACCAACTCAAAACGGTTGCGGTCGATCGCACCCATTACGCCGGCAGCGGTTGCGCAAGAGATCGAGTGCTCCGATGAACGACCACCGAAAAGCAGCAAAACGCGAGTTTTAGCCATCTACTCCCCCTGAGGTTCGTCTGACTCGTGGGTTAGGTGCGGGGCTATTTCACGTGGATGCATCTTGCCCTGCATCACCTGATAAACCTGTTCGACGATCGGCATCTTGATGCCCTTGGCTTCGGCTAGTGCCAGCACCGGCGCAATCGAAGCTAGACCCTCGGCGGTTTGCGAGAGTCGCTTGATTACCTCGTTGAGTCGGTAGCCCTTGCCGAGCATTTCGCCGGCCTTGTGGTTGCGCGAAAGTGGTGATTCGGCCGTTGCGATTAAGTCGCCAAGACCGGCGAGGCCGTTCATGGTTTTCGACTTTGCGCCGTGGGCAACCGCGAATCGAGAGATCTCGGCTAAACCGCGGGTCATGATCGAAGCCTTGGTGTTCTGGCCATAGCCAACACCGTTGACGATACCGATTGCCACAGCAATGAGGTTCTTGAGAATTCCGCCAAACTCGGTGCCAATAACATCGGTGTTGGTAAAGGTGGTGAAGTAGGCGTTCGATGATGCCTTGGCGACAGCTTCGGCGTTGTCGCGCGACATACAGGCGGCAACCGATGCGGTTGGTTGCTCGGCAGCAATCTCGAGCGAAAGGTTGGGGCCGCTCACGACACAAATTTGGTCTAGGTCGAACCCGGTAACCTCGGCAATCACCTCGCTCATTCGCAAGCCGGTGTCTTTTTCGACACCCTTCATTAGGCTCACCAGAATGGCATCTTTGGCAATAAGGCCCTGCCACTCAAGGAGGTTTGAACGAAGCGACTGCGATGGTACCGCCAGATAAACCTGCTCAGCACCGGCGAGCACGGTTGCGACATCCGAGGATGCTTTCAAACCCTCAGGCAACTCGATGCCAGGCAGGTAGTCGCCGTTTCTGTGTTCCTGGTTGATTTCGTCGGCCAAATCTGGGCGACGAGCCCAAAGAATAACGTCGTTACCGGCGTCGGCAAGAACCTTGGCGAAGGTGGTACCCCACGAACCGGCACCCATGACGGCTACGCGAGTGGTCATTCGCCCACCTGCTTCTTAGGGCCCTTCTTGAAGTTTCCGTATTCGGCTAGGCCGTGATCGCGCGGGTCAAAGATGCCTTCTGGCGCTTTCTCGCCTCGCAGCACTTCGGTTAGTTTGATAATCTCGCGCATCGCCATCTCGGTTACTTCGGTGAACTCTGAGTTGGTGAGTTTGCGACCACGATATTTATCGAGGTCGAGTGGTTTGCCAATGATCATGCGCACAGGGTGCCACGGCTTTGGCCGAAGTTTTTTCGAATAGGTGGCGAGCACCTGTTCGCTGCCCCACTGAGCCATCGGGATAAACGGAACATTACAGTCGAGCGCAAGCTTTAGCGCGCCGATCTTGCCTCGCATCGGCCAGCCGTTTGGTTCACGAGTTAGCGTACCCTCGGGAAAAATCGTGATTACGCGGCCGGCTTCGAGCACAGCGTGCGCAGCATCCATAGGTTCACGGTTTGAGTGGCCGCCACGGTAAACCGGCACCTGCTCGCAGGCTATAAGTATGTCGCCGACTAGACGAGTTTTGAACAAGTTGCCCTTTGCCAGAAAGTGCGGGGTGCGACGAGCCTGGAAGTAAACCATATAGGCCACAGCCAGAGCGTCGAGGTAGGTAACGTGATTGGCCGCCAGCACGTAGCCGCCGGTTTTTGGCAGGTTTTCTAGCCCTTCAACCTTGGTGCGAAACAAGACTCGAACGAAGCCACCGAGCAAATTTGCAACTATGCGGGTCGCGAAGTTGGGCTCATTCTTGTGAATCTTGGGCATCTTCAAAAAGTCGCCGGATTTCTTTTTAGCCATCAGTTACTCCGTATAGGTGAATTCGGCCCCGAGCGCCTCGAGCTTTGCCAAGAAATGTTCATAACCCCGAGAGATCAGTTGCACGTTGGTGACGTTTGATACACCTTCGGCGGCTAGTGCTGCCACCATGTGGCTAAAGCCACCGCGAAGGTCTGGCACCCGAATGTCGGCGCCGTGCAACGCGGTTGGCCCAGAGATTACGGCCGAGTGGTTGAAGTTTCGCTGACCGAATCGACAGGGATGCCCGCCCAGACACTCGCGGTAGATCTGTATCTGAGCGCCCATTTGCACGAGAGCATCGGTGAAACCGAATCGGTTTTCGTAAACCGTCTCGTGAACGATCGAAAGGCCCTTTGCCTGGGTTAGGGCAACCACCAGCGGCTGCTGCCAGTCGGTCATAAAGCCAGGATGCACGTCGGTTTCGATAACCACGGGTTGAAGGTCGCCGCCCGGGTGGTAGAAGCGAATACCGTCATCGTGAATGTCGAACGCGCCCCCAACCTTGCGGAACACGTTCAAGAAGGTCATCATTTCTTGCTGACGAGCCCCGCCAACAAAGATGTCGCCGTTGGTTGCCAGTGCCGCTGCCGCCCAAGAAGCGGCTTCGTTGCGGTCGAAAAGTGCGCTGTGGTTGTAACCGCCGAGGCTCTTCACACCTTCGATGCGAATCACGCGGTCGGTGTCAACCGAGATGATTGCGCCCATCTTTTGCAGGATGGCGATGAGGTCCATGATTTCGGGTTCAACGGCAGCACCGCTGAGCTCGGTAACGCCTTCGGCGCGAACCGAGGTGAGCAGAACCTGCTCGGTTGCTCCAACGCTCGGGTACGGCAGCTCAATCTTTGCGCCGTGCAAACCGTTAGGTGCACTAATTCGAATGCCATTCTCGGCCTTGTCGATGACTGCCCCAAAGTTGCGCAGAACATCCAAGTGGAAATCGATTGGTCGGTCGCCAATGAAGCAACCTCCGAGGTTTGGAATGAAGGCCTCGCCGAGTTGGTGCAGGAGTGGGCCACAGAAAAGAATCGGAATACGCGACGAACCGGCGTGTGCGTCGATGTCGACCATGCGGGCCGACTTTACGTTTGACGGGTCGAGGGTCATAACGCCTGCGTCGTCGTGGGTGATCAGTACGCCGTGAAGTTTGAGCAGGCTCGAAACAACCTCAACGTCGCTAATGTGTGGCACTTCACGCAATTCGCTGGCGGTGTCGCCGAGCAGGGCAGCGACCATGGCCTTGGTTACGAGGTTTTTAGCGCCACGAACGTCTACTCGACCCACCAGCGGCTTTCCACCTTTAACGGTGATCTGGCTCATTAGGCTCCTTTGGCCGGGAGAGTCTTGGGGCGCCAAGCCTCTCGTTTCGCCTCAAAGTCGGTGATCGACTGTTCGTCTCGCAGGGTGAGCCCGATGTCATCGAGCCCTTCAAGTAGACGCCACCTAGTGTATTCGTCAATCTCGAATTCAACACGGATGTCGGCTACGGCAACTGTCTTGGCAACCAGGTCGACCGTGGCTTCGAGCCCAGGGTTTGCCTCGAGGGCTAGCCAAATCTTTTCGATGTCGGCGTCGGATATGATGCCGGTAACCAAGCCCTGCTTGCCCGAGTTGCCTCTAAAAATGTCGGCGAACTTAGATGAGAAAACCGCCTTAAAGCCGTAATCGCGCAGCGCCCAGACAGCGTGCTCGCGGCTAGAACCTGTGCCAAAGTCTGGGCCGGCGAAAAGCACCGTACCGGTTCGGTAGGCATCCTGGTTGAGAATGAAATCGGGGTCGTTGCGCCAGGCTGCGAACAGGGCATCTTCGAAACCGGTCTTGGTGATGCGCTTTAGGTAGACGGCTGGGATGATCTGGTCGGTATCGACGTTGCTGCGGCGTAGCGGAACACCAACGCCCGTGTAGCTTTCAAACTTTTCCATTAGATTTCTCCTTCGAGGTCGGCTGGGCTTGAAAGCGTGCCGCGAATTGCGGTTGCTGCAGCCACGAGCGGCGACACCAGGTGAGTACGTGAACCCTTACCCTGGCGGCCTTCGAAGTTACGGTTTGAGGTGCTGGCCGCGCGCTCGCCCGGTGCCAGTTGGTCGGGGTTCATGCCGAGGCACATTGAGCAACCGGCAAAGCGCCATTCGGCACCGAAGTCTTTGAACACCTGGTCGAGACCTTCAGATTCGGCCTGCAGGCGCACCTTTGCCGAACCCGGCACAACCATCATGCGAATGCCATCGGCCTTCGTCTTGCCCTTGATGATCGAAGCCGCTGCTCGAAGGTCTTCAATGCGGCTGTTGGTGCACGAACCCAAGAACACGGTGTCGACTCGAATGTCTTTCATCCTGGTGCCGGGGGTTAGATCCATGTATTCGAGGGCACGCTCTGCGGCTGCCTTGTCGTTTGGGTCGCTGAAGTCGTCGGGGCTTGGCACAACGTCGAGCAACGAAACACCCTGGCCCGGGTTGGTACCCCAGGTCACGAATGGGTCGAGGGTGTTGGCATCCAAGAAAACTTCGGCATCAAACTTTGCGCCGGCATCGGTTGGCAGGGTCTTCCAGTATTCAACCGCGGCATCCCAGTCGGCGCCTTCGGGTGCGTGCGGGCGGCCCTCTAGGTAGTCGAAGGTGATTTGGTCTGGTGCAACCATTCCGGCACGCGCACCAGCCTCGATCGACATGTTGCAGATCGTCATGCGAGCTTCCATTGACAGTGCACGGATGGCGCTGCCGCGGTATTCGAGCACGTAACCTTGCCCGCCACCGGTGCCGATCTTGGCGATAACGGCCAAAATGATGTCTTTGGCGGTCACGCCCGGGCGCAAAGTGCCCTCGACGTTGATGGCCATAGTTTTGAAAGCCTTGAGCGGCAGAGTTTGGGTTGCCAGAACGTGTTCAACTTCGCTTGTGCCAATACCCATAGCCAGAGCACCGAAGGCACCGTGGGTTGAAGTGTGTGAATCGCCACACACTACGGTGATGCCCGGCATGGTGAGGCCAAGCTGCGGGCCAACCACGTGAACGATTCCCTGGTCGATGTCGCCAAGCGAGTGAATGCGAATGCCGAATTCTGCGGCGTTATTGCGAAGTGCTTCGATTTGGGTGCGGCTCGTGATGTCGGCAATTGGCTTGTCAATGTCCCAGGTTGGCGTGTTGTGGTCTTCGGTTGCAATGGTTAGGTCTGGGCGGCGAACCGGGCGACCAGCCAGGCGCAGGCCGTCGAATGCTTGGGGGCTGGTTACTTCATGAACTAGGTGTAGGTCGATGTAGAGCAGGTCGGGCGACCCGTTTTCACCCTTGACCACCAAGTGGTCGTTCCAAACCTTTTCGGCCAGAGTCAGCGGCGCAGAAGACATTACTTACCTAACAAATCGGTTGAGTTCTAAGTTTACCCGCTGAGGCGTAGGCTGGCACGGTGAACAAAGGCGCTCTAGAGATACTTCAACGACGCACCGTCAAGGTTTTAACAACCGGGCAGGTGCTTTCGGGTTTCGGTCTGGGTTCTACCCTGTCGATTGGCGCTCTGCTGGCCGAACACATCTCAGGAAGCGCTTCTTGGAGTGGTGCTGCGGCAACCTTCTCAACTCTTGGTGCAGCCACCTGGGCCATTCCGCTAAGCCGAATCGCCTACCGCGCGGGCCGTCGAAAAGCTCTGGCAACCGGCGCTGCGTTGGCTATCAGCGGTGCAACGTTGGTTATCGTCGCTGCGGCATCAATTCAACTTTGGGTGCTTCTACTCGGTCTGTTTCTATTGGGCGCTGGCTCGGCCACCGGGCTACAGGCGCGATTCGCGGCGACCGATTTGCCTAGCTCTAAAACCAAAGGCAAAGACCTGTCGCTAGTGGTGTGGGCAACCACCTTCGGCGCCGTGATTGGCCCAAATCTATTTGGCCCCGGCGAAGTAATCGGCAACGCACTTGGCATGCCATCAATGACCGGGCCTTTTCTAATCACCATCACCGCCCAGATTTTGGCCACGCTCACCTTCTGGTTTGGGCTTCGGCCCGACCCGCTGCTGGTCGCAATGCAAACGGCTCAAAAATCAGAACATCCAGCGCCGAAACGGTCTTTTGCAGCGGCGTTCACGGCTCTCAAGGCAAACCCCAAAGCCAGCTATGCGGTTGCTGTTATCTCGCTTAGCCACATGGTGATGGTCTCGGTGATGTCGATGACACCGGTGCACATGGAACATCACGGTGCGGTTCTTTCGCTGGTCGGTTTCACCATCAGCATTCACATTGCCGGCATGTATGCCTTCTCTCCCGTTTTCGGTTGGCTTGCCGACCGAGTCGGCAAGATCACCACGGTGCTCACTGGGCAAGCAATTCTCGTAGCGGCACTGCTCATCGCCGGTTTCGGTGCCGAAAGCTTCACCAGCGTTGGTGTCGGCTTGTTCTTACTTGGGCTGGGATGGTCGGCCGCAACCGTCTCAGGTTCGGCGCTGTTGGCCGAATCGGTGCCGGTTGACCAAAAGACCAACGTTCAGGGGGTCAGCGACTCTGCCATGATGTTGGCCGGGGCAATCGGTGGCGCGGTCAGCGGCAGCATCCTTGCAGTTGGAGCATTCTTTGGCCTCAACATGGCAGCGCTGATTCCAGTTTGCATCGCCTTGGCGATAACTGGGCTAGCCATCAGAAAGCAGCGGGGATAGCCTCTGCGGCAGGTGTGCGACTAACCCTTGATGTAGGGCTCGCCCGATGCCGCCGGCGGTCGAACCTTTCCAGCAAATCCGGTAACGGCAATCAGCGTTACAACGTAAGGCACCATGGTGATGAAGTCGGTTGGAATACCGGGGCTGACCTGGTTGGCCCAGACGCGCATAATGATTGCAAAGCCGAACAGCAGTGCGGCTGCCGAAACATAGAACGGCTGCCAACGGCCCAAGATAACCACAGCGAGCGCGATGAAGCCGAGACCACCCGACATTTCGCGACCGAACGCGCCGACGTTTCCGATTGAAAGCGCAGCGCCACCGATTCCAGCGATCGCTCCACCGGCGGTAACCCACCAGAAGCGAGTGCGTGCCACGTTGATGCCAACGGTGTCGGCGGCTAGGGGGTGTTCGCCCACTGCTCGCGCACGCAAGCCAAGCTTGGTTCGGAACAGCATGAACCAAACCAGCGGCACGAGAATGAAGCATAGGTAAACGGTTACCCGGTTGGCAAACAAAGCCTGGCCGATGATTGGTATCTCGCTCAAGACAGGAATTGACAGCACATCGAAAGTGCCGGGGAAGTTGACGTTTTGCCCGTCATTGGCCAACCACTGCGAGTACAGAAAGTTGGTGACACCGATAACCAACAGGTTGATCAGCACACCAATGATGATCTGGTCAACCAAGTACTTGATCGCCAACGAAGCCAGGGCCATCGAAAGAATGGCCGATGCAATTGCCGCTGCCAGCACACCGAGCCAAAGGTTGTCGGTTACGCTACCGATAACCGATGCCACGAAAGCACCGGTAAGCAACTGGCCTTCGATAGCGATGTTCACAACGCCGACGCGTTCCGAAATCACCCCACCGAGTGCACCCAGGATGATCGGCACTGCCAAGACCACCGCGTTCGAGAGAATGAACGACACCGGAACCACGTTGCCGGCAGCGAGCCATCCGAGAAGGGCAGAAACCCAGAGCAACCCGAAGATTAGCGAAAGCCACATTGGCACAACGCGCTTGAGGATGGTTAGAGCAGTGGCCACGAGCGTGATAACCCCCATGAGACCACCCATAAGCAGGGCAAACCCAGATGACGAAACGGCGAAGTCTGGAACCGAAAGTGCGTGACCCTTTTCGGTGAGCTGGAAGGTGACGATGGCGCTGTTACCGCCGAATCCGAAGGTGATGAGGGTGAGCAGTGTGAATGCGGCCATTACCAGGCCGGCTTTCATGCTCGGTTTTACCTGCTGGCTCGAGAACATTCCCGGGGTAACTTCGATGGCCATTAGGCGACAACCTTCTGCTCGGCTGCTGGTTCTGGCAGGCGCAACATGGCCTTAATCAGCGGCGGTGCGGCAATAAACAGAACAATCAGAGCTTGAACGACACCCAAGATCTCGGGTGAAACGCCAACCACCTGCATGGCTGGGCTACCGGCCTTGAATGCGCCGAAAAGCAAACCTGCTGCTGCGATTCGCTTGGCGCTGTTGCCACCGAGCAGAGCCACGGTGATTGCATCGAAACCGATGTCGGCGTTGAGGCTAGTGGTGATACCACCCGGGTTGCTCAGAGCCTGGTTGGCGGCTGCCAACCCGATGAAGGCCGCCGAAACGGCCATGGCCCAAACGAATGTGCTCTCTACCTTGATACCGGCGGCACGCGCGGCGTTAGCGTTGTGGCCCACCATTCTGAAGCGGTAACCGATAGCCGAGCGCTCCATCAAGAGCCAGTAGGCAAACGTGGCAGCGATGGCGATGAAGATTCCGATGTGAATCTTGTACATGTCACCGAAGAGAGTAGGCAGCATCGAAGTTTCCGCCGGTGGGTCGGACTTTGGGGTGCCGCCGCCGGTGGCTGCCAGCAAAAGACCCTTGGTGCGAAGCATCCAGGTGAAGAAATCGAGTGCGATGTAGTTCATCATGATGGTCACGATTACTTCGTGAGCACCGGTTCTTGCCTTGAGAAAACCGGCGAACGCTCCCCAGGCCGCAGCACAGAGAACGGCCGCAATAACCGCAACGATCATGTGAATAACCGGTGGTAGCTCCATTCGAGTTGAAACCCAGGTTGCGCCAGCAAGCCCCATTACGATCTGACCGGTACCACCGATGTTGAACAGCCCGACGCGAAAACCGAGCGCGAGACCCAAACCGGCCATCACCAGCGGTGCCGCCATGCGCAAGGTTTCGGTGATAGGTCTGAACATAGCAATCAGGTCGCGGCCTTCTGGATTGAAAATCGCTCCGCGAAGAAGAGCGCCGTAACCATCAACGATGGTGTTGAATGCGGCCAAGAAGGTGTCACCAGGAGTTGTGAACAGTGTGCTGTAGGTGGCAACCACGTTCTCGTTGAAGAGAACCATGAAGATTCCACCGAAGAAGAATCCGAGCAGAATCGAGAGCACCACGCGCGTCACGCTGGTTGCCATGATTTCTCTCACAACCGACTGAAACTTACTTTTCTCGGTCATGCTGCGATTCCTGCCATCATCTTGCCAAGGGTTTCACGGGTTGCATCGGCCGAAACAATTCCCACGATGCGACCTCGGTACATCACGGCGATTCGGTCGGCTAATGCGAGCACCTCGTCGAGTTCGGTAGAGATGAGAATCACCGCAGTTTGTTGGTCGTCGCGCTCTTGCATGATCTGGTCGTGGATGAACTCGATAGAACCCACGTCAACTCCACGGGTTGGCTGCGATACCAGAAGAACGTCGTGGGGTCGCGACATTTCACGGGCTAGAACGAGCTTCTGCTGGTTACCACCCGAGAGTTGACCGGCCAGCGACTTTGAGCCCTGTGTGCGAACATCGAACGCTTTGATTGCCTTGTCGGTTTCGGCCTCGAGAACCTTGGTGTTGATCAGCCCTCGGTTTACAAACTCTGCTCCGCGGTCGTCGTCGTAACTCTGGTTGAGCATCAAGTTCTCTTCCAAGGTGAACTCCGAAATCAGTCCATCCTTTTTGCGATCTTCGGGTACATAGCTCAAGAAATCGTCTAGGCGATGACGCACCGACTTGTGCTCGATGTTCGCACCTTTGAACTTGATTTCGCCGCTGCCTTTTTCAAGTTTTCTCAAGCCCACGATGGCTTCGGCAAGCTCGGTTTGCCCGTTGCCTTGCACACCCGCAATCGCGAGCACTTCACCAGCTCGCACGTCAAGAGAGAGCGAGTCGACTGCGAGCTGCCCGCGGTCGTCGCGCACCGAAATGTTTGAAACGCTCAGCACGACCTCGCCCGGCGCTTTTTTCGAACGCTCAACGGTTAGGTCAACTTCACGGCCAACCATCATGCTGGCCAACTCAGATGCAGTAGCGGACGGCTTCGCCTCGCCAACAACTTTGCCCAAGCGAATAACAACAATGCGATCGGCGACTTCTTTTACCTCACGAAGTTTGTGAGTGATGAAAATGATTGACGTACCCGAAGCGGCGAGCTGCTTCATGATTGTCATGAGTTCGTCGGTTTCCTGGGGCGTTAGAACAGCTGTTGGCTCGTCTAGAACCAGAGTCTTAGCGTTGCGGCTGAGCGCTTTGATGATTTCTACCCGCTGCTGAACTCCAACCGGAAGATCGCGCACCAGTGCATCTGGATCTACATTAAAGCCAAATTTGTCGCTGATTTCTTTGACTCGTGCGCGTGCTTCAGAAAGGTCTATTTGACCTGCAAACTTGGTTGGCTCGTGACCCAGAGCTACGTTTTCGGCGACTGTGAAAACGGGAATGAGCATGAAGTGCTGGTGCACCATTCCGATTCCCGCTGCCATGGCGTCGCCCGGGCCCTTGAAGTGGGTGGCTTTATCGTCGACAAGAATTTCGCCGGCATCGGCCTGGTAGAGACCGTACAGAACGTTCATCAGAGTGGATTTGCCAGCGCCATTTTCGCCCAGCAAGCTGACGATTTCGCCGGGCTGAACGGTCAGATTAATTGAATCGTTTGCCACAAGCGAACCGAATCGCTTGGTGATTCCTCTGAGTTCAAGCTTCATTGCTCTGTGCCCTACTTACGGTTACTTATCTGTGAATAATCTACCTCAACGCGCGCAAAGAAAAACCGCTGAGCCTTTCGACTCAGCGGTTCTTCTTAGCGAATGCGATTACGGACGAACCGAGATCGAACCATCCTGGATGCCTGCAGAAAGCTCGTCGAGCTTGCTCTTTAGGTCGCCGGTGATCTTGTCGGAGTCGCTTAGAGCGGTTCCGCCGTTAGCCAAGGTACCGAGGTAAGCGTCGCCGCTGAAATCGACCTTGTCTACTGCAATTCCCTTGATGATGTCGTACACCGCAGTGGTCATGCGCTTCTCGATTGAGGTGAGCATTTTGTCTGCGTATTCAGGAGAGGTTAGAGCGATGTTCTTGTCAACACCGATCATTACGCCCTTGCTGCCAGCCTCGTCGAGAGCTTCACTCACGGCACCGAACTGGTCGCCGGCAACTGGAAGAATCACATCTGCGCCACCCTGAATCTGGGTTGCTGCGATAGTCTTCGAAACTGCGCTGTTAGGGGTGAAGTCACCCATGAAGTCACCAGTCTTCTTGGCTGGGTCCCAGCCGAGAACCTTGATGGTGGTGTTGTTGTCGGCAGCCCAAGCCTGAGCACCGTAGTAGTAGCCATCCATGAACGCGGTAACTGCGTCAATCTGCATTCCACCGTAGGTACCGATGACCTTGCTGGTTGAGTATGCTGCTGCTGCGTAACCGGCTAGGTAGCTTGACTGCTCCATGGCGTAGTTGACTGGCTTTAGGTTTGCGTTGCCCTCAGACCAACCATCGATGGTGACGAACTTCACGTCTGGGTTTGCCTTGGCAGCTGCGTTTACGTCAGCAACAAGGTTGAATCCAACAGCGAAGGTGATGTCACAGTTGGCATCAACCATCTGCTGTAGGTTCGGGGCGAAGTCTTCAGCGCTGTTCGACTCTGCATCGGCGGTCTGAACCTTGAGTTCGTCTTTCGCCTTCGTTAGGCCGTCCATTACAGACTGGTTGAACGACTTGTCGTTCCAGCTGCCTTCGTCTGAAACTGCACAGGCTTTGTAGTCAAGTTCTGGCGTTGCGGCTGCTGAACAGCCCGATAGTGCCAGAGCGGCCACTGCTGCGATCGACAAGAATTTTGCCGAGCTGCGAGTAATGATGTTCACTCTTTTCCTCCTGAAAATTCAACCCATGGCTTTCACGGGTTGAGTACGCTCTCAGACTACTTGGCGCAAACGTCACAAATCGACTCAATCGGCAACTGCAAAGTTGCGTTTATGTAAAATCTTCAACCCGAAGTCGAATGTTTAAACGCCAGCATTAACTTGGAGATCGAGCTATTTGGCAATTAAAAAAATCTCGCCTCCGAGACGAATCATCGAAGGCGAGATGGTGACCCCAAGGGGATTTGAACCCCTGCTGCCGCCGTGAGAGGGCGGTGTCCTAGGCCGCTAAACGATGGGGCCGTGAAGCAACCTTACGATTATGCCACAAATACTTCGAGCGCACGAGGCGCAACTTTAATCTCCATTGGCTTGTTACCCACATACTCGCCATCAGCGAAGGTTGGCACGGTACCGGCATCCAAGTAAACCGAGGTTGCCTCAACAATTTCAACGGCCGGGTGAGTTACGTGCGCCCCGGTGTAGACCTTCGGAAACATCTTAAGAAAAGCGGGCCTGCTGAGCGGATGCACAATGAACAAGTCGAGCTTGGCGTCGTGAATGCTGGCTTCGGGAGCGATGAGCATTCCACCACCAAATGAACGTGCGTTGGCGACGGCACAGAGCATGGCTTCGATCTTTCGCTCTTGACCGTCGATACGAGCGGTGTACTTTATCGGTTTGAAAACTGTAAGTTCACGCAGCATGGCCAAAATGTAACGGCTGGGGCCTTTAGGCCACTTCCACCGGTTTGCGCGAGCGTTTACCACCGCATCGAACCCGGCCGAAATGCTCCCGAAGAAGTAAAACCCGCGTTCTTCGTTTGAGCCCTGCCCTAGGTCGACACGGTCGGTAACACCGGCGAGAATCACCTTTGCAGCTGCCGCGCCGTCGACGATTGGAAGCCCAAGGGTTCTGGCCGCGTCATTTCCGGTGCCGCAAGCGATGATTCCGAGCGGAACCTTTGAGTTTGCGCAGATGTTTACGCCCATGTGAACCATACCGTCACCACCAGCTACAACGATTCCATCGATTTTGCCAAGCAGAACTGCCGCTTTGCCTTTGGCCATTGCCTCGTCGAAAGAGTCTGCGCTTAGGTCTAGTACCTCGGCACCGGCATCGATGAATGTCTTTCGAGCCAACTCACCATGCACCTTGCCGTTGCCTTTGCCCGAGGTTGGATTAATGATCAGGCCTAGGCGGGTCATGCTATCTCCTTAGGAGTTGGGCGTTCGCAGCAACAATGATGGTCGATAGCGACATTAGCACCGCACCTAGCGCTGGCGACAAAACCAAGCCGATTGGCATTAGCGCGCCAGCCGCCAAAGGAATAGCAAGAGCGTTATAGCCCGCTGCCCAAATCAAGTTTTGGCGCATTTTTGCAACACTTCGCCTGGAGAGGTCGATGGTTGCCGAAACGGCCATCGGATCATCGGTTAGCAATACCAAGCCCGATGATTCCATGGCTACATCGGTGCCGCCACCCACCGAAATCGCAACATCGGCTGCGGCTAGAGCTGGTGCATCGTTGATGCCGTCACCGACGAAGGCGACAACAGAACCGTCTGCCTGCAGTTTCGCCACGATTGCATTTTTTCGGGCTGGCGAAACTTCGGCGAAGACCTCTTCGATGCCAACATCCTTAGCCACCGCTTGAGCGACCCCGGTTGCATCGCCAGTGACCAAAGCCACACGGATGCGTCTGCGCCGAAGTTCGAACACTGCATCGTGTGCCGAAGCGCGTATCTCGTCGCCAAACTCGATGTACCCCTGCAGGGCTCCGTCGACAATCACGTAAACCACGGTATTGCCCTTCTCGTTAGCGGTTGCAACCTTTACGAGGTCGACGACATTTACGTCGACATGGTTTTGGGTGAGAATTGCTGGCCCCCCGATCACCACGTTTCGATGGTGAAGTTGGGCCGAAACCCCGAGACCGCTCAGCGAGGTTACTGAGTGAACCTCAGGTAGGGCAAGCCCGAGCACCTTTGCGTGAGACACGATGGCTCTGGCCAGAACATGCTCAGACTTTTGCTCAACAGCGGCTGCAAGAGCTAGAAGGTCGTGGGTAGAACCCCACTCGGCTTTCTCAGCGAGCGAGACCGCAACGATGTTGCGCTTGCCGGTGGTGAGTGTGCCGGTCTTGTCGAAGAGCACCACACCGATGGCGCGCGCCTTCTCGAAGTCGATTCGGTTGCGAATAAGTATTCCGCTTCGGGCGGCTTTCGCAGTGGTTATTGCCGTAACCAGCGGAACAGCAAGGCCGAGGGCGTGAGGGCAGGCTATAACCAAGACGGTCACCACACGCTCGAGAATGAAATCTGGAGTTTGAGTGCCGAGCAGCGCCCAACAGACACCAGTGACCAGCGATGCTGCGAGCGCAATGTAGAACAGCAGGCTCGCTGCGCGGTCTGCCAAAACTTGAGATTTTGATTTGGACTTTTGGGCCTCGGCGACTAGGCGCATTATGCCCGAAACCATCGTGTCGGCTCCGACGGCTGTGATTCGAATGGTGAGAGCCCCAAGCCCTTCGCGAGTAATCGTCGAGTTGATGGTGCCTGCGATCACAGGGGCACCTTCAGACTTGAACACCTCACTAGATTCACCGGTGATCATCGCTTCATTCAGATAACTCGAACCTTGAACGATTACACCGTCGGCCGGCACCGATGCTCCTGGGCGAACCAAGACCACGTCGCCAACTCGAAGGTCGGCAAGATCAACTGTTTCGGTGTCGCCTTCAACAACAAGTTCGGCAGTTTTAGGCATTAGGGCAACGAGGTTATCCATGGTGTTTTGGGCTCGCATGATCGAGCTCAACTCAATCCAGTGTCCTAGCAACATGATGGTCACCAGCGAAGCAAGTTCCCACCAGAAATCCATGCCCGGTAATGGTGCTCCAACCATTTCGAAGACGGTTAGCGCGAGGCTGTATCCGAAGGCCACAATCAGAGCCATGGCGATGAGAGCCATCATTCCAGGTTGCCTTGATTTGAGCTCTTGTAAACCGGAGGTGAGAAATACTCGGCCACCCGTGAAGAACAGAACTATGCCTGCGATGGCCGGAATGTAGTTGCTGAATGCAAATGAGAGCGCGGTGTAACCAAGCAACATTTGAATGGTGTGCGAGAAGTAAATAGCTGGCAGGGTGAGCGCCAGAGCGAACCAGAACTGTTTTTTGAAAGCGTTCGGATCGTGGTGGCTGTGGTCGTGGCCGGCGTGCATTTCGTGTCCCGAATGCATGTCATGACCCGAATGCATGTCATGACCCGAATGCATGTCATGACCCGAATGCACGTCATGACCCGAATGCTCCGTAACTAGGTGTTGCTCGTGCTCGCTCATTTGACGCCTCGAATCTTTAGGTGACTTCGGTTAGAACAACGCCAACTTGACGTTCACCTTGCCTGAATTTTAACTCGGATGTCGCGCGCGGGTATTCTCAAGGCATGAGAATCACCAAGCACGGTCACGCCTGCCTCGAACTTCAGAAAGGCGATCAGCGGATCATCATCGACCCCGGGTTTTACACCGAGCCGCTCACCGCGATGAAAAACGTTATTGCGGTAGTTGTTACCCACATGCACGACGACCACTGCTACGCCGAGCAGATCGACCGACTTGCTGCAGTGAACCCTGGCTTGCTCATCTTCGGCACCGATGAAGTACGAACCAAGCTCGAAGGCCGCAACGTCACCTCGGTTCATCACGGCGACTGGCACAGAGTTGGCAACTTTGAGCTGGAGTTCTTCGGAGACATGCACCAGGAGATTCACCGCAGCATGCCACTGATTCAAAACACGGGTGTGATGGTCGACAATCGCCTCTACTACCCGGGAGATTCATACACGCAGCCCGACCGACCGGTAGAGATGCTTGCCTGCCCGACATCTGCGCCGTGGCTGAAGATCGGTGATGTCATCGATTTCGTGGCTGCCGTGAAGCCACGAAAGAGCTTTGCCACGCACAATGCACTGCTCAGCGATTTCGGGCACGCGCTAAACAACGGCAGAGTAAAAATGGTTACCGAGCAGTGCGGCGGCGAGTTTACTTACCTAGAAGTTGGGCAGTCGCTAGAGCTCTAAAAAGCTCGCGTTAAACAAAAAATCCAGCCGATTTCTCGACTGGAATTACTTGCTGGGGTACCTGGACTCGAACCAAGAACAAAGGTACCAGAAACCTCCGTGTTGCCAATTACACCATACCCCAAGGTACTTTTTGAGCCTGCCGCGAAGCGGGCTCGACTTTTTATTTTAGTTGGTACAAAGGGTTGCAGCAAACGCCTTCAAGCGCTCGATGGTTTCGTGCTTACCGAGAATTTCCATCGACTCAAACAGCGGCGGCGAGATGCGTCGACCCGAAATGCCTGTGCGCAAAGGCCCAAAAGCTAAGCGCGGCTTGAGTTGCAGCTCGTCGATGAGCTTGGAGTTGAGTGCATCCTGGATGTTCGCAGCACTGAACTCTTCGATGCCCTCGAGCACCTCGGCCGCTACAGAGAGAATGCCGGTGGTGTTCTCTGGCAGACCCTCTACGGCGTCGGCCTCGAAGACGATTTGATCGGAAGTCTTAAACAGAAAGCCGAGCATTGCTTCAGCTTCGCTCAACACCACGATGCGCTCCTGTATAAGCGGCGCACCCAGTCTGAGAATGTGCTGCTCACGCGGGGTTAGCGCATCGCCTACCAACTGAGACTTTTGCAGGTATGGAATGAGGCGAGCTTCGAAGTCGGCAGCCTCGAGCAAACGAATGTGAGAGGCGTTAATGGAGTCGGCCTTCTTCTGGTCGAAGCGAGCCGGGTTTGGGTTGACGTTTACAACGTCGAAGTTTTCGGCGAGTTCGGAAAGGGTGAAAATGTCGCGCTCGGCGCTGATGCCCCATCCGAGCAGGGCTAGGTAGTTGAGCAGACCCTCAGGAATGAAGCCGCGGTCGCGGTGGTGAAAAATGTTCGACTCTGGGTCGCGCTTGCTCAGCTTTTTGTTGCCATCACCCATTACGTAAGGCAGGTGACCGAACTGCGGAATGAACTTGGTGATTCCAGCCTCGAACATGGCGTTGTAAAGGGCAATCTGTCGCGGGGTTGACGACAGCAGATCTTCACCTCGAAGAACGTGCGTAATTCCCATGAGTGCATCGTCAACCGGGTTGACCAAGGTGTAAAGGGGTTGGCCGTTGGGTCGAACCACTACGAAGTCAGGAAATGAGCCGGCAGGAAAAGTGATTTCGCCGCGAACCAGGTCGGTAAACGAAATGTCTACGTCTGGAACTCTTAGGCGAAGTGCTGGCGAAACATCGTCTTTGCGATACCTTTCGGCCTCGGATGCATCGCGCTCCCAGTTACCGTAACCGAGCTGCTTTGCGCGACCCTCGGCTTCGTTACGAGCATCGATGTCTTCCCCGCTCATGTATGACTCGTAAAGGTGACCGGCATCCTTGAGTTTTTGGATCACCTCGGCATAGATCTCGGTGCGTTGCGACTGGCGGTATGGCTCGTTCGGGCCACCCACTCCAACGCCTTCGTCCCAATTAAGACCTAGCCACGAAAGTGCGTCGAGAATCATCTCGAAAGACTCTTCGCTATCGCGCTCTGCATCGGTGTCTTCTATACGGAAGACGAACTTGCCTCCTGTGTGGCGCGCATAGGCCCAGTTGAATAGTGCCGTGCGCACGAGTCCAACGTGCGGGGTGCCGGTTGGCGATGGGCAGAATCGCACCACCACATCTGAACCGGTGGCGGTGGAGAAAGGCGCAGTAATCGCAGAAGAAGTCATTGTGCCTTCAAGTTTAGTTGGCGAGCCGTTTTGAGCCGATTTGGAACTAGGCAACAGTGTTGGTGAGCGTGCCGATTCCCTCGATAGAAATTTCGACCACCTGACCAGACTCGATGCGACCGATTCCTGCTGGGGTTCCGGTGAGAATTACATCGCCCGGAAGCAGAGTCATGGCTTGCGATACGTGTTGGATGATTCTAGGGACCTTGTGAATGAGAAGGTCGACGCTGGCGTGCTGGCGCAGCTCGCCATCAACGCGGGTTTCGAGCGTTTGCCCGTCGACGTCAAACTCGGTTTCGATCCACGGGCCCAGGGGGCAGAACGTGTCGAAACCTTTGGCTCGAGTCCACTGACCATCGCGGTCTTGAATGTCGCGTGCCGTTACGTCGTTGGCAATGGTGAAACCCCAAACGTACTTGAGTGCATCGGCTTCTGAGACATTCTTGGCGATGTCTCCGATCACGATCGCAAGTTCACCCTCGTGGTCGACTCGCTCAGAGATGGCAGGCAACACGATGCTTTCGCCGTCGCCGATCAGCGAGGTGGTTGGCTTCAAAAAGATGAGCGGCTCTTTAGGCGCTGCACCACCCATTTCGGCCGCGTGGTCGGCGTAGTTTTTGCCAATGCAAACAATCTTCGATGTCGGCAGAGTGGGCGGCAACAACTGCACGTCTTTGAGTGGCACACGCTCCCCCGTGGTTTCGTAACCCGAAAACAGCGGGTGGCCTTTGAATACGACAAGCTCGGGGCCATCGACTAGACCAAACCGCACCTCACCGGCGATGCTGAACTTTGCGATGCGCATTAGGCGAGACGAAGCATCCAGTTGTGGCGGTCTTCGACGCGACCGTATTGAATTCCGGTGAGCTCCTCGCGCAAACTCGCGGTTAGCGCGCCTGGTTCGGCGTCAGCTGAACCGATGATTTCAAGGCGACTCTTGAACTGCCCAACCGGCGTGATTACCGCTGCGGTTCCGCAAGCAAAGACCTCGACGATTTCACCCGAGTTGATTCCAGAGCGAACCTCTTCGAAAGTGACCTTGCGTTCTTGAATTGCGATGCCGCGGTCTTTGATGAGCTGGATCACCGAGTTGCGCGTGATTCCGCGCAAAATCGTGCCGTCAAGGCTAGGTGTTGCCACGTGACCGTCTTTGAAGACGAAGAACAGATTCATGCCGCCGAGTTCTTCGATGTAGGTGCCGGTCTCGGCATCGAGAAACATGACCTGCGAGCATCCGTGTTCGTAACCCTCGTTTTGCGCCTGCAATGAGGCGGCGTAGTTACCGCCGGTCTTGGCTTCGCCGGTGCCGTGCTTGCCGGCGCGTGCCGAGTCGAGAGCAATCCAGATTGATACTGGCTTCAAACCACCGGTGAAGTACGGGCCTACTGGGCTAGCGATCACGCGGTACTCTGCGCGGTGAGCCGCACGCACACCGAGAAAGTCTTCGGCGGCGATTTCGAACGGTCGAATGTATAGGGTCTTTTCGTTGACCGGCTCGGGCACCCAATCGCCATCTACAGCAATCAGTTGGCGCAGTGACTCAACAAAGAGTTCTTCTGGCACCTCGGGCAGAGCCATGCGGCGCGCGCTGGCCTGTAGACGTCGAGCATTATCGTAAGGGCGGAAAGTCCAGATCGAACCGTCGTCGTGGCGATAAGCCTTGATGCCTTCGAAGATTTCTTGCCCGTAGTGCAGCACGGCTGCGGCCGGGTCCATGAGGATCGGTCCGTAGGGCACAACCTCGGCGCTCACCCACCCCTTGTCTTTCTCCCAGACGCAAACAACCTGGTGATCGGTGCGATACTGTCCAAAAACAGGGGCAGCCAAAACCTCGTCGCGCTCAGCAGTAGGCAGCGGGTTGGTGTTGCGAGTGACTTTGAACTCAATGGTCATTTGCTCGGATGCTTTCTGCTTAGAGTCTCGCGAAGATGCTGGCGGCAACCTGATCGGTGGTGCGTTTTTCGTCGCCACGCGAAACAAGGTCGTCGGCTACGGCACGCTCAATGCGCGCGGCGGCAACGTGCTGCTTAAGGTGTTCGAGCAGAAGCGCTGCTGAGAGAATAGCTGCGGTTGGATCGGCAAGGTTCTTGCCAGCGATGTCGGGAGCCGAACCGTGTACCGGTTCGAACATGCTCGGAAAAGTGCCATCTGGGTTGATGTTGCCCGACGCGCCAAGGCCGATGCCGCCACCGATTGCGGCTGCGAGGTCGGTGAGAATGTCGCCAAAAAGGTTGTCGGTTACTATCACGTCGAAGCGCTCCGGGTCGGTGACCATAAAGATGGTTGCAGCGTCGATGTGAAGGTAGTCGACCTTAACCGCAGGAAACTGCTCGGCAACACGGTTTACGGTGTTCTGCCACAGCCAGCCGGCGTGAACCAAAACATTGTGCTTGTGCACGAGTGTGATCTTCTTGCGGTCGCGGTTGCTGGCGAGTTCGAATGCGTAACGAACCAGGCGCTCGACGCCGAAGGCGGTGTTCACCGAAACCTCGTTGGCTACCTCATAAGGTGTGCCAACGCGAATGGCTCCGCCGTTGCCGACATAAGGCCCTTCGGTACCTTCGCGAACCACAACAAAGTCGACGTTGCCGGGTTCGGCTAGCGGCGAAACAACACCAGGGTAAAGCTTGGTTGGTCGCAGGTTTACGTAGTGGTCAAAGCTGAAGCGCAGCTTTAGAAGCAGTTGACGCTCTAGCACCCCAGAGGCAACACGTGGGTCGCCGATGGCACCAAGCAGGATTGCATCGTGGGTTTTGAGAGACTCTAGGTCGGCTGTGGTTAGGGTTTCGCCGGTGGCAAGATAACGGCGCGCACCTAGATCGTATTCGGTAGTTTGAAACTCAACGCCCGAACCTATGGTGACGCGGTTGATCGCTTCGAGCGCTACAGCGGTTACCTCTGGGCCAATGCCGTCGCCGCCAATTACTCCGATGTCATAAACGCGTGTCACTTTGATTCCTAAGTCGAGTCGATTACCTCAACTTTACTGCCCACTGAGGCGCAATACAGGAGTGGAAGCCGCGGCAGTCGAACCTAGCGAACGGTTGCCTTGAGCACCAAAGTGATCGACGGCTTGAGGCCATCCTTGGTTTGCACCTGGCCATCGCGAAGCTCGCAAACCTCTACCTGCAGCGGTAGGGCGGCGCAAATCTGAGTCATGCTTTCAACCGAAGGCAGCACGGCTGGGTCTTGCGGCCCACCGAAACCAACACCAAGGTTCTCTCTGGCGTGCCAAACACCCACCAAAGTGCCGCCCGGCTTTAGTTGACTAACAAGATTCTTTAGTGACGCAGCCAGCAGAGACTGGTCAACCTGCAGATAGGGCACTATGCCTAGGTCGGCGGACGCAAGACCTGATTTAAAATCGACGCCCGAGGCACACAGCACTTGAACACGCTCGCTCACTCCACGCTCGGCGGCAAACTGAGTGCACTTCTGCAATCCAACCGGGCTGATGTCGACGTTTTCAACCGTCCATCCGTGCTCGGCCAACCAAATGGTGTTGCGCCCTTCGCCACCGGCGAGGTCGATAGCCACGCCAGGGGTTAGCGGCTCACAGAATTCAACGATGAAACGGTTCGCCGTTTTGGTATAGATGAAGGCTTCAGTTTCGTACTTAGCGTTCCAGTAAGCAGAAGGGGTGATGGCTGGTTTACCAAAGATGCGCCTGAGAATGCGTTTGAACAACTTGGTGCCAGAAGATTCCGTCATGGTTGCAGTCTAAACTTTTGGCTATAGAAAGAAGGTTTCACCATGGCCCACGAAATCAACGTCTCCGACCTAGCGCTAGAGATTCAGACCAACGCATACGTTCTTGACGTCCGCGAAGACCACGAGTTCGAAGATGGCCACGTGCCAACCGCTCACCACATGCCGCTGGGGGTAGTTCCAGACCGCTACCTCGAGATTCCTCAGGGCGAGAAGATTTTTGTTATTTGCAAGTCGGGCCGTCGCAGCCAAGTTGCTGCCGACTTTCTAGTTGGCAAGGGTTTCGACGCTGTCTCGATCGAGGGTGGCACCGATGGCTGGGTCGCCTCGGGCCGCGAAGTGTCGTTCGCCGATAGCCTCTAATTAGTTAAAGTAAAAGACCCCGGATCGCTCCGGGGTCTTTTACTTTGTATTAGTGAACCGTTAGGTCGATGGCCTTCATGGTGTCGGCTTCGATTGCAACTCGAACCTTCTCGAGAACCTCGGCCGGAACCGGCGAATCGACGGTGATGACCGAAAGTGCTTTTCCGCCCTTTTGCTGGCGAGCAATCTGCATGGCCGCAATGTTTACGCCAGCTTCGGCGAAAGCCTGACCGTAAACGGCCACGATGCCTGGGCGGTCGCCGTAAACCATGAGCACCAGGTGCTCAGCCATGGCCAGCTCAACCTCATAGCCGTTGATTGCCACGATCTTTTGAGCCAGCTTCGGCCCGATCACTGTGCCAGAAACCGATGCGGTCGTGCCATCCGAGAGAACCGCACGAATGGTGGTGACGTTACGGTATTCGTCGCTCTTCGAATCGGTGGTGAGTTTGACATCGACGCCGCGCTGCTCTGCAAGCAGTGGTGCGTTCACGTATGAAACCTGATCGGTGACTGCGTTCTCGAAGAAGCCCTTGAGGCCGGCGAGCTTTAGAACCGAAACATCGTGCGCAGCAATCTCGCCGCGAACCTCAACTTCGATAGCCGAAACATTGCCACCCGAGAGGCCAAACAGAATCTGACCCATGTTCTCCATTAGCGAGATACCGGGCTTCACCGAAGAGTCGATGTTTCCACCGGCAACGTTCACGGCATCTGGCACCAGGTCTCCGGCGAGTGCCAGTCGAACAGACTTGGCTACCGAAATGCCAGCCTTCTCCTGTGCTTCATCGGTTGATGCGCCGAGGTGCGGTGTAACGATTATGTTGTCTAGTTCGAGAAGCGGTGAATTCTTAGGTGGCTCCTGCACAAACACGTCGAGACCTGCGCCAGCAATGCGGTTCGACTTTAGGGCTGCGTAAAGGGCCGCCTCGTCGATGATTCCACCTCGCGATGCGTTGACGATGCGCAGGTTCGGCTTGGCGATTGCAAACTGTGCCTCACCGATCATCCCTGTGGTTTCTGGGGTCTTCGGAATGTGGATGGTGATGAAGTCGGCGCGCTTCATGGCGTCTTCAAGGCTGACCAACTCAACACCGATCTGTTCGGCGCGAGCCGGAGTTACGTATGGGTCGAAACCGATGAGAGTCGCACCGAAACCGCGAAGACGTTCGGCAACCAGGGTGCCGATGCGGCCGAGACCGATAATCGCGATGGTCTTTTCGTATAGTTCAACACCGGTGAACTTGGAGCGCTTCCACTCGCCTGCCTTTAGTGAGGCGTTGGCATCTGGGATGAATCGCGCGAGCGAGAAGATGTGGCCAATGGCAAGTTCGGCTGCCGAGATGACGTTTGAGGTTGGTGCGTTGACCACCATCACACCCGCGGTGGTGGCCGCCTTGATGTCTACGTTGTCAAACCCAACACCGGCGCGCGCAACTACTTTGAGCTTTGGTGCTGCTGCGATTGCTTCGGCGTCTACCTGGGTTGCCGAGCGAACCAGAATGGCGTCGGCATTGGCAAG
>JAHEAT010000065.1 GCA_024642605.1 Microbacteriaceae bacterium
ATGTTCAACTCGGATGTATCGACGATTACGTCTGCTTGCCCACGAACTTCGGCAAGCATGGTGCGCTCAGCGCTAATGCCGTCGAGGAGGGTGCCATCGCCCTGAAGCGGATGTGGCCTTCGGACCGATTCGAAGCGCTTTACCAGCGCTGAGTCTGAAGCCTCGAGAAACAGAACACGTAAAGAAACTTCGCGGGCTCTGAGTGCTTCGACGTGAGTCATGAACTCACCGAACAATTCACCACCGCGCACGTCGATGACAACCGCTAGTCGACCGGCCGGGTTCTTGCTGAGCGTGAATAGATCGCTGACTGGGGCAAGCATTTGTGGTGGAAGATTGTCGACTACGTACCAGCCGAGGTCTTCTAGTGCGTTAGCAACCGTCGAACGACCTGCGCCCGACATGCCCGTGACCACCAGAAACTGGTGTTCTTGTTCGGGCATCTTTGGTCCTCTATTTGGGCTGGTGTGTTGAGTTTATCCGCTTGTGACACGCCCGAGTGCAGTTTTTCGTTTTGTTTACAGATTGGTTATCTCAGCCCGGCCGAGATTAATTTGTGCTGAGACTTTCAGATATCTGCTGTGCGAGAATCGGCCCGATACCGGCGACATCTGAGATTTCGGCTGCCGTGGCGGCGCGTAGTCGTTTGGCTGAACCAAAGTGCTTCAGCAGCGCCTTTACGCGCTTTTCGCCCAACCCCTCAATCTCTTCGAGTTCGCTGGCGATGCTGGCCTTACGTTTTTGTTTCTGAAAGGTGATGGCAAATCGGTGTGCTTCGTCACGGATGCGCTGCAGCAGAAAAAGTTCGTCGCTGGTGCGCGGCAGAATCACAGGGTACGGCTCCCCCGGCAACCAAAGTTCTTCGAGGCGTTTAGCGATGCCAACCACCGCGAGCCCCGTGATGCCGCTATCTTTTAGTGCTCTGGCGGCGGCGTTCACCTGCGGTTGCCCACCGTCGATCAGCAGCAGCCCCGGGCGATACGCAAAACGCGAAGGCGTTCCTTCCACTTCAGGCTTTGCTTCATCCTGCGATGGATCGACCAAATACTTGAGGCGACGCATGAGCACCTGGTAAATCGAGTCGGTGTCGTCTGTAGTTTCTGCAATCGCAAAACGGCGATAGTGGTCTTTCTTTGGTAACCCGTCTTCGAACACCACCATCGATGCAACAACATTGGTGCCTTGCAGGTGCGAGACATCGAAACATTCGATTCGAAGCGGCGCGTTCTCGAGTTGCAAGGCGCGTTGAATTCCACTGAGAGCTTCGGCTCGCGCCGTGAAATCGGCGGTGCGGCGCGTCTTGTACAGCATCAGAGCGTGTTTGGCATTAGTGCCTGCGGTTTCGGCCAAGGCTCGCTTATCGCCGCGTGAAGGCACCCGCAGATCAACCTTCGAACCGCGAAGCTCGCTCAACCACCTGGTGAGGCTCTGCGAATCTTCTGGCAGGTCGGGCACGAGCACCTCGCGGGGAATATCTGCATCGCGCTCGGAATATAGCTTTTGCAACACATACTCGACAACCTCGGATGCATCGCGCTCGAGTTCTTTGTCAACCGTCCAACCTCGAACACCACGAATGCGGCCGCCGCGAACCTTGAACATCGCCACGGCCGCGGCCAGTTCATCGTCGGCTACGGCAAAGACATCGGCGTCGGTTTGGTCGGTGAAAACGATGCTGCTTTTCTCGAGTACGGTCTCGAGAGCATCTGCGCTGTCGCGAAGTTGGGCGGCAAGCTCGTATTGTTCGGTTGCCGAGGCATCGAACATTCTGGCTCTGAGTGCCTCGATGTGCGCAGAATCGCCCCGCGCCATGAAATCTGAAAGATCTTTGGCAAGCCCCAGGTGCTCGGCTGGTGTTACCCTCGCTACGCATGGGGCGGCGCACTTGCCGATGTCGCCCAGCAGGCACGCGCGGTTCGACGACTTTGCTCGCTGATAGACACCTTGAGAGCAGGAGCGAACCGGGTAGACCTTAAGCAAAGTGTCGAGAGTCTCGCGCAATGCCCAAGCATTGGTATAAGGCCCAAAATACTTGATGCCGCGTAGTTCGCGGTTGCGTGTAATGAACACGCGGGGAACCTCGTCGGCCAGCGAAATGGCCAAATAAGGGTAAGACTTGTCGTCTTTTAGTCTGACGTTGAATGGCGGATCGAATTCCTTGATCCACATGAACTCGAGTTGAAGTGCCTCGAACTCCGACTTAACGATGGTCCACTGTAGATCCCGAGCGGTTTCCACCATTTTTCTGGTTCTACGGTGAAGCGAATCGAGAGGGGCAAAATACGAGCTGAGTCGCGAACGCAGATTCTTGGCCTTGCCCACGTAGAGCACGCGCCCAGAAGCATCGAGCCAACGGTAAACCCCGGGAGAGGTCGGTATCTCCCCAGTTTTCGGTCTCCAGCTAACTTCTTGCGCCATCGAAAACTATTTGGTCACGAGGATCTCGGCGAGGAATTGACCGGTGTAAGACTTGGGGTTCTTGGCTAGGGTTTCTGGGGTTCCGATGCCGATCACCTCACCGCCTCGCGATCCACCCTCGGGGCCGAGGTCGATAAGCCAGTCGGCCGACTTGATTACGTCGAGGTTGTGTTCGATGACGATTACGCTGTTACCCTTTTCGACCAGAGAGTTCAAGACGAGAAGCAACTTTCGAACATCTTCAAAGTGAAGGCCGGTAGTTGGTTCATCGAGCACGTAAATGCTGCGGCCGGTTGATCGACGCTGCAGCTCGGTAGCCAGTTTGACGCGCTGCGCCTCACCACCCGAAAGCGTTGTTGCACTCTGTCCCAGGCGCACGTAGCCGAGGCCAACGTCAACCAGGGTCTCGAGGTAACGCGCAATCTTGGTGATTGGGGCGAAGAAGACCGCGGCTTCGGCAATCGGCATGTCGAGAACCTCTGAAATGTTTTTACCCTTGTACAGAATTTGCAGCGTTTCTCGGTTGTATCTCGCGCCGTGACAAACCTCGCAGGCGACGTAAACGTCTGGCAAAAAGTTCATCTCGATGCGTAGGGTTCCATCGCCGCTACACGCCTCGCAGCGCCCGCCCTTTACGTTGAACGAGAAGCGCCCCTGCAAGTATCCACGGGCTTTTGACTCTTGGGTTTCGGCAAAAAGGTTGCGAATGTGGTCGAATACACCCGTGTAGGTGGCTGGGTTTGATCGCGGAGTTCTACCAATCGGGTTTTGGTCCACGTGAATCACCTTGTCTAGGTGCTCGAGGCCCTCAACACGGGTGTGCTTTCCGGCCACAACCTTGGCACCGTTGAGCTGGTTAGAAAGCACCGAGTAGAGCACATCGTTGACCAAGCTCGACTTACCCGAGCCGCTAACGCCGGTAACCGCAGTGAATACCCCTAGAGGAAACTCTGCCGTGACGTTTTTTAGGTTATTTTCGGTAGCGCCGACAACCCGAATCACTCTGGTGGGGTCGATCTTTCGTCGTGCCTTTGGTACCGAAATACTTAGTTTGCCGGCCACATATTGACCGGTGATTGAAGCCTCATTAGTGATTAAGTCTTCGTATGAACCGCTGTGCACGACCTCGCCGCCATTTACGCCGGCACCCGGACCGATGTCAACAATCCAGTCGGCGGTTCGAATGGTGTCTTCATCGTGTTCAACCACGATGAGCGTGTTGCCCAGGTCGCGCAACTTCACCAGGGTGTCGATGAGTCTTCGGTTATCGCGCTGGTGAAGACCAATACTCGGCTCGTCAAGAACGTAAAGCACGCCGGTGAGCCCCGAACCAATTTGAGTGGCCAAACGGATGCGCTGGGCCTCGCCACCCGATAGTGAACCTGCTGCGCGCTCAAGACTCAGGTAATCGAGCCCAACGGCCATCAGAAAGTCGAGTCGTGCGCGAATCTCGCGAAGTACCTGTGCGGCAATTTTGGCGTCGCGGTCGTTTAGTTCAATCTCGGCGAAGAATGTTACGGCTTCCCCCAGGCTCATGTGAGCGACATCGGCGATGCTCTTACCTTCGACCTTTACGGCGAGAACTTCTGCCTTCAAACGGGTTCCGCCACAGCCTGGGCAAGGAATTTCACGAAGGAAGCCCGCCCACTTATCGCGCGCGTAGTCGCTCTCGGTTTCTTGCCACTTACGCTCAACGTAAGGAAGCACGCCTTCGAATCCGGTGCGGTAGCTCAGTTCACGGCCGAAGCGGTTCTTCCAGCGAACCTTGATCTCAAAGTTGTTACCAAACAAAATGCAGTCTTGAATCTCTTCGGGCAATTCGTTCCACGGGGTGTCGAGACTGAAGCCGAGTTCCTCGCTTAGCGAAACCAGCGGACGGCTCAGGTAGTTCATCAGACCCTTGCCCTGGAACGACCAAGGCAGCAATACGCCTTGGTTTACACTGGCGGCCGGATCTCCCAAAACTAGTTCGGGGTCGACGGCCATCTTGGTGCCGAGGCCAGAACACTCAGAACACGCACCGAACGGAGCATTGAACGAGAAGGTTCTCGGCTCAATCTCGGTGAGCGAGAGCGGGTGCTCATTTGGGCATGACATCTTCTCGCTGAATACACGGCGTCCGGCATCGGTTGTATCGTCGACCAGGTCGATGATGATTCGACCGCCGGCAAGTTTGAGCGCCGTTTCAACAGAGTCGGTCAGACGACCGATGATGTCGGCCTTGGCTACCAGGCGATCTACAACCACCGAGATATCATGCTTGAAAGTCTTTTTTAGAGGCTTGGCATCGGAAAGTGAAATTACTTCGCCATCAACCACGGCTCGTGCGTATCCCTGAGCGGTTAGGTCGCGAAACAGGTCGACAAACTCGCCCTTTTTCTGGTCAACAATTTGGGCCAGAATTTGAAACCGCGAACCCTCCTCGAGCTCGAGAATCTGGTCGACGATTTGCTGAGGCGTCTGCTTGACGATTCGCTCACCGCACTGTGCGCAGAAGGGCACACCGATGCGAGCCCAAAGCAATCGCAGGTAGTCGTGAATCTCGGTGATGGTGCCAACGGTTGAGCGGGGGTTACGGTTTGTCGATTTCTGGTCGATCGATACCGCCGGGCTCAAGCCTTCGATGAAGTCGACGTCGGGGCGGTCAACCTGACCAAGAAACTGTCTCGCATATGCGCTGAGCGACTCAACGTAACGACGCTGGCCCTCGGCGAAGATGGTGTCGAATGCCAGTGAAGACTTACCCGAACCACTCAAGCCGGTGAACACCACGAGCGAGTCGCGAGGGATCTCGAGGTTTAGGTTCTTGAGGTTGTGAACGCGCGCCCCGCGAACGGAGAGTTTGTTTTCGTGGTGAGCTGACACTATTTGATATTAACCTTGCTGAACGCCGCACGCCTACGCGTGACCAGCCTTCTCCATTTGTCTGATTTCGTGCTTAAGTTCGCTAATTTCATCTCTGATTCGAGCGGCAAGTTCGAACTGCAGCTCGCCTGCAGCGTTCTTCATCTGCGCATCTAAATCGATGATGACCGACATGATTTCGTCATACGCCATGCTCGCAATTCCCTTGCGCGAACGCACCGGAATAACCGACTTGCCATCGCGAGGACGCTTTTTCTTATTCTGCTCAATCAGCTCGGCAGTGTCGGCTTCCTCTCGCAAAATCTGATCGGTGATGTCGGCGATTTTTTTGCGCAGCGGCTGTGGGTCAACACCGCGTTCGAGGTTGTAGGCCACCTGTTTGGCACGGCGGCGGTCGGTTTCATCAATCGCCTTGCGCATGGCATCTGTAATGTTATCGGCGTACATATGCACTTCACCGTTAATGTTTCGAGCAGCACGACCGATAGTTTGAATAAGCGATGTCGCAGAGCGCAAGAAACCCTGCTTGTCTGCATCGAGAATGGAAACCAGTGACACCTCGGGTAGGTCGAGACCTTCACGCAACAGGTTGATTCCCACCAGCACGTCGAAAACTCCGCTTCGAAGTTCACGAAGCAACTCAACTCGTCTCAGGGTATCGACATCGGAGTGCAGGTAACGAACTCGCACGCCGGCTTCGGTGAGAAAGTCGGTTAGCTCCTCAGACATCTTTTTGGTAAGAGTGGTTACCAGCACTCGCTCGTCACGAGCGGCGCGAACGCGAATTTCCTCGAGTAGATCGTCAATTTGGCCCTTCGTGGGTTTGATCACGATTGCCGGGTCGACCAGTCCGGTTGGGCGGATGATCTGTTCCACCACTCCGTCGCCAACTCCGAGCTCGTACTTGCCCGGGGTTGCCGAGAGGTACACGGTTTGACCAACGCGCTGCTGAAATTCATCCCAGCGAAGAGGCCGGTTGTCGAGAGCTGAAGGCAATCTAAAACCGTGTTCCACCAGGGTGCGCTTTCGGCTCGAATCACCCTCGTACATTGCCCCAATTTGTGGCACGGTCACGTGAGACTCATCGATTACGGTGATGAAATCATCAGGAAAGTAATCGAGCAGACAAGATGGTGAACTCCCCTGCGCTCTACCGTCGATGTGTCGCGAGTAGTTCTCGATTCCGCTGCAAAATCCGATTTCTCGAATCATCTCAAGGTCGAAGGTGGTGCGCATCTTGAGTCGCTGCGCTTCGAGCAGCTTGCCCTGACCTTCGAGCTCCTTCACGCGCCAGACGAGCTCCTCTTCGATTGCCTCGATAGCCGCAGCCATGCGCTCAACCGGGGCAACATAGTAGCTGGCCGGAAACAGAGCCACTGCTGATTCCTGACGCTGAATTTCGCCGGTCAGCGGTGAGAGTGAATAAAGTGCCTCGATTTCGTCGCCAAAAAACTCGATTCGGGTCGCCATTTCGTCATAGACCGGGATTATCTCGATGGTGTCGCCCTTGACCCTAAAGTTACCGCGCGAAAAGTCGATGTCGTTTCGCTTGTACTGAATGTCAACCAGTTTGCGAATCAGCTGGTCTCGGTCGATGCGATCGCCCACCTGTAGTGCGATTGACTGATTTAGATATTCGGCTGGAGCGCCGAGTCCGTAGATGCAAGAAACCGTGCTCACCACGATCACGTCACGCCGCGACAGAAGGCTCATGGTGGCTTTGTAGCGAAGACGCTCAACCTCCTCGTTGATGCTCGAGTCTTTTTCGATGAAGGTATCGGTCTGTGGAACGTAAGCCTCGGGCTGGTAGTAGTCGTAGTAGGAGACGAAATATTCAACTGCGTTGTTTGGCAGCAGTGATCGAAATTCATTTACCAGCTGGGCAGCCAGTGTTTTGTTGTGCGCCAACACCAGCGTTGGCCGCTGCACCGCCTCGATGAGCCAGGCGGTGGTTGCCGACTTACCGGTTCCGGTTGCTCCCAGCAACACGATGTCGCGTTCGCCGTTATTGATTCGACCAGCCAGCTCGGCAATGGCCGTTGGCTGGTCACCACTCGGCACGTAGTCGCTGACTACCTCGAACGGCGCGAAAGATTTGGTTGGTTCCACCTACTTCACCAAGCGCTTTACTGCTCGGATGCTTCCCGAACTATCTGTTTCCAGAGAGTGTCGGCGTCTTTGAGAAGCAACTGAAGCGATTGGTTGGAGTTGAGTATTACATCGGCGCGATTGGCGCGTTCGGCGGGTGTGGCCTGGTTCTTGATGCGGGCCATGGCCTGATCTTTGGTGAGTCCCCTGGTTTCAATAAGCCGTTCAATGCGCACCTGTTCGGGGGCTTCTACGGTTACTACCTTGTCGAACGGCAGAGCCACGTCTGCTTCTACAAGCAGCGGAACCGTGTAAACCACAATCGAGTCCTTCGGCACAAGATTGAGCTTCTCGGCGGCAAGTTGACGAACCCGGGGATGCACTATCGCCTCAAGTTGTTCGCGCTTACGAGGGTCGGTGAACACAACGGCTGCCAACGCTGCTCGGTCTAGCGAACCGTTTGGTAACAGTACATCCTTGCCAAACAGTTGAGAAACTTCTCGGAGCCCATCGGTGCCGGCGGCAACGGCCTCGCGCGCAAGCACATCGGCATCTATTTCGATGGCGCCTAGCTCAACCCAGCGAGCGGCAACAGCAGTCTTGCCGGCAGCTATGCCTCCCGTTAGTCCTACTAGATACACGCCTAAAGCCTACTCAAGGAAAAAGCGAAAGGGGCCGAACCTGAGTTCGACCCCTTTGGAGTGGAGTTGTTTACTCTGCGCTCTTGAGCTTGTCGCGAAGTGCGGCTAGCGATGCGTCGGCGGCTAGGGTGCCACCTTCGGATGCTTCGCTCGAGTATGAGCTGCTTGCCGAGTCTGCAGACGCAGCAGGAGCGGTGTCAGGAAGCTTTGCGGCTGCCTCGTTGGCGGCTGCAACCTGGCGCTTGTGCTCTTCCCAGCGGGCGTGAGCTTCAGCATATTCCTTTTCCCACTTGGCGCGAGCTTCCTCGAAGCCAGGCTTCCATTCGTTGGTTGCAGAGTCGAAGCCTTCTGGGTACTTGTAGTTGCCAGCGTCGTCGTAGTCTGCAGCCATACCGTATAGAGCTGGGTTGAAGTCGGTACCGTTAGGGTCAACTTCTTCGTTAGCCTGCTTGAGCGAAAGCGAAATGCGGCGACGCTCTAGGTCGATGTCGATTACCTTGACGAAGACGTCTTGGTTTACGGTTACAACCTGCTCAGCTAGTTCGATGTGCTTGCTCGAAAGCTCGCTGATGTGAACTAGACCCTCGATGCCGTCGGCAACGCGAACGAACGCACCGAAAGGCAC
>JAHEAT010000002.1 GCA_024642605.1 Microbacteriaceae bacterium
CAGCCTTTACTTTAGGGCAGATAAACCCTAGATCGTCACCTTTACCGAGGTGCCAGAAACGGTGACCACGTATTTTTGCAGATCGCTTCGCGCCGGGCTTCGGTTGGTACGAATGCCGGTTGTCGTGTCAAACATGGCCCCGTGTTGGTTGCAAACGAGGTTAGTGCCATTGATGCCTGCAAGCATCACGCGCTGATGAGTGCAGTAGGGGCTGAAGGCCTTGAAGATGCCTTTTTTGGGTTGGGTGATTAGCAACTGCTGGCCCTTAGCGCTAACAATTTTGCCTGAACCAACCTTTATGTCGGTTGTTTTACACACGACAACTGCAGATGCAGCAAAGGCTGCATCGCTTAGCGAAACCAGCCCAACAGCCGCAAGCCCTGCGCTCAAACCTCTAAACAGGTTGCGTCGTGAAAACGAGCTGAAATTCTCTGGGGCAGCGGCCACATGCTTGGTGTCGTTGCTAGAGGAGGTGCCGCAAACTTCGGCGCAGGTTTGGTTGGTCATGGTTTCAGGCTAGGGCTGTGTCTAAGCGTGTTGCGAAACATTTGAACAATTGTGAGCAACTTCTCAGGCTAAAAATGTTTAGCCGCGACGCGATTTGCCGGTCACCCAAACAGCTAGGCCGATAATCACTCCGACCACGGCCGCGAGCGAGATGGTGTCGATAACCCACTTTGTTGCATCTGGAACCATGTTCGTCTCGATTCTCTAGGCGCGGCCGCGAAGAATAGCTTGCTTGACCTCTGCGATTGCCTTGGTCACCTGGATGCCGCGAGGGCAAGCCTCGGTGCAGTTGAAGGTCGTGCGGCAGCGCCACACACCCTCTTTATCGTTCAAGATTTCGAGGCGCACGTCGGCTGCTTCATCGCGTGAGTCGAAGATGAAACGGTGGGCGTTGACAATCGCCGCTGGGCCAAAGTACTGCCCGTCGGTCCAGAATACTGGGCACGACGTGGTGCAGGCGGCGCAGAGAATGCACTTGGTCGTGTCGTCGAAACGCTCGCGGTCTTCGGCCGACTGCAGGCGCTCTTTTTCTGGCTTGTCGCTGGCGATCAAGAACGGTTTGACATCGCGGTAGGCCTGATAGAACGGGTTCATGTCGACTACGAGGTCTTTTTCAACCTCGAGGCCCTTGATTGGCTCAACATAGATTGGCTGAGACATGTCGAGGTCTTTGATTAGGGTCTTACAGGCTAGACGGTTGCGGCCGTTGATGCGCATTGCATCTGAACCACAAACACCGTGGGCGCATGAGCGACGGAAGGTGAGCGAACCGTCTTGCTCCCACTTGATCTTGTGAAGAGCATCGAGCACTCGGTCGGTGCCAAACACCTCCACGTCGAAATCTTCCCAGCGAGCCTCAAGGCCGTCTTCGGGGTTGAAGCGACGCACGAAAAGCGTGACCTTGTAGGTGGGAATCTCTCCCAGCTTCTTGGTTTCAGCAGACATTAGTACTTACGCTCCATTGGCTGGTAGTTGGTGATGGTGACTGGCTTCCAGTCGATCTTGATGTTCTCGCCTGGCTTCTTACTCTTTTTGCCGGTGAGGTAAGCCATCGAGTGCACCATGAACTTCTCGTCGTTGCGAGTCTCGTAGTCTTCGCGGTAGTGGCCGCCGCGGCTTTCGCGACGCTCACGAGCGGTAACCACGAGCACCTCAGCGAGGTCTAGCAAGAAGCCAAGTTCGATCGCCTCGAGAAGATCGGTGTTGAATCGCTGGCCCTTGTCTTGAACCGAAATGTTCTCGTAACGCTTGCGCAGGTTACCAATAACTTCGAGCGCTTCGTTGAGTGAGTCTTCGGTGCGGTACACCTGGGCGTTCTTGTCCATGGTGTCTTGAAGTTCTTTGCGTAGCACGGCCACCTTTTCGGTACCGGTTGAGCTGCGAACCTTTTCGATTAGCGCCAAAGTCTCGGCAGCGGCATCCTTGGGAACTGGCACGTGCTTGGCGGTCTTGGCGTACTCAACCGCGTAGATGCCCGCGCGCTTGCCGAAGACGTTGATGTCGAGAAGCGAATTGGTACCTAAACGGTTGGCGCCGTGAACCGAAACGCAAGCGCACTCACCGGCGGCGTACAGACCAGGAACAACAGTTTTGTTATCGCTGAGAACCTCGGCCTTGATGTTGGTTGGAATTCCACCCATGGCGTAGTGAGCGGTAGGGAAGACCGGAACCGGCTCGGTGTAAGGCTCAACACCCAGGTAGGTGCGCGCAAATTCGGTGATGTCTGGAAGTTTGGCATCGATGACCTCTGGTGGAAGGTGAGTGAGGTCGAGCAGAACATAGTCTTTGTTTGGCCCGGCACCGCGACCCTCGCGAACCTCGTTGGCCATTGCGCGGGCAACCATGTCGCGAGGTGCAAGGTCTTTGATGGTTGGTGCGTAGCGTTCCATGAACCGTTCACCCGACGCGTTGCGTAGAATTCCACCCTCGCCGCGAGCCGCCTCCGAGAGGAGGATGCCTAGCCCGGCAAGACCGGTTGGGTGGAACTGGTAGAACTCCATGTCTTCTAGCGGAAGACCCTTGCGGTAGATGATGCCAACGCCATCGCCGGTGAGGGTGTGGGCGTTTGAGGTGGTCTTGAAGATCTTGCCGAAACCACCGGTTGCAAACACGATCGACTTGCCCTGAAAAACGTGCAGGTCGCCGGTGGCTAGTTCGTAGGCAACGACGGCCGAAGGCTTTTTGTCTTTGCCTTCGCCAACCATTACTAGGTCGAGAACGTAGAACTCGTTGTAGAACTCGATGCCGAGCTTTACGCAGTTCTGGTACAAGGTTTGAAGAATCATGTGGCCGGTGCGGTCGGCCGCGTAGCAGGAGCGACGAACCGGTGCTTTACCGTGGTCGCGGGTGTGCCCACCGAAACGGCGCTGGTCGATCTTGCCGTCTGGGGTTCGGTTGAACGGCAAACCCATGTTTTCGAGGTCGATGACGGCCTGAACCGACTCTTTGGCGAGAATCTCGGCGGCATCCTGGTCTACCAAGTAGTCGCCACCCTTCACGGTGTCGAAGGTGTGCCATTCCCAGTTGTCTTCTTCGACGTTGGCTAGCGCCGCGGCCATACCGCCCTGAGCCGCACCGGTGTGCGAACGGGTCGGAAACAGCTTGCTGATAACGGCAGTCTTGGCGTGCGGGCCAGCCTCGATGGCGGCGCGCATACCTGCACCACCGGCGCCAACAATCACGACGTCGTAGGTGTATTTGTGGATCTTGGGCTGAGTCACTTAGTTATCCTTTGCCGCAAACCTGAGGTAGGTAGTTAACGGCGTTCTGATCGATGCATGGGTCGAAGGTGGTGATTACCAGAGTTCCGAGAAGGATGAGCAAACCGCAGACCACCCAAAGCGTGTAGTTGAGCATCTTGCGCAGCCACTCACGCTCGGTGTAGTCGTTGACGATGGTGCGCATGCCGTTGGTGCCGTGAATTAGCGCGAGCCAAAGCATTAGTAGATCCCAAACCTGCCAGAACGGGCTAGCCCACTTGCCGGCTACGAAAGCAAAGTCGATTGCCTTGATGCCTTCACCGCTGAAGAGGTTGATGAATAGGTGGCCGAAGATGAGAATGAGGAGAACAGCGCCCGAGTAGCGCATGTAGAGCCAGCCCCATTTTTCCCACTTGGCGTGCTTGCGTGAACGGGGGCTGCGAGGAGTTTCGATGGTAACCATAGTCTTCTTCCGCCTATCCGAATACGTGGGACAGGTGACGTGGAGCGAACCCCAAGAACAAGATGAAGGCGATGGCTACGACGATCCAAAACATGATGTTTTGGTATTTCGAGCCCTTGCGCCAGAAGTCGATCAGGATGATTCGAACACCATTCAGACCGTGAAATAGAAGTGCGGCTACGAGACCAAGTTCGGCTAGGCCAATCACTGGAGTCTTGTAAGTGTTGATTACCGCGTTGTAAGCCTCGGGGCTAACGCGAACCAGTGCGGTGTCTAGGGTGTGCACCAATAGAAAAAAGAAGATGGCAACGCCGGTGATGCGGTGTAGAACCCACGACCACATTCCAGTCTTACCGCGATATAGGGTGCCTGCCGGCTTTTTGGGCACGAATTCCTCCTGCTTTGGCAACTGCGTTGAAGCACAAATCTCTCCAAGTCTAAACCCCCGTGGGCTAGGTTTATTTCGTGAACAACACCCCAATCGACCCAAACTTTTACGCCGTCATACCGGCCGGTGGGGTTGGTTCGAGGTTGTGGCCGCTCTCGCGTGCAGGTTCGCCAAAATTCCTGCTCGACTTCACCGGTTCGGGTCATTCTCTGCTGCGCGAAACCTTCGATCGCGTTGAGCGTCTGGTGCCGGCCGAGCGAATCGTCGTGGTCACCGGAGCCCACCACAGCGAGGCCGTGGCGGCTCAACTGCCTAAGCTGGTCGAAACTAATCTTTTGGCCGAGCCAAGCCCACGCGAATCGACCGCGGCGATTGCGCTCGCGGCTGCCATCCTGGTAAATCAAAACTCGGATGCCATCGTCGGTTCGTTTGCAGCCGACCACGTCATTCGCAACCACGAGGCATTCTCGCTAGCCGTTGCGGAGGCCGTTCGGCTGGCCTCAACCGGCAAGGTAGCAACCATCGGCATCAAGCCCACCTCGCCGAGCAGCGCCTACGGATACATCCGTGTTGGTTCGCCGATCAAAGAACTGTCGCCGCAAGTGGCCTCGTTCGAGGCCGAGGCGTTCGTTGAAAAGCCCGCACTCGCGATTGCCCAGCGCTACCTCGAAACCGCAAACCACCTTTGGAATGCAGGCATGTTCGTACTCAAGGCAACGGTGCTGCTAGAAATCTTGAAACAAACCGAACCCGAACTTGCATCGGGAGTCACCGCCATCGCCGCTGCTTGGAACACTGCTGACCGCGAAGCCGTCCTGGCGCGAATTTGGCCTACCTTACGCAAGATCGCAATCGACTATTCGCTAGCCGAACCGGCCGCCGACCAGGGTTTGGTGGCTGTGGTTTCGGCCGACCTCGACTGGACCGACGTTGGCGACTTCGCCTCGATGTCGACACTTCACTCTGCCGATGAACTCACCGCCATCGGCCCAGCCACCGTGGTTGGGCTTGATTCAACCGGCATCGTGGTGTCTAACTCACAAAAAGTAATCGCTGTGTCTGGCCTAACCGACGTGGTTATCGTCGAAACCGATGATGCGCTTCTGGTAACCACTAAACACCAGGCACAGTCGGTGAAAGCGGTAGTTGCCGAGCTTGAGCGCCGCGGCATCCGAGATGTTTTGTAAGTCATTCGTGGCAAAATGAAGAGTCGATTGGAGGCCGCTGTGAATATTGCTCGTTCGCTCGCCGGCCTATCGCTTTTGTCGCTGGCGCTAACCGGATGTGCGCAGGTAAACGAAGAAGCGCAGGTTACTCCGGTCGACTATAAGGTTTGCCTGGCGACTTCTGAAACCGGCATCGAAACCGGCTCAATTGCCGACCAAGCGCTTGAAGGTGTTCAGCGCGCGGTGCTCAACAAGGGCGTCACTTACAAAGTGCTAAATGCTCGCACCGACGCCACCACAATCAGCTACATTTCTGAACTCAAGAATCTGGTGCGCAGCGATTGCAACTTGATAGTGGCGGTTTCGCACCGAATGTCGGTGGCCACCTATCGAGTAGCGAAGGCCAACACCAAGGTCAACTTCGTTTTAGTCGACGCGGCGCTAACCACCTCTGCGAATGCACCAGCGAGCCTGCCCAATGTTCGTGAACTTCGATTTGATACCCCGACGGCAGCGTTTCTCGCCGGCTACTTGGCAGCCTCGGCCACTAAAACCCAAACGGTGGGTGCTTTCGGTGGCGCAAACGTAAAGCAGGTAACCGACGTTTTGGCTGGCTTCAAAAAGGGTGTCGACACCTACAACGACCAGAACAACGCGGCCGTCGAGGTTATCGGTGCCGCCGGCGACTACCCGTCGCGCTGGCAGTTCACCAGCTCCTGGGCTAGCAGCAAAGAGCAAACCGCGCTCGCCTACAAACTCGCCGATGCGGGCGCCGATGTGATCTTCGCCTACGCAGGTACCACCTCTCTCGGGCTCAACCCAGCGGGCGGCGCTGCCCTCGGCGGTCCGGCATTTATCGGCAGCGACTCCGACTGGTTCAACCTCCCACAAAACAGCGATGTTGCGCCGGCACTTCTGGCTTCGGTAACCAAGAACATCGCGCCAGCGGTCGAGGGTTCAATCGCATCGGGGTTTGCCGGCGCTTTCTCTGGAGGGCAGTCGGGCCGATTCTTAGGCACCCTCGCCAACGGAGGAGTAGCGCTAACCGAGCAACACGAGTTTGTGTATCCGAGCGGTGTTTCGGCTGCGCTCAAAGAGCTGCAAGCTCAGATAGTTGCTGGCACTCTGGTGGTCGACTCGAGCGTAAACAACAAGTAGTTTGTTACTGAGGCGAGTAACGGCCTAAAGAGTTAGGTGTTCAATGACGATCGACTGGCAGTCACTGCGCGAAGCCGCGCAAGAAGCAATGACCAAGGCGTACGCGCCTTACTCAAACTTTCCAGTTGGCGCAGCTGCACTAACCACCACCGGTGCAATCATCTCTGGTTGCAACGTAGAGAACGCATCGTACGGGCTGGGGCTTTGTGCCGAATGCTCCCTGGTGAGTGCACTCACCATGCAAAATGCGGGCAAGCTCGTTGCATTCACCTGCTGCGACAAGAACGGCAACCTGCTCATGCCTTGCGGTAGGTGTCGTCAGCTGCTGTTCGAACACGCTGCTCCAGAGTTGGTGCTCGAAACATCCAGCGGAATTAAAACCATCGCCGAGGTGCTACCCGATGCCTTCGGCCCTGCAGATTTGAATCGATAATGGCTAACTTTTCGGCAGTAGAACTAATTATCGCCAAGCGCGACGGGGCTGAGCTTTCGACCGAGGCCATTAACTGGCTTGTGGCCAACTACACATCTGGTGTAGTGGCCGACGAACAAATGTCTTCGATGGCAATGGCCATTTTGCTAAACGGAATGAACCGCCGCGAAATTCGCGACCTCACCCTCGCCATGATCAACTCGGGCGAGCGTCTCAACTTCGAAGACCTCGCCTGGCCCACAGCCGACAAGCATTCCACGGGCGGTGTCGGCGACAAGATCACCCTTACGCTTGCGCCACTCGTTGCCGTGTTTGGTGTCGCGGTGCCGCAGCTTTCTGGTCGCGGCCTTGGCCACACCGGTGGCACACTCGACAAGCTCGAAGCCATTCACGGATGGCGCGCCAACCTCACCAACGCAGAGATGCACGCTCAGCTCGCCCAGGTTGGTGCGGTCATCTGTGCCGCCGGCTCAGGTTTGGCTCCGGCCGACAAAAAGCTTTACGCACTGCGCGATGTGACCGGCACCGTCGAAGCGATTCCGCTAATTGCATCGTCGATTATGAGCAAGAAGATTGCCGAAGGCACGGCATCTCTTGTACTCGATGTAAAGGTTGGTTCAGGCGCTTTTATGAAGAGCCTCGACCGCGCTCGCGAACTAGCCACCGTGCTAGTTCAGCTAGGTAACGACGCCGGGGTGAAGACATCGGCACTGCTCACCGACATGACCACCCCGCTGGGCCTTCAGATTGGCAACGCACTAGAGGTGCAAGAAGCCATTGAGGTTCTGGCCGGAGGTGGCCCTCAAGATGTGATCGACATCACGATAGACCTAGCCTCCGAGATGCTACGCCTGGCGGGCAAGCCCGACGTTGACGTTGCCGCAGCCCTTCGCGATGGTCGAGCCATGGATAAGTGGAACCAAATGATAGCGGCCCAGGGCGGAGACCTCTCGGTGCCGATGGCTGTGGGCAGGGAGTCTCACGTGGTGCTAGCCGAACGCGATGGTGTACTCACCAAGCTCGATGCGCTCGCGGTCGGAGTCGCATCTTGGCGGCTCGGCGCTGGCCGTGAACGCAAAGAAGACGCCGTGCAGTTTGGCGCAGGAATCACCTTGCACGCGCAGCAGGGGCAAACGGTCAAAGCTGGACAACCACTGATGACCCTGTTTACCGACGAGGCTAACCGATTTGTGCGAGCCCTAGACTCGCTCGCTGGCGGAGTTACCATTGACTCGGCTGCGGTCGAAAGCACCAAGTCGATCGTGATCGAACGGGTTACCGCCTAGTTTCAGCGGTATTCGACACTTCATACAACCAGGCCAAACGCAACCATTATCGAAGAGAAGAACATGACCATCGACTTTCGCAGTCTCCCCAAGATTTCGCTTCACGACCACCTAGACGGCGGCCTGCGCCCGCAGACCATTATCGAGTTGGCGTCTGAGATTGGCCACCAATTGCCTGCCGATAACGCAGCCGACTTAGGCGCTTGGTTTCAAGAGGCCGCCGACTCGGGTTCGCTGGTTCGCTACCTCGAGACGTTTGAGCACACCATTGCGGTGATGCAAACCAAGCACGGCCTTGCGCGAGTTGCTAGAGAGTTTGTGCTCGACCTACACGCCGACGGCGTGATCTACGGTGAACTTCGCTGGGCTCCCGAACAGCACTTGCGCTCGGGCCTTACGCTCGACGAAACCGTCGAAGCGGTGCAAGCCGGCATCGATGAAGCCATCGCGATTGTCGAAACCGAAGGCGACTACATTCAAGCGGGGCAGTTGGTAACGGCAATGCGTCACACCGACCGCGGCCTCGAGATTGCCGAGCTAGCGGTTCGTCACCGCGACAAGGGTGTGGTTGGCTTCGACATTGCCGGGCCTGAGGCTGGCTTTCTACCTCAGCGTCACAAGTTGGCCTTCGACTACCTCGCCGAGCAAATGTTTCCGGCCACGGTTCACGCCGGTGAAGCTGACGGAATCGAAAGCATTAAGGATGCCATCGTCAGCGGCCGTGCGCTTCGCCTGGGCCACGGCGTGCGCATCCGTGAAGACATCGAACTAACCCACATCGATGGTCAACTCGCCTCGGTAGAGTTTGGCGAGGTTTCGAACTGGGTGCACGACCGCCAAATCGCTCTCGAGCTTTCGCCATCTTCTAACCTTCAGACCGGCGCGATAGCAGCCTGGGGCACTGCAATGACCGACCACCCGTTCGACCTGCTTTACAACCTAGGTTTCAACGTGACCGTAAACACCGACAATCGTTTGATGAGCGCAACCACCGTAACGCGCGAACTGGAGTTACTTACCGAAGCCTTCGAATACAACATCGACGACCTCGAGCAGTTTCAGATCAATGCCGCACGAGCCGCCTTCTTGCCGATCGAAGAACGCGAAGTTCTGCTTGCGCACATCGAGGCAGGGTTCGCTAAGGCGCGAGGCTAACCTTGGCTGGTTCTGCACTGCTCGACGCATTTGCACCCGGTTCGATTGCGGTAAGGGTGTCGGTTTCGAGTCGCGAGCATGCCATTTCGGCGGCCGGCGGGCTCTTGGTTGCCAGTGGGCGAACCACCGATGCCTACACCGACGCGATGCTCGCAGTGCTTGCCGACCTCGGGCCATACTTTGTCATCGCGCCTTCGATTGCCATCGCACATGCCCGACCATCTGAGGCGGTACTGTCGGCGGGGCTCTCGCTGGCGGTTTTGAGTCAACCGGTGCTGTTTGGCAATAGCTCTAACGATCCGGTTGGTCTGGTTTTTGGGTTGTGTGCACTCGACCACGACTCACACCTTGAGGTCTTGTCGCAGCTCGCCGAGGTGCTTACCGATGCCGAACGTGTGAACAACTTGTTAAATGCATCCACAGAAGCCGATATTCGGCGATTGCTCTTCTAAACACCTGCGAGGATGTTTCAATGCGAATAGTTGCGGTTTGTGGAATGGGTATCGGCACCAGCGTTCTTCTAAAGATGAACGTTGAGAAGGTGCTTGCACAGTTGGGAATTACCGCAACCGTAGAGGCTGTAGACATGACCACTGCGCGCGCCGCCGGTTTCGACGCCAACATCGTTATGACCACGCCCGACTTGGTGCCTTTGCTTCAGGGTTTAGCGGCTGAGATTATCGAGGTTGAGCACTTCTTCGACCTAGAAGAACTGCAGACTAAGCTCACTAAATCACTGCTCTAGGTAGCGCCTTACTTCAACAGCTCCCGCATGGCGGCATCTAGTTGCTTTAGAGCCTGGGTTGCGCGTTCATCACTGGTGTCTTTTGCTTGCAGGTAGCACTTCAACTTTGGCTCGGTGCCGCTCGGGCGCACAATCACTCTGCGGCCGTCGGTCAGGTCGAAACGCAGCCCATCGGTTGGCGGCAATAACTCAGAACCCAACGCTAGGTCGGTGAGTTTCACATCGACACCAGCAATCTGGGCAGGCGGTTGACTGCGCAAACGATGCATGATCTCACCGATGATCGAAGTGTCGGTCACGCGAATCGAGATTTGCCCAGTAGCAAAGTGACCGTAAAGTTCGGCGAGTTCGCCGATGTGCTGGTGAAGGGTCTTGCCGGCTTTGGCCAATTCGCTCACAATGCTGGCCACCACTAGCGCTGCCGAGATGCCGTCTTTGTCGGGAGTGTGCGCCGGGTCAACGCTGTAACCGAGAGCTTCTTCGAAGCCAAAGATGAGGTCAGGTACCTTCGTAATCCATTTGAAGCCGGTGAGAGTTTCAACGAATCCGAGCCCGTTCACTCGAGCCACTTCGGCAAGTGAAGAACTCGAAACTATTGAGCAGGCGAGGTTGCCGCGCAAGCCCTGAGCCTTGGCCCTCGTGGCCGCCCAGTGGGCAAGCACCATGCCGAGTTGGTCACCGGTTAGACGCGTGAAGCCGTTCGGCGCGGGAATTCCGATGGCCAAACGATCGGCGTCGGGGTCGTTCGCCAATACCAAGTCGGCTTGCTCGGTGGTAGCGAGCTCAAAGGCTAGGTCAAGGGCTCCAGGCTCTTCGGGGTTCGGAAAATCAACGGTCGGAAAGGCTCCGTCTGGCTCAATCTGCTTCTCAACCACCAGCGGTTTAGGCAGCCCAGCGGCCTCAAACAGCGGCGCAATGGTTGCCCAGCCAACGCCGTGCATGGCCGTGTAAACAATCTTCAGGTCGCCGTTTGAAGGCTCGACTAACTTGAGGGTTTGATCGCGGTACGCCTCGCGAATCGAGCGCCCGAGAACTTGAACTTTTTGAGATTTTTGCATTTCGTTGAACGTGATGGTTGCGGCAACCTCGTTGATTTGCGCGGCGATTTGCGAATCGGTTGGCGAAATGATCTGACCGCCGCCATTGTTGCCGCCGAGGTAAACCTTGTAGCCGTTGTCGCCCTTGGGGTTGTGCGACGCGGTCACCATGACTCCGGCCGAGAGGTTGAGGTGCTTCACTGCAAACGCAACGAGTGGGGTCGGGCACATGACATCCGATAGCAAAACACGAACGCCGGCACCCGCCATGATCTCGGCGCTGTCGCGTGCAAAGATGTCGCTATTAACGCGACCGTCGAAGCCAATCACCACGCTGGGCACTTCGCCTTCGCCGGCATTAGCGAGAAGGTAACGAGCCAAGCCCAGTGCCGCCTGCCCCACGAGTACGCGGTTCATGCGATTTGGGCCAGCGCCAAGCTCGCCGCGCAAACCAGCGGTACCAAATGCCAGTCGGCTGCCAAACCGAGATTGCAGAGCAGTTAGGTCTAGCGAGTCAATAATGTCGGAAAGCTCTTCGCGCGTTTTGACGTCGGGGTCTTGGGTCAGCCAAGCCTCAGCTTGAAGCAGCAGTTCTGCGAGCGGCATGATTTAGAGCTTTGCCACAATCTCGGCGAGCAGAGCGCTAATTACCGGTTCGGCCGCCTTGCCAGCAGCCAAAACTTCTTCGTGGCTGAGTGGATGGTCTTGGATGCCCGCTGCCAAGTTGGTCATTAGCGACAGGCCCAGAATCTCCATGCCAGCCTCTCGAGCGGCAATGGCTTCGAGCCCGGTAGACATGCCAACGAGGTGACCGCCGATGGCCTTCACCATCTGAACCTCGGCAGGGGTTTCATAGTGCGGGCCGCGAAACTGAGCGTAGATGCCCTCTTCTAGGTCGGGCTTCACGCTCTTGGCCAATTCGCGCAGTCTCGGCGAGTAGAGATCGGTGAGGTCGACAAACTTAGCGCCTTCGAGTGGGCTGGTTGCGGTGAGGTTGATGTGGTCGGTTAGCAGCACCGGTATGCCGTTTGACCAGTGCGACTTAATTCCGCCGGCACCGTTGGTGAGAATCATCGTTGATGCGCCGGCCGCTGCAGCGGTGCGAACACCGTGAACCACGCGGCGAACGCCGTGGCCTTCGTAAAGGTGGGTTCGAGCACCAAGCACCAATGCTTGCTTTCCACTCGGAAGCGCGATTGAACGAATGGTTGAAACATGACCCTCAACAGCCGACTTAGCAAAACCAGGAATCTCGGATGCATCGAGGGTGGCGATGGTTTCACCGATAAGGTCGGCAGCCTTCGACCAGCCCGAGCCCAAGGTCAAAGCGATGTCGTGCTTTGCCACACCGGTCTTTTCGGCGATAACTTTGGCAGCAAGAGCTGCTACGTCGAAGGGGTTGTTGTTCAGATCATCCAAAGGGTTCATGATTTTCAGTCTATTCGGGTGCTGTTTAGGAAATCGCTACGACAAACGGCAAGAATAGAGGGGTGAGCGACAAGAACAAAAAACATCACATCGTGATTATCGGTGGCGGCCCCGGCGGATACGAAGCGGCTTTGGCCGGAGTGCAGCTGGGTGCTCAAGTAACCCTCATCGAACGCAACGGAGTTGGCGGAAGTGCCGTACTTACCGATGTCGTGCCATCGAAGGGGCTCATTGCCACGGCGGAGGCAGCAAATGCGGTTCGTCACGCAGCAGAGCTAGGTATTCGCTTCAAGTCAGCCGGCAAATCGGTACATCCAGAGGTTGACATCGATCTCGGCGCAATCAATGAACGCCTGCTAGCCATCGCCCGCGAACAGTCGGCCGACATGCAAGCCGAGCTCACTAGCCAAGGGGTGCAGTTTATTCACGGCAGTGGACGCCTCGACGGAAACCACCATGTGATTGCCACTCACCAAAACGGCAAAGAAGAACGCATCGAAGCCAAGACCATCATCGTGGCGGTGGGAGCACACCCGCGCACGCTGCCAACCGCAAAGCCAGACGGCGAACGCATTCTTACCTGGCTCGACCTCTACAGCCTCACCGAAGTTCCAGAGCACATGATTGTTGTGGGTTCAGGTGTTACCGGTGCCGAGTTCGCTTCGGCGTTCGCCGGCTTGGGCTCGCAGGTCACTCTAATTTCTAGCCGCGACACCGTGCTACCGAGTGAAGACAAGGATGCCGCCGAACTCATCGAACGCGTCTTTAGGCGTCAGGGCATGCAGGTGCTCAACAAGTCACGAGCCGAATCGGTGGTCAACACAGGAAATGGCGTTGAAGTTACTCTTGGGGATGGCTCGACCATCACCGGAACGCACGCGCTGATTGCCGTTGGTGCGATTCCGAACACCGAAGGGTTGGCGCTGGTGGAGGCTGGCGTAGAACTCACCGAATCTGGACACATCAAGGTCAACAAGGTGGCTCGAACCTCGCGTGCCAACGTCTACGCGGTCGGTGACTGCACCGACTTTTTGCCACTTGCATCGGTAAGCGCAATGCAGGGTCGCACGGCCGTGTTTCACACCCTGGGCGATGTTGCAGCGCCAACTCAGTTGCGCAATGTGGCAGCCAACGTATTTACCCAGCCAGAAATCGCTTCGGTTGGTTGGCAGCAGTCGGCTATAGAGGCGGGATTAGTCAACGGCTCAATTCATAAGATCATGCTCGAGGTGAATCCTCGTGCAAAAATCTCTGGAATCGAAGATGGCTTCATAAAGCTGTTTGCCTCTACCGGTGGCACCGTCATCGGCGGCGTAGTGGTCGGGCCTAAGGCCTCTGAGTTGATTTACCCGATTGCCATTGCTGTCGAAAATCGACTGACCGTAGACGAGGTTGCCAAAACCTTCGCTGTTTACCCTTCGCTAAGCGGATCGATTACCGAAGCCGCTAGAGCGCTGCACATTCCGAACGTTTAGGCCTTTGGCTTGCGAGCCGACTTTGCCTTCTCGGTTACCGTCATAGCCTGCAGGCGGCGCATTGCGTCGTCACCGGTTTGAATGTTTCCATCGATAAAGATCGTGTTGCCGGCACCTTCGCGAGCGGCGTCGCGAATGGTTTCGGTCCACATCGAGAACGCCAGCAGTGCCGGGTCTAGCCCGTGCTTTTCGAGCAGTTCGGCTGACTCACCAAAACCCTCGGCAAGGGCCTTACGGAACATCGCCAAACCTTCACCCCGTAGACGAGCCGCGGTAGCTTCGTTTTCGGCTGAGATGCGAATCGCGGCACCCTCGGCCTCGGCGGCCTTGGTGCGGGTGATTAGCAGAGCCTGACCTTCAGCTTCGGCAGCAATCTTCTGGTTGGTGGCGGCCACGATGCGAGCCATTGAGTCGGTAACTTCTTTGTCGAACGCGAGCTCGGTAATCTGCAGGTCGATAACGGTGTAACCCCAACCGGAGAGCTGTTCGTCAAGAGTCGATTTGGCGTGGTTGACGATTTCACCGCGCAGCCCGAGCACCTCAGACTGCTTGCGGGTTGCGACGAATTCACGCACCGAGGCCTCGACCGCGCTGAGTAACGCGATGTCGAAAGATTTTTCGTCGATGAACTTGAACGCTACGGTCTTTACGGTTTCTGGTTCGTGGTCGCTAACGGTGAAGATCACGGTGGCGGTGAAGTAGACCACGGCCTGGTCGCTGGTGATGGTTTTGAACTGCAACTGCTTGGTGCGGTTCTGAATTGGAACGATGCGGTTGATGCGCTCGAAGAATGGAATAAGCACGTTTAGGCCCGGGCGCAGCACGCGGCGGTACTTGCCGAACAGCGTGACTACGGCAACGGTGGCTTGGTTTACCACTTTGAAAGATGAGAACAGGAGCGCCAGCAAAACTATGGCTAGAACGGCATAGCCAACGAGATTGAAGATCGAGTCGAGAGTAGTCATGGCTCTAACCTACTGCCAACGAGCGACAGGCTAAAGAAAATTTTTAGCTAGTCTTCGAATTCCAGGAGGACGGTTCCGGCCGGCACCGTTTCGCCAACCGATGCGCTGATCGACTTGATCTTGCCGGCGCGGTGTGCGGTCATGGGTTGTTCCATCTTCATGGCTTCGAGAACCACCACTAGCTCACCCTCGGCAACATCCTGGCCAACTTCAACGGCGATCTTCACCACGGTTGACTGCATCGGTGCCTTGAGTGCGCTACCGGTGTTGCCTCCTGCCGCAGCGCCTCCGCTCGAACTACGCTTTGGTGCTACCTTGGCCGAAGCCGAACCAGAACCAACCAGTCGAGCTGGTAACGAAACTTCGATGCGCTTTCCGCCTACTTCGACCGTAACGTTTGTGCGTTCAACCGGTGCCGAGGCCTCGTCGTGGGTGCCGCCCCAAGCCGGAATGTCGTTGTTCCATTCGGTTTCGATCCAGCGAGTGTAGATGCCAAACTTGCCAGTCTTTTGGTCGCCGATGAAAGCGGGGTCGTTCACAATTTTGCGGTGGAAAGGGAGAACCGTAGGCAGGCCTTCAACCTGCATTTCGGCAAGTGCTCGCCGGCTGCGCTCGAGTGCCTGTTCGCGAGTTGCACCCGTGACGATTAACTTGGCAACCATCGAGTCGAAAGAACCCGAAATCTCATCGCCGCTTTCAACACCGGTGTCGACGCGCACGCCTGGGCCGCTTGGAGCTTTGAAAACTTTGACCGGGCCGGGAGCAGGCATGAAGTTTCGACCGGCGTCTTCGCCGTTGATGCGAAACTCAAACGAGTGACCGCGAATCTCTGGGTCGGCGTAGTCGAGGGTGCCACCTTCGGCAATACGAAACTGCTCGCGTACTAGGTCTATGCCGGTTACTTCTTCAGAAACTGGGTGTTCCACCTGAAGCCGGGTGTTTACTTCGAGGAATGAGATTGTGCCGTCTTGTGCTACCAAGAATTCGCAGGTGCCAGCGCCCTGGTAGCCAACCTCTTTGAGAATTTCTTTCGATGAGTCGTAGAGACGCTTGATTTGCTCTTCGGTGAGAAACGGAGCCGGGGCTTCTTCGACAAGCTTCTGGTGGCGACGCTGCAGCGAGCAGTCGCGGGTTGAAACAACCACTACGTTTCCGTAGGCATCTGCAAGGCATTGAGTTTCTACGTGGCGTGGCTTCTCGAGGTACTTCTCAACGAAGCACTCTCCGCGGCCGAAAGCAGCGATCGCTTCGCGGGTTGCAGACTCGAATAGTTCTTGAACTTCTTCTTGCTTATATGCCACCTTGATGCCGCGGCCGCCCCCGCCAAAAGCGGCCTTGATAGCAACCGGAAGGCCGTGAATCTTTACGAAGTCGAGAACCTCTTGACCACCAGAAACAGGATTAATCGTTCCGGGAGCGAGTGGAGCACCAACCTTTTCGGCAACATGACGGGCGGAAACCTTATCGCCAAGACGCTCGATAGCCTCTGGGCTCGGGCCAATCCAGATCAGACCAGCTGCGATAACCGCACGGGCAAACTCGGCATTTTCTGCCAAGAAGCCGTAACCCGGGTGAACTGCGTCGGCACCCGATGCCTTGGCGGCTCCAAGAATCTTCTCGATAACCAGGTAGGTTTCAGGACCCGTGGTGCCGTGAAGCGCATAGGCCTCATCGGCTAGCTTGACGTGCATCGCGTCGCGATCTTGGTCGGCGTATACCGCCACAGATGCGATGCCCGAATCGCGTGCGGCTCGAGCAATTCGAACGGCAATCTCGCCTCGGTTGGCGATGAGCACCTTGGTGATCTTTTTTGATGCAGTCATAGTCATCTAGCCTAGCGATTACTGGCGATTCCAGAGCGATGTGTATTCCACTTCGAGCGCTTTAGTGAGTTCTCTCAGTGTCGAAAGCGAGATGCCAATTACCGTGTGGGCGTCACCCTCGATCTTGGTAAGAAACGCACCGCCGAGCCCGTCGATGGTAAATGCGCCTGCCACTTTCAGTGGCTCACCGGTGGCAACGTAAGCTTCGATTTCGGCATCACTGATGTCGGCAAAATGAACCGTCGTACCCGAAACGGCGCCTGTGGCTGGCGGCAGCACTCCCGCCTGCGGAGTTCGATTGTCGATGAGCCAGTGACCTGAGTAGAGCACCCCGCTTTTGCCGCGAAGTCGCTTCCAACGGTCGATTGCCACCGAGGCCAGGTGAGGCTTGCCGAGCGATTCGCCATCGAGGTCGAGCTGGGAGTCGCATCCGAGAATTAGGGCACCGGCTGCCTCTGGTCTAGCCGCGACCGCTTCGGCCTTGGCCTTTGCGAGGACTGCGACTACCTGCTGGGTGTTGGTGATTAGCCCCATTTGACGCGCACGTTCCTCAACGGCATCCTCGTCTACAAGCGGTGCGATAGTGATTGGCTCAATGCCGGCCTCGCGCAGCACCTTTAGGCGAGCTGGCGAAGTTGATGCTAAAACTAGGCGGGTCACGAGATGAGTCTGGCACACTTGATAGGTGAACAAACCCGTTAACTGGCTAGGCCAAGAACTTACCCTCGAAATCGAAAAAGTCGCTCACGGCGGCATCTTTGTGGCACGCCACGAAGGCAGGGTGCTGTTTGTTTCGCACACGCTTCCGGGTGAAACCGTGAAAGCCAGAGTGTTCGAAGACAAAGGTGGGTCATTCGCTCGCGCCGAGACTACCGAAGTATTGGTGGCCAGCCCGCATCGAGTAAAGCACTTCTGGAAGGCAGCCCGAGAGGGTGGCGCCGGTGGCGCTGAATTCGGCCACATCGACCTCGACTATCAGCGTGAACTCAAAGCAGACGTTTTGCAAGAAGCCCTAAGTCGCATGGCGGGTATCGACATGCGCCCCGAGGTTGAACTTGCTCCCGGCGACGACGTCGCTGGCGGTTTGGGTTACCGCACTCGTGTGCAGTTGCACGTAGACGAGTTTGGCAACGTTGGCCCCTATCGCGAGCGTTCGCACCTCGTGGTTGAGACCCGCGATCTGCCACTCGCGGTCGAAGACATCCGTGAGCTTGGTCTTCACCTCAAGAATTACTCGGGTGTTTCGAAGATCGAAATCGCCGCATCAAACACCGGTCAGTTGCAGTATTCGGTTGATAAGAAAATTAAGGGCGACGAGCGCTTGATCGAACGTGCAGCCGGTCGCACCTTCAGAATCTCGGGCGGTGGCTTTTGGCAGGTTCACCGCAAGGCCCCAGACCTTCTTGCCGCTGCCGTGACCGGCGCTATTGCCAAAGTTGGCTTCGATAAAGCTGCCGACAACTTCGACCTCTACGGCGGAGTCGGTCTGTTCTCGGGTGCGATCGCTGCTCGCTTCGGCGATGACGTAAAGATCACGTCGGTCGAGGCGTTCAAACAGGCAACCGACGACGCGGTTCTAAACCTCGCCGACCTAAGAAACGTCAAGGCAATCTGCGTGCCTACCGAGCGTTTTCTCGATGAGCGCGTTTCAAGCTACAAAAAGGCTGGCTCACCGGCGTCGTCGGCGACCATCGTTCTCGACCCGCCTCGCTCGGGTGCGGGTGCCAAGGTGGTGGGTCAGCTGATCGACCTTGCGCCTAAGCACATTGTTTACGTGGCTTGCGACCCGGTTGCACTGGCCCGTGACCTTAAGCCGCTGCTCGCCGGTGGTTACGAATTGGCATCGCTTCGAGCGTTCGACCTGTTTCCGCACACGCATCATGTCGAAGCGGTTGCTAGCCTTGTTCGTAAGTAACTTAACCACTCAAACTGGGGGATTCGGTGAACACCAACACTGAGCGCGTGAGTGTGGCAATCGTCGACGACCACGACGCGATTCGCCTCGGCTTCAAGGTTTCATGTGAGGGTTACAGCTTCGATCTTTTGGCGTCCGAGGCTTCGGTTGAAGCACTGATCAAAGCCCTCGGCGATGCCCGCCCCGAGGTAGTGGTGCTAGATCTTTCGCTAACCGATGGTTCGTTGGTCGAAGACAACGTTCGTCGAGTTCGCGAACTCGGATGCCAGGTGCTCATCTTCAGCATCGCCGACAAGCGCAACCTGGTGCGTATTGCCATTAAGGCAGGCGCGGCGGCAATCGTGCCCAAGTCACACAGCATGGACGAACTTGCCGATGCCATTCGCTTGGTTGCCGGCGGCGTTTATGTAAACAACACCCAGACCACGGCGGCGATCGACTCAGACCTCGAGTTCAAAGAGGCAAAACTTTCACCGCGCGAACGTGAAGTGCTAACCCTCTACGCATCGGGTCTTGCGCTCAAGCAGGTTGCGTTCACTCTGAACATAAAGATGAACACCGCTAAAGAGCACATCGATCGGGTGCGCAGCAAGTATGCCGATATCGGTAGACCCGTTTCTAGCAAGACCGAACTGCTGCTGCGTGCCATCGAAGATGGGCTGATTGACGAAAGCTCGATCTAAACCAATGTCTAACTACAATGCTCAGCGTAGATCGCTGGCGACTAGCCGAGTCGACCTTTTGATCGGCAAGGCGTTTAGCGTTGTGGCGATGGTGTCGGGTCTCGAAATGGCCGCCAATGCACTTCCTCAGTCTTCATACCTGAATTCTTCAGTTATGTGGACCGCCGTCGGTTTGATTTTGGCAGTTCAAATTTTCAATGTTTGGAACTTCTGGTTTTGGCGCGCTGCCACCTTTGGCTATTTGATTCACGCACTATTGGTGTTGGTTCTACTTTTACTCTGGCCGCTGCAGGTGCAGCCGGGCATCGGTGTTCCCGAAGAGTCGCGACCCTGGCTCTGGTGGGCTACCGGAATCGCGTCGATGGCCATGGGCTGGTTTATCGAACGCTGGTGGGCTTGGGTTTACATCGGCGTAATGCCGTTTACGTGGGTTTGGGTTCGAGCTCAGCACTCTGGAGGTTACGCCGCCTGGGAAGCCCTGCTGCAAGATGCCAGCTATGTGCTGCTGTTTCCTGCCACCATAATCGCAATCACGCAGGTTCTGCGCGCCGCAGCCAACCGGGTCGATTTGGCATCTGAGTTGGCTACGGTGGCAGCGGTTGATCGCGCCCAAACCGACGCCCGCGAACGTGAACGCTCGCGCATCGACGCCTTGGTACACGACTCCGTGCTCACCACCCTCTTGGTTGCAGCTAACGCAAGCACAGAAGAGCAAGCTCACGCCGCTGTGGAGTCGGCCGAGAGCGCCATTGCAAAGCTCCGCGCGGCAGCAAACGAAGATGAGGTGCTTGAGAGCATCTCGGTTACGGCGTTCTTTCAAGCACTCGCACTGGCCGCCATCCGACAAGACCCGAGAATCGAAACGCACAGCAGCGGCGCCAGCGGACGCCAGCTTACCTCCGAGGTCGTCGCCGCACTCACCGATGCAACGGCGCAAGCCATAGCCAACTCGATGCAGCATGCCGGGCGTGGGTCATCACGTTTGCTGAGGCTAAAGGCCTCTGCTCGAGAAATCAAGATAGTGGTCAAAGACGACGGTGTCGGTTTTTGGCCAAGTCGTATTCCAAAGAATCGTCTCGGTTTGAGAATGTCGATCATTGATCGCGTTGAATCGGTGGGCGGCAAAGTGTTCATCGACTCCAAACCCGGTCACGGCGCCTCGATTGTGATGGAGTGGCAGTTCGATGATTAGAGTTTCGCGCGGAGCAATCAGTTTGATTGCAACTCTCTTTGGCCTTTACTTTGCCGGCATTGGAGCGTTCTGGGTACCGCGATACGAGCAGCCAATGGTTGGTGCTTTGGGTATTGCCATTTACTCGGTAGCTATCATCTCGAGCATCGCCCTCTACCGGTCTCGAAGAATTCCAACCTTTCAGGCCCTGGCGAACCTAACTGTAGCCGCCTACCTTCCTCTGATCATGGACCCGATCATCGCTGGCGCAACGCACAATACTTTTGCCACCTGGTACATCGGTGGCCTCGGTGTTCTGCTGGCAGCCACGGCAGTGCGTGGCCACCGCACCATAGCCTGGGTTTCGACCGGGCTCGCGGTTACCGAAGTGGTGGCTTGGGGTGGCGTCACGGCAATCTCCGACTCCGGATTGATTGGCATGGTGCTTTTGGTTGCGGCCGGCCAGGCTATTTCGTTTGGGCTAGAGCGCGCAGCCGTCGAGGCTAACGAGCTCGCCGACCAGGCACGCAAGGATGCCGCGGCGACAGCTGCCACATCGGTGCAACGCCTCGAGCGCAAGCAGCGCGCTCAACGTGCGCTTGAGTCTTCGCTGCCTATGTTGCAGCGAATTGTTGCGGCCAAAGGCAACCTCACCGAGAGCGAGCGAGTCGAGGCGAAGTTGGCCGAGGCATCGCTTCGCGATGAGATTCGAGGTCGTGAGCTGATCAACGACCGCGTTCGCGAAGCAGTTCGGCTCGCGCGCATCCGTGGGGTTGAAGTGGTGATGCTCGACGAGGGTGGTCTCGATACCGCCGAACCCGAGTTGCGCTCTAGCATTCTTGACGACGTGGCGGCCACGATCGACGGGTTGACCTTTGGCAAGGTCACTGTTCGCGCACCGGCCAATGAAGCATGGATGGTCACCATTGCAGCAACCGCCCCCGGATCAGCCGGACCGGTGCTCTGGCTCAAACTGCCTTAGCTTTTTTTTGAAGGCCAAACTTAAACGAGAAAAGGTGGCACGAATGCCACCTTCTCAGCCCCGTCTCGATACCGAGCCCCGACGTCGTCACCCTTATAGACCTTGACGTCTAAAAATGATTCTGCCTTGACGAGTTGAACTAAGAGCAAATAAACGAAAAGTTGCTTGTCCCCTAAAGAGTGGACAAGCAACTTTCGTTGATGCAGAGTTTTAGCCGAGAATTGCGCGGCGAAGGTTGTCTAGACCAAGGGCACCGAGGTTGAGGGCATCCTTGTGGAATTTTTTGATGTCCCAGTTGGAGCCGGCGCGAGCCTTAGCTTCGTCGCGAATCTGCTCCCAGATGCGCTGACCGATCTTGTAGCTAGGTGCCTGCCCCGGCCAACCGAAGTAACGGTGTACCTCGAAGTTGATGAACTCCGGCGACATGTTCACGTTCTTGCTCATGAAGTCGAGAGCGTACTCGAAGTCCCATTTACCGGTGCCGTCGAGGCGAGGCTTGCCGAGGTGAACACCGAGATCTAGCACCACGCGAGCCGCGCGCATGCGCTGGCCGTCGAGCATACCAAGGCGGTCGGCGGGGTTGTCGAGAAAACCAAGTTCTTGCATCAAGCGCTCTGCGTAAAGCGCCCAGCCCTCACCGTGTCCGGAGCACCACGAAGCCAAACGGCGCCAGTCGTTGAGTTCGGCCCGGTTGTAAACCTGAGTAGCGATCTGAAGGTGGTGACCCGGAACGCCCTCATGGTAAACGGTGGTGGTTTCGCGCCAGGTGTCGAACTCGGTGACGCCGGCAGGAACCGACCACCACATGCGACCCGGGCGGCTAAAGTCGTCGGTTGGGCCGGTGTAGTAAATGACGCCTGAGTTGGTTGGGGCGATCATGCACTCGAGGGTTCGCAGCGGTTCTGGAATATCGAAGTGGCTTTCACCCAGCTTCTCAATTGCGGTGTCGCTGAGGTTTTGCATCCAAGCCTGAAGTTCTTCGGTTGAGTGCAACTTGTTGGTTGGGTCTGCGTCTAGGTGAGCAATGGCCTCTTTGACGGTTGCGCCCGGCAGAATTTCGTGGGCCACCGCCTCTTGCTCTGCGGTTACGCGAGCGAGTTCTTCGATACCCCACTGGTAGGTTTCGTCGAGGTCGATCTTGGCACCCAAGAAGGTTTGGCTCAGCAGAGAATAACGCTCGCGCCCGATTGCGTCCTCGTGCGATGCAACTGGAGCCAGTTCGTTTCTCAAGAACGCCTGAAGTTCGGCGTAGGCAGCGGTGGCAATGGCACCGGCTTCGGTCAACTCCGCGCGCAGGGCATCAGAGAGTTCTACGCCATCGGCCTTGGCAAAGCGGGTGAAGAATCCGTTTGGTGCCGTGATGTTGTCGAGGTCGTTGATAACCCAGGCAACCTGACGGTGGGCTGGGGTTTCGCCGTCTTTGATGCCAACGCGCAGGGTTTCGATGTAGCCATCCACTGCGCCCTTTACGGCACGCATGCGCTTGTTTAGGTTGGCCCAGTCGGCTTCGGTGGCGGTTGGCGAGAGGTCAAAAATGTCGCGGATGCCCTGAGCCGGAGACGCGATAACGTCTAGGTTGCGCTTCCAGAGGCCGGTTTCGTAAATCTCGATGCTCAGCTTGAGGTTTGAGGTGAGTGCATCCTTGGTTACCTCGTCGATCTTGTCGACCGGCTCTAGAGCCTCAATCTTGGCCAACATCTCCTTCTCAAGCTCGTAGTAGTGCTTCGAAGCGGCGGGAGAGGTGTCGTCTAGTTTGTCTTCACCGCCTGGAAATCCGGCGTAGGTTGCAAACGAAGGGCTCAACTCGGCCAGCTTCGCCACCCAGGCGTTTGAAAGTTCGTCAATTTTTGAAGGTACTCGCGTCATTGCATTTCCTTTATTTTGGTTTGGTTTATTGTTGCAAATCTTTTAGTTCAGGCCATCTTTTACCGAAGCGCCCCACTGGCTCGCACCGGCTTGAATTCCTTGGCGCAGCATTCCGTGGTTGCGGTTCCAGGTAGATCGAGCGGTTGGCTTGCGCTTGGATGCATCGGCGGCTTCGGCCTCGGCTAGTGCGAGCGCCGACTGAACCACCGCGATAGCGGCAGCCAGTTCTTCGGCGTTCGGTTCGCCACGAACCACGCGAATATCCAACGAGTCGTTCATTACAGCGGAATGTTTCCGTGCTTCTTTGGCGGCATGCTGGCGCGCTTGGTTTTGAGTGCTCGCAGCGCCTTGATCACGTTGATGCGGGTTGCCGAAGGCTCAATGATGCCGTCAAGCTCGCCACGCTCAGCAGCCAAGAACGGGCTCGCCACGTTGTAGGTGTACTCGGCGGCAAGTTGTGCACGCACAGCTGCTACGTCTTGGCCAGCCTCTTCGGCTGCCTTGATCTTGTCGCGGAACAAAATGTTGACCGCACCCTGACCGCCCATCACTGCGATCTCGGCGGTTGGCCAAGCCAGGTTTATGTCGGCACCGAGCTGCTTTGAACCCATAACGATGTATGCGCCACCGTATGCCTTGCGAGTGATTACGGTAACCAGTGGCACGGTTGCCTCGGCGTAAGCGTAAAGCAGCTTGGCGCCGCGGCGAATAACGCCAGCCCACTCCTGGTCGGTGCCTGGTAGGTAACCCGGAACATCGACGAGGGTGAGAATCGGAATCGAGAAGGCATCGCAGAACCGCACAAAGCGAGCCGCTTTTTCACCGGCATCGATGTTTAGGGTGCCGGCCATGGCGCTCGGCTGGTTGGCGATGATGCCAACGCTGTTTCCGTCGACTCGAGCAAAACCAATCAGAATGTTAGGTGCAAACAGCGGCTGCACTTCGAGAAACTCCTGGTCATCAACGATGCACTCGATGATGGCGTGCATGTCGTAAGGCTGGTTTGGCGAGTCGGGAATGATGGTATCGAGCACGCGGTCGCCGTCGGTTACTTCGAGAACATCGGTTTGACCGTAGTGTTCGGTTTCGCTGAGGTTGTTCTGCGGCAGGTAAGACAGCAGCGAGCGCGCGTAGTCGATGGCATCATTTTCATCGGCGGCCAGGTAGTGAGCAACTCCCGAAGTCTCGTTGTGGGCTCGAGCGCCACCGAGCTCTTCCATGCCCACGTCTTCGCCGGTCACGGTCTTGATTACATCTGGACCGGTGACGAACATGTTCGAGGTCTTGTCGACCATGATGACGAAGTCGGTTAGAGCCGGCGAATAAACGGCTCCGCCGGCGGCTGGACCCATGATGATCGAAATCTGAGGGATTACGCCAGAGGCCATGGTGTTGCGCTTGAAGATTTCGCCGTACTTGCCAAGGGCAATCACGCCCTCCTGAATGCGGGCACCACCTGAGTCGAGAATTCCGATCAGCGGAACACCGGTTGAGATGGCTAGGTCCATGACCTTGATGATTTTGTTTCCGGCTGCTTCGCCCAGCGAACCACCGAAGATGGTGAAGTCTTGTGAGAAAACCGCTACCTGGCGGCCGTTGATGGTTCCGACACCGGTAACCACCGAATCACCGTAAGGTCGGTTGCGATCCATGCCGAAAGCGGTGGAACGGTGACGAACAAACTCGTCGAGTTCTTCAAACGAACCCTCGTCGAGCAGCAGCTCGATTCGTTCGCGGGCAGTCTTCTTACCCTTGGCGTGCTGTTTGGCAATCGCTTGTTCACCACTGGCCGTGACTGCTTCGTGATAACGATCGCGAAGGTCGGCAAGTTTGCCGGCAGTGGTTGACATGTCATGCTTCGGTTTGTTCTCTGACATGAAAGCCACTCTAGTAGCCTTTCACCATGAATCTCGAGAGCCTGAGTGCGCTGGTTGCCCGCATCGACTACGTGGCAGTCACCGGTTCGACCAACGCCGATGTTGCGGCGGCTGCGCTCGTCGATGCTCAGGCGTGGCCCGATCTCTCGGTGCTAGCGTCGGGCGAGCAGACGGCCGGCCGAGGCCGAGCCGGTCGGGAGTGGGAGTCGCAAGCTGGTTCGTCGCTTTCGGTTTCGGTTCTTGTTCGCCCAAAACACGTTGCCATCGAGCACTACTCATGGTTGCCGATTATGGCCGGGCTTGCCATGACGCGAGCGGTGGCAAAGTTGCTGCCCGAATCTGACGTGAGCCTCAAGTGGCCAAATGATGTTTTGGTCGGAGACAAAAAGATTTCGGGTGTGCTGAGTGAACTGCTCTCGGATGCCTCCGGCGTGGTGATCGGGGTTGGCCTCAACCTCACCCAGGCTCAAGAAGACCTACCGATTGCCAATGCCACATCGCTTCGACTCGAGGGTGCAACCGTCTCGTTCGAAGCTGCACTTGAGGCATTTCTAATTGAGTTCATTGCGCTCTACACCGCCTTCGTAAATCACGGCGGCGACGCCGACGCGAGTGGGCTGCGCCGAGGCGCATCTGCCAAGTGCTCGAGCATCGGCCGAAGGGTTCGCGTGTTACTTCCCGGTGAACAGCAGATCGAGGGCAAGGGTATCGAGCTCGACCAGAGCGGGCGTATTTTGGTGGCCGTCGATGGCGAGCACCAGCTTCACGCCGTGGCAGCCGGCGACATCGTGCACTTGCGACACAATTAAGCCGTGACCTTTCAACAGGAATTAGTCTTAGCCCGCATTCGTCAGCGCGCGAGCGTGCTGCTTTCGGCTCAGATTGCACTCTTTATTTGCGTGTTCGCTCTGTCGTTTATTTCGGGCAAGGTTTTTGACGCGTGGATTACGCTCACCGTCGAAATATTGGTGGCCCTTGTCGCGCTCATTTTTTGGTTGCTGCCAACTTGGCGTTACGCCACCACATTCATCGATGTCACGACCACCAGGATCGTTCAGCGCGGAGGGCTGTTTGCCAGAGTTAGGCGCGAAGTCAGCCACGGGCAAATTTTGGCCGTCGAACACTCACGCAAGCTGGGAATCGTGCTAACCGTGGCCGATGCCGAACCGATGGTGCTGTCAAAAACCCCCAAAAGCAAAGAACTCGCCGAAGAACTGCGTCGCACGCTGGCAAAATAGAGGGGTAGCGCTTTTCTCGCTGCAAAGCCCGAGAGGAAACCATGAAACCACGCGTAGGCGTCATCGGTGGCGGCCAGTTGGCTCGCATGATGATCGTGCCAGCCGTGAATCTTGGTATCGAACTCAAGGTGCTTGCCGAAGCGCAAGACTCATCGGCCGCACTAGCCACCACGGCCGTGGGTGACTACAACCTGTTCGAAACCGTCGCGGAGTTCGCAAAGACCGTCGATGTCATCACGTTCGACCACGAGCATGTTCCGCTCGACACGCTCCGCCAGCTCGAGGCATCCGGGGTTTCTGTGCAGCCACCTTCGCGCGCTTTGGCTTTCGCTCAAAACAAACTTCTCATGCGCCACCGACTTCACGAGCTGGGCTTGCCGATGCCGGTTTGGGCCGAAGTGAAAACCATCGAAGACCTGCAGGAGTTTCTAAACTCCAACGGTGGCGAATGCATTCTGAAAACACCAATCGGCGGTTACGACGGCAAGGGTGTTCGCGTGATTCGTTCAATCGAAGATGCGCACGACTGGCTAGCGCCAGAGTTCTTGGCAGGCGTTGGTGGAGTTCTGTTGGCTGAAGAAAAGGTTGAGTTTGTTCGCGAGGTAGCGCAGCTGAGTGCTCGCACGCCCAGCGGTGAATGGCTCTCGTGGCCGCTGGTTCAAACCACGCAGCAGCACGGCGTTTGCGCCGAAGTTATTTCTCCGGCACCCGGCGCTAACGCCGAGACCATCGCCAAGGCCGCCGAAATCGCTCAACTCGTTGCCGAAGGCATCGGTGTTACCGGGGTTTTAGCTGTCGAGATGTTCGAAACGGCTAATGGCAGGTTGCTCATCAACGAGCTCGCCATGCGCCCGCACAACTCGGGCCACTTCAGCATCGAGGGTTCGGTCACCAGCCAGTTTGAGCAGCACCTTCGCGCGGTGCTCGACCTGCCACTTGGCGCAACCGATGCACGTGCAGAATGGGCCGTCATGGTCAACTTGTTGGGCACAGACGGCACTAATGATTTCGTCTCTGGCTACGCTGAGGCTTTAGCCGGGCATGGCACTGCCAAGGTGCACACCTACGGCAAGGGCGCTCGCAAGGGCCGAAAGATGGGGCACGTCACCGTCGTCGGCGACAATCTCCAAGCAGTAGCCGCCGAGGCGAATGCCACGGCACAGGCTTTGCTTCAGGGCTAAATCGGCGCTCACGCCTAAAATTACCTAGTGCGCTAAGCCCGATCGCGGTATGGGCGCAACGAGATTAAGGAGCAGCATGTCTAACTTGCTCGTCGGCGTAGTCATGGGTTCAGACTCCGACTGGAGCGTCATGTCTGACGCAGTTCAGGTTCTAAAAGACTTTGGTATCGAGGCCGAGGTCGAGGTTCTCTCGGCACACCGAACTCCCGAGCGCATGATCGAATGGGGTAAGGCTGCAGCTGGCCGCGGCATCAAGGTGATCATCGCCGGCGCTGGCGGAGCCGCCCACCTGCCGGGCATGCTTGCCTCGGTAACCACACTTCCAGTCATCGGTGTTCCGGTGGCACTCGCCAAGCTAGACGGCATGGACTCCCTACTTTCGATTGTGCAGATGCCAGCTGGCATCCCGGTTGCAACCGTTTCGATCGGTGGGGCCAAGAACGCCGGCATCCTCGCCGCTCGCATTCTCGGCGCTTTCGATTCTGCGCTTTCGGCCAAGCTCGACACCTTCGGCCAGTCGCTCAAAGATCAGGTTGCAGAGAAGAACGAGAAGCTGAAGTCGCAGCTGTGAGTTCGACCACACCAAAGCCTCAGGCAGCGCGCCAAAGCCCGTTTAGAAACGTCGACCGGGCAACACCCGAGCAACTTCGCACCAGGGCTTGGTGGCTTCTCGCCTTCACCCTCATAGTTCCGGGGCTGGCTCAGTTGGTCGGCGGCAACCGCAAACTCGCTCGCTTCGGGTTGCGCTCGACTCTCACAGTATGGGGGCTAATCGGTTTTCTTCTGGTTCTCGGGCTCGTCAACAAAGGCTGGGTCATCTGGCTGGTCACTCTGCCGTTCGTGGGCACCGTTATTTCCTGGGTACTTATTGCCTACGCCGTGATTTTCTTGGTTCTCGCATTCGACGCACTTCGACTTGCCCGCCTCGGGCGACTTTTTCAGCGCGACAAGTGGATTGCTCTCGGTTCATTCGTGTTGGTTGCATCGCTCGGTACCTATGCCATATCGGCGGCCGGCAACTTCGTTGGAGCTGGCACCGGGGCCATCGGTTCGATATTCAACCAGCAGGGTTTTACAGCACCAATCGATGGGCGCTACAACATCATGCTGCTAGGCTCCGACGCGGGCAGCGACCGTTTCGGTGTTCGCCCCGACTCGATCTCGGTGGTGAGCATCGACGCCGCAACTGGCAAGACCGTGACCATCGGAATTCCCCGAAACCTGCAGAAGGTGCCGTTCTCGTCCGACTCACCGTTGTGGTCGGTGTATCCAAACGGCTGGTCTTGCGGCGTCGAATGTCTGATCAATGCGATCTATAAAGACACCATGGATAACCACCAGGATCTCTACCCGAACGCAGTCAAGCAGGGCAGCAATCCAGGTATCGAAGCTACCCGCGACGCCGTCGAAGGTGTCACCGGGCTAAAGATTCAGTCTTACGTTCAGATCGACATGAGCGAATTCGCGCGCCTTATCGATGCGCTGGGCGGTGTCGATATCGTGATCAAGCAAGACCTTCCAATCGGTGGGCAGCGCGACGATGGCTCAGACGCTTACGAATGGTTGCGCGCGAGCGACACTGCACAGCACCTCGACGGGTACCACGCCCTCTGGTACGGAAGGTCTCGCCACGGAACCAGCGACTACGACCGCATGGCTCGCCAACAGCAGATTCAGCAGGCCATTCTTAAGCAGATGGACCCAGCCAACGTGCTCAGCCGTTTCGAGCAGATTGCTTCGGCTTCGAAGCAACTAGTGATGACCGACATTCCGGTTGGAATGCTTTCGAGCTATGTAGAGATGGCTGCGAAGGCGAAGAAACTCGGAATCAAAACTCTCGGGCTAGTGCCGAAAAACGGATTCGAACCAGATGTACCCGACTACAACAAGATTCACAACGCCGTGAGAACTTTTATTGCCAAAGGTAAACTTTGATGAGAAGTCGAAGATTGTTCGCTGAACATCGGAGGAACCAGTGAGCCTTGCGGAGTTTGCCGCAGCGCACGGGCTGAAGCGCATTGGCGCCCGGCCTCCATTTTGGCAATACCTAAAAGAAACGTGGCAACGTCGGGGTTTCGCTTGGACGCTGTCTACCTACACAAACGAAGCTTCTCACGCGCAAACGCGACTCGGTGGTTGGTGGAACCTGTTGCTCCCCACCATCCAAGCCGGCACCTACGGCCTGATCTTCGGTCTCATTCTCGGCAGCAGCCGACCGCACAACTTTCTACCGTTTCTGTTCACCGGAGTTTTTCTGTTCTCATTCATGAGCGGAAGTTTTCAAAGCGGAGCTTCGTCGATTACCGGTAATGCCGGGTTGGTTAAAAGCCTCACGTTTCCTCGTGCGCTACTTCCACTTTCGACGGTAATTCAGCAAGTTATCAACTTCTGGCCCCAACTGGGCTTACTCGTCGCGACACTGCTGATTACCGGCAACCCGATTACCTGGGATTGGCTGCTGATGCCAGTTTTGGTTGTTCTGATGATTTCGTTCTGTTTCGGGTTAGCGCTTTTTTCGGCGAGACTAAATGCCCAGGCGCGAGACCTAGGAAAACTGATTCCTTTTGTGGTGCGCATTGCGTTTTACGTGAGCGGAGTCTTTTTTGCCGTCGATCGCGTACTCGGCCGGTGGCCCGAGGTGTTAGCCGTTTTCAAGTTCAATCCGTTCTACGATTTCATTCAGCTTGCGCGCGGTTTGCTAGTGCAGGGCTACGAACCTTCTCTAGAACTTTGGCTGCTCTGCATCGGTTGGGCCATCTTCATGCCGGCGTTCGGTTTGGTCTTCTTTTGGAAGGCCGAGGAGGTGTACGGTCGCGATGACTGACAACCTACAAAATGATGCTCCGACGCCAGCACTCGAAACCGCAGAACGAGTGCCTGTTGTCGTGGTCGATGGCGTTGACGTTATCTATCAGGTTTACGCCTCGGGCAAACGGGCCAACAAATACAACGGAGCCACCGCAAAGAAGGCAGGGCGAAATCAACTTCGCCAGGTTCACGCCGTAAAGAATGTTTCGTTCACTGTCTACAAGGGTGAAACCGTTGGAATCATCGGAACCAACGGCTCGGGCAAGTCGAGCTTGCTGCGTGCGGTTGCAGGTTTGACACAACCGGCCAACGGTGCGGTTTACGCATCGGCAAGACCCGTGCTTCTGGGCGTAGGTGGAGTTCTGATGCCTGCACTGTCGGGTGAAAAGAACATTTTCCTCGGTGGCCTAGCCATGGGTTACAGCCGAAAAGACTCCGAAGAGCTCGCACCGGCCATCACCGAATTCGCCGGGCTAGAAGAATTCATCGACCTACCGATGCGCACCTACTCTTCGGGAATGTCAGCCCGTCTCAGATTCGCCATCGCGTCTTCGCGTAGCCACGACATCATGATCATCGATGAGGCTCTCTCAGTGGGCGACCAGCAGTTTAGAAAGCGCAGCGAAGCCCGCATGCGTGAGATGCGAGAAAATGCCGGCACCGTGTTCTTGGTTAGCCACAGCATGACCTCCATTCTCGACACCTGCAGCCGAGTCATTTGGCTTGAGAAGGGTGTCTTGCGCATGGACGGCGACCCTAAAGAAGTGTGTGCCGCCTACAACGAGTACACCGGCGTCAAGACGATCGACGACTAAATCATGGCCACCCCAAAGGCCCTTCCTGCAATAAGCGTTATTTTGCCGGTGCTCAACGAGCAAGACCATTTGCGCGCCGCAGTCGAATCGGTGCTGTCGCAAAAGTACTCAAGCGAAATCGAGATTCTCATTGCACTCGGCCCGTCAACCGATCAGACCGATGAGGTTGCCGCCGACCTGGCCGCCGCCGATCCGCGCATCCGTTTGGTGCCAAACCCGCTCGGCACGACCACCATCGGCATGAACCAGTGCGTTCGCCAGGCCAAGCACGACGTAGTGGTGCGGGTCGACGCCCACAGCGAGCTCGGCGAAAACTATCTAACCCGCGGTGTCGAGATTCTGCTCGAGACCGGTTCAGATGAAGTTGGCGGCATCATGGCAGCAGCCGGCCGCAGCGCATTTCAGAAGGCCGTCGCTTGGGCTTACACCAGTCGCTTCGGCGTGGGTGGCGCGAGTTACCACGTCGGGGGTGCGGCTGGCGAGGCCGAATCGGCATACCTCGGCATTTTTCTCAAGGATGCACTGACCCGGGTTGGCGGTTACGACGAGTCGATCATCCGAGGCGAGGATTGGGATCTAGCCCAGCGCATTAAAGCCTCCGGCGGCAAGATTTGGTTTAGCCCAGAACTGCGGGTTACTTACTGGCCGCGCGGTCGTTTTGACCTGCTGGTGAAGCAGTTTTGGTCAACGGGGGTTTGGCGGGGCGACCTAACCCGACGGAATTTTGCGGCCGCTTCAAAGCGTTACTTCGCACCGCCAATGATGGTGTTGGTGGTTCTAGCCGGGTTGGTTGGTTTGGCATTTGGGCTCACCGCAGGAATCATTCCACTTGCCGGTTACCTCGCCGCGGTTGCGCTTTTGGCGGCCAGTGCACCAGACGCATCTCTCAAAACGCGCGTCGCGATTCTTGTGGTTCTACCAACCATTCACTTTGCCTGGGGAAGCGGTTTTTGGCGCGGGTTACTGTTGCGCGCAGCCGGCACCCTCGACCGTTCTCGAGTCACCAAATGAGTTGGCAAAAGTTTCTCTCACCTTCACGCGTTCTCGGCGCGGTTCGTCGTCGCGCACTTTTGTATGTTCGCAAGCTGCAATATCGGCCAGGCGCGCAACCGCTCAAAGAGGCGGTGCTTTTCGAGGCATTCGAAGGCAAGATAATCGGCGATAACTCACTCGACATTTATCTTGAACTTCAAAAACGTCACCCCGAACTCGAATACTTCTGGACCATCAAGAAGGGCGTGCAAGCCCCGGCTGGCAGCACGGGGGTGCTCTACGGGACATCCGAGTGGTTTAGGGCCATGGCAACTTGCCGCTACCTCGTGAATAACTCGAACTTTCCTTGGTACTTCAAGAAGGTGCCCGGTCAGGTTTACCTGCAGGCTTGGCACGGCACACCTTTGAAGCGGCTGGGTCGCGACGTTGCCGTATCTCAAATGAGCAAGGCATACCTGCAAACCATGGATCGCGAGGCTGCCGCCTGGGATTACCTGGTGACACCCAACGCCTATTGCAAAGGGGTCTTTCCTTCGGCGTTCGGCTACCGCGGCAACATGATTCTCACCGGCTACCCGCGCAACGACCGGCTCAGCAGCACCACGGGCGAGCAGCGTCAGGCCATTCGCGAACGCATCGGTGTTTCAGACCCATCGATAAAACTCGTGCTTTACGCACCAACCTGGCGAGAATTCAAGCGCACGGCAACCGGCAACTGGGACACCATCAATTTCATTGCGCCCGACGCCGAGCTACCTACTGGGTTTCAACTTTTGTTTCGCGGACACCACAACACCCATGCCGCACATTCGCAAAAGGTTGCCGGCAACGCCATTGATGTGACTAAATACGACGATGTCACCGACCTCTACCTTGCCGCCGATGTCTTGGTAACCGACTACTCGTCGGTGATGTTCGACTACACGATTACCGGCAAGCCGATTATGTTCTTGGCCCCCGACCTTGAGCGCTACCGCGCCGAACGCGGGTTCTACCTTGACTATGAGAATGAAGTGCCAGGCCCAATCTTCGATTCATCACAAGAGTTAATTGATTCACTTGCCCGACTAGACCTTTTTTCTAAACAGTACGAGGCTAAATATCGGGCCTGGCAGCAGAAATTCAATCACCTAGAAGATGGTCGTGCCGCTGCTCGCGTGGTCGACATCGTCTGGGGTGCCTAAGGTCGATTCTCAGCCTTAAAAGTTAGGCTTAAAACGCTCAAGCTGAGCGACTTGGTCGGTTCTTGAGACCTCGGGAGGATATCTGGTGAAGAAACTTCTAATTGTTATCGCGCTAGCGTCTGCAACTCTCACCTTGAGTGGCTGCGACGTTTTCTACCCGCACTCAACTCAGAGCCCAACCCCAAGCGACAGCGCGAGCCCAACCGAAACCCCAACGGTCGATCCATCCGAGACTCCATCGGCAACACCAACCCAAACGGCAATCGTTCGCCAAAAGGCTGTGGTTCGCGTGATTCAAAGCTCGGCCGATGCAGGGGCTGGCAGCATCTCGGTGGTGGCCGAGGTTGCCGATATTTCTGAAGACGGCGGTAGTTGCACGCTGATTGTTACCCAGGGGTCAGTGACCCGTCAGGTAACCGCCAAGGCCGAAAGCAATGTCACCGACACCCAGTGCTACCCACTGAGCCTGCCTTATGCCGGTTTCGCAAGTGGCGAGGCAAAGTTTGAAGTCAGATACGACTCGGTTTATTACCTCGGCTCATCTGCCGGAAACCCAATCACAATTCCCTAACCGCGCATGAAAAACTTTCTGAGCAAGTCGGTGAGGGCCATGGCAGCGGTGCTGCTGGCCTTCATTGGCTTGGTCGCGCTCGATGTGCAGCAGCCGGCATCGGCGCTAAATGGCAGCATGTTCGATCCCGGCCTCATCGTCTCAGACAGCACCTTTTACGACTTCGGCACCATGTCGGTCGACGACATACAACGATTTCTGAACTCCAAGGTAACCGTTTGCAAAGACAGCGATGGCGGGCCGGCCTGCCTAAAGGATTACCACATGGATACCCAGGCCAAGGTTGGGGAGTCGGGGCGCTGTGATTCGCTCGATGCCAAAACCAACCAATCGGCTGCCGAAATTATTTACACGGTGGCAAATGCTTGCAAAATAAACCCGAAGGTCTTGCTGGTTATTTTGCAAAAGGAACAGGGTTTGGTGCAGGCCACTAACCCGACCGAATACATGTATCGGGCGGCGCTCGGTTACGGCTGCCCCGACAGCAAGCCAGAAATTTGCGGTAAAGGTTCGACCATCACTGGGCTGTTCAATCAGCTCTACCGAGGCGCTGGTCAGTTGCAGTGGTACGGCGACCCGAGAGGTTCATTCACCTACCTCAAGGTCGGAACCGACGTCTCGGTCAAGTATTACCCCGATGACAGCCGAAGTGTTAAGTGCGGCTCTAAGACCTTCATGCTCAAAAGCCAAGCCACGGCGGCTCTCTACTACTACACGCCTTACACTCCAAACGAGGCCGCACTCAAGAACCTCTACGGTTCGGGTGACAACTGCAGCGCTTACGGAAACCGTAACTTCTGGCGTTTCTACTCCGACTGGTTCGGCAGCCCGATTGCTGGTGGCTTCTTGGTGAAGACGGCAGACTCCGACGCCTACCTCATCGTCGATGAAAAGAAATATCACATCAAGGATGCAGCGACGCTCGCCGCCATGGCACCACTCGGGCCGCTCGGCACCGTTTCGCAACCTTACTTCGATAACTTCGTCGATGCCGGTGACGTAACTCCGATTGTCAAGGCAGCCAACCAGCAGAAGTACCTGGTTGCCGGAGGTAAGCGCTACTCAATCAACAGTTGCGCGCTGGCTTCAGATTTTGCCGTGGACTGCGCAGACGCCGTACAGATTTCTGCATCTCAGATGAATGCTTTGCCCTATGCCGGCCCGCTGACTCGCCTAGTGAGTGGTGCGGGTGAAGACACCTACTACGTCGACGAGGGGAAAATACACGAGATTCTCGATGAGGCTTCGGTCGCAGCAGCGGGCATCACGCTTCCGGCGCAGAGCGTGGTGAAGATTTCTGAGCTTGCCGGCCTTACTTGGGGCGAGCCGATTGCAGCTGATGGAACTTTGTTTACCAATCGCACCACCGGCGCTTTCGGAGTTTACGTAACCGGGCAGTTCTATCAAATAGACACAGACACAGCGTTGGCCATCAACTTCACCCGATGGTTCACCGCTTCAGCCGGCACGCTCTCGACCCAGGGGTTGAGCGCGGTCGATAGGACAACGGTCATCAAACCGTTCATTCGCGATACCGAATCAAACGACTGGCTACTCACCGCCGACGGCAAGGTGCACGTAAGTCAATCCGGTGCATTTATCGAAGATGCTCCCGTGGTTTCGCCTGAACTGTTGAAGAACATCCCTGCCGTCGATGCGACCATCGGCAGCCCCGCCCTGGTTAAAAATGACACCGAGCGTTTCACCTACTTCGTTTCGGCTGGAGTCGCGAGGCAAACCGTTGGACAAGCCGACCGCCAAGCGCTCGCGGACTACACCCAACAGCCAGCGACAATCACGCTCAGCAAACCCGCCTTTGCTCAACTCAAATTAGGTGCCCCTGTGCTTTCACCCGGTGCGATAGTGAAGTCGCGCACCACTAAGCAGCTTTACCTAGTCAACGGTTGGAGCCGCGCGCTAAAAATCGCCGACCCGGCAACCGCTGATTCGCTCGCATTCGGCCCGACTCGGGTTGTCAATGATTCAGCGCTTATCGGCTACGTCACTAAGTATTCGTTCAGCGGACTCAAGTTTGTTTGCGGCGGGGAAACCTTCATTCCTGTCAACGGGCTAGCGCTGCGACTAGACGATGATGCCATCGCCGCGTATCCGGGTAGAACAACCGCGTTTTCGGCCACGGTTTGCCGAAACATCGTGATTGCTGCCTCGCCAGCGGGCTTGTTCTTTAAGGACTCCAACATTGCCAAGTACTACCTGGTTCAAGATGGCAAAAAACGTATGATCGCAACGCCGGCCGCCTACCGCAAGCTTGCCAACGGCAAGACCAAGGCATTCGTTGCCGACACCAACCTGTTGGCGCGCATACCTACCGGGCTTCCAGCGCCTGCAAGTCTCGGCACCGATTCCTCAGCGAGCGGGGGCAGCAACTCGAGCGGAACTGGCGGAACTGGCGGAACGGGCGGAGCTGGCGGCTCGCAGAAAACCGTGACCTACACCGTGGTATCGGGCGATACTCTAAGCAAGATTGCGGCCAAGTTCTCTACTACGGTGGCAAAGATCATGGCTTCAAACAACATCAGTAATCCAAACAGCATCACGGTTGGTCTCAAGTTGACCATCGCGATTCCATAGCCAGAACCTAGACTTGAGGCATGTCTAAACAAGTAGTTATCCTCGCCGCTGGCATGGGCACGCGCCTAGCTCGGCCACTGCCGAAGCCGCTCACCGAGTTGCGCGACGGCCGCTCAATCATGAAGCAGCAAATGGATAACCTCACTTTTGCATTTGGCGACAAGCACCGGGTAATGATCGTGGTGGGTTTCAAACTCGAAGCCATCATCGAGCGTTTTCCTGAAGCCACTTTTGTTTACAACGAGTTCTACGACCAAACCAACACCTCAAAGAGTTTGCTCAAAGCCCTTCGCGCCTCGGGCGACGGGGGAGTGCTGTGGCTCAACGGCGATGTGGTTTTCGACCCCGAGGTACTCAACCGAGTGACGCCCCACATCGATCGTGACGAATCATTCGTGGTAGTCAACCAGTCGAAGGTGAGCGACGAAGAGGTTAAATACACCTTGGATGCCGACGGGTTTATTGCCGAGCTTTCGAAGCAAGTGGTTGGCGGCTTAGGCGAAGCGGTAGGCATTAACTTCATCGGTCACAACGACAAAAACGCTCTAATCGCGCGCCTCACCGAAGTCGCCGACCAAGACTATTTCGAACGCGGAATCGAACTCGCCATCGCACTTGACGCGCTAAAGATGCGCGCCGTAGACATCAGTGATCTTTATGCGGTTGAGATTGATTTCGACGAAGACCTCGCCCGAGCAAACGAACTCTTTTAGGAGAACGACCTAGCGGCTCGAGAAGATCGTTCGGTTCGCGAACCTTTATTACGAAGAGCGTGAGCAGCACCCATCCCAGCTCACTAAGCAAGCGGCTTTCGGTGAAGTTCTGAACCACCAAGCCAATGAACACCAGAATCGGCCAGAGGTACAGGGCGCTAGTGTGGCGCACTGCCAGTTGCCATAAGCGCACAAAAGTGATGACCACCAATATCACGAAGAAAATCAGCGCGAGAATGCCGCCTTGCAGCCACATGTCTAGAAACGCGTTGTGAGCTTGGTAGTACGCGACCTTGTTGATTACTACGAGGCCTTCGTAAGGCTTGATGCCGGGCATCCAGTAGCTCAACCAACCGTAACCCTCTAGTGGGCGGTCGAATATCAACGCTAAAACTTTCTTCCAAATCATGGTGCGACCGGTCATGTCTGGCGATTTGCCAATCAGGGTAAAAATTTCAGCGCGATAGGTGAGCAGAATCACCCCAACGGCTCCCGCGGCGGTCCAGGCCACTCGGTAATAGCGGTGGCGAGTCTCGTAGGGCTTGCCCTCTGCGGCAATCGAAACAATCGCCGAAACAACTACGGCGAGCAAAGCAAAACTAATACCTGCCGACTTGCTCAGGGCCATGCACAAACCAGCGATGACGAGGCCAGAAACGCTAATCCAGCGGCTGGTTCCGATAATTGCAAACTCAACCGCAAACACGATCAAACCGATCATCGCTAGGTATGCCAGCAAGTTCGCGTTGCCGACGATGCCTTGAATGCGATCGCCGTTAAAGAGGTTTCCCTGGCTCCAGTAATAAGCCTTTGCTGGCACCACCGTGCCGGAAAAGTTCTTGAAAATGGGTAGCACACGAATGTGCAGCAGCGCAACCACCAGCTCAAACACTAACGAGCTGGCTAGAACGAAACGAAGCACATTGGCAAACACGCGCAGTAGGTGACGCCAGTCAAAATCGTGGGCTAACCAAAGCCCGAAGGTCGCCGTTACCATGCTTACGAGTACCGCCCCGAA
>JAHEAT010000068.1 GCA_024642605.1 Microbacteriaceae bacterium
CTAAGAGCAGCTGACTCTTGACGTTGAGCGTTTGCAGAAGCAGTGGGAAGACATTCAATCCAAGGTTCAAAAGTCCACGGCTCCGTTGCTTCTTCACTCAGAACCAGACTTGCTAATCAAGATTGTTCGCGATGTGTTCAACGAAGACTTTCAAAAGATGGTTATCTCGGGTGACGACGCCGCAGAGACGATCAATAACTATTTGGCTGCAGTAGCACCCGACTTGCTTGAGCGCGTAGAAAAGTACGAGGGCGAGAAAGACGTATTCGACGAGTACCGCGTAGGCGAACAAATTGCCAAGGCTCTAGACCGCAAGGTTTATCTGCCTTCTGGTGGATCTTTGGTTATCGACCGTACCGAGGCCATGACCGTTGTCGACGTAAACACAGGCAAATTCGTTGGTTCGGGCGGAAACCTTGAAGAGACCGTTACCAAGAACAACTTGGAAGCCGCCGAAGAGATCGTTCGCCAGTTGCGCCTACGCGACATCGGCGGAATCATCGTCGTCGACTTCATCGACATGGTTCTCGAATCGAACCGTGACCTCGTGTTGCGACGCCTGATGGAGTGCCTGAGCCGCGACCGCACCAAGCACCAGGTCGCCGAAGTAACTTCGCTAGGTCTAGTTCAGATGACTCGTAAGAAATTAGGTCTCGGTCTTCTCGAAACCTTCAGCGAGGCCTGCGAGGAATGCTCTGGCCGCGGAATCATCGTTCACAACGAACCACACATGCGCGCCAAGGGCGGGGGAGGCGAACAGCCTCAGAAGTCTGAGCGCGTCGACAAGAAAGATAAGCGAAAGGCTGCCAAGCAAGAAGTTGCCAAGGTGGTAACACCTGAGCGTGCCAATGAAATTAACAGCGTGGTTGCAAAGATTGCAGCGTCTACGATTGCGGCACACGAAGCGGCGGGTGAGGAGTCTTTGATTTCGGCGCTCAAGCCAGCCGAAGGCGACCTGGGTCAATCCAACGCCCAAGAAAAGCAAAATTCGGCTCCAAGCAACGTGCTTGAAGCCGTTCTTGAAGCACTACCAGAACCAACACCACCGGGACAAAGCCGCCGAAAGTCGCGCCGCGTCACCACTCAAACCATCACCACCGGTGATGGCTCGCAAAACACTGACTAAATTGGTTTGACCAAGCGGGCATTGCAGGGTAAACTCGAACCTTGTTGCTCGCCTCATCTAGGTTGAGCTAAAAAGTCTTCAGAACAAAGGGTAGATCTGTGGTTTACGCAGTAGTCCGCGCAGGCGGCCGCCAAGAGAAGGTGTCAGTCGGCACCATCGTTACGCTCGACCGTATCAAGGGCGACGTCAATGGCAAGATTCAGCTTCCAGCCATTCTGCTGGTAGACGGTGACAAGGTCACCACCGATTCCAAGACTTTGGCTAAGGTCCAGGTAACTGCAGAGATCCTCGGCGATCTTCGTGGCCCAAAGATCGTTATCCAGAAGTACAAGAACAAGACCGGTTACAAGAAGCGCCAGGGTCACCGTCAAGACCTGACCCGCGTTCAGGTCACCGAGATCAAGTAAAGGACTGACCCAAAATGGCATCCAAAAAAGGTGTTAGCTCTACCCGTAACGGTCGCGACTCCAACGCACAGCGTCTGGGAGTAAAGCGTTACGCAGGTCAAATCGTTAACGCAGGCGAGATCATTGTTCGCCAGCGCGGAACCCACTTCCACCCCGGAGCAAACGTTGGCAAGGGCAAGGACGACACTCTGTTCGCTCTAGCTGCCGGCACCGTTGCATTCGGTAGCAAGGGCGGTCGCCGCGTTGTAAACATCGTTGAGGCTGCCTAAACAGCATCTCTTGTGCGGGAGGCGAGCCGATGGCTCGCCTTCTGTTGTTTTCGCCCCAATCGCATCGCTCAATCTAGCTAGGAGAAGTTCATGGTCACATTCGTCGATCAAGTAACTCTCCACGTGCGCGCCGGCGATGGTGGCGACGGCTGCGTTTCGGTGCACCGCGAGAAGTTCAAGCCACTGGGTGGTCCAGACGGCGCAGACGGCGGCAAGGGTGGCTCGATTAGCCTCATCTCCGATCCATCCGTGACCACACTTCTAGACTTTCACTATCATCAGCACCGCGCTGCCGGCGATGGCGGCGATGGCGCTGGTGACTACCGCAATGGCCACCACGGTGCCGACATGGTGCTGCAGGTTCCGGTTGGAACCGTGGTTAAAGACGCACGTGGCAAACTCATTTCAGATCTCGACGAACCGGGCATGGAGTTGGTTATCGCCGAAGGTGGCCAAGGCGGTCTGGGCAATGCTGCGCTTGCTTCATCGAAGCGTAAAGCGCCAGGCTTCGCACTTCTCGGTGTTCCCGGTTGGCGCGGCGACATCATTCTCGAACTTAAAACCGTTGCCGATGTAGCACTCGTGGGTTACCCGAGCGCCGGCAAGTCGAGCCTGATTGCCGCAATGTCGGCTGCTCGCCCAAAGATTGCCGATTACCCATTCACTACCTTGCACCCAAACCTCGGTGTGGTTGAGGCTGGCGACGTTCGCTACACCATTGCCGACGTACCAGGACTAATCGAGGGTGCATCCGAGGGCAAGGGTCTCGGTCTGGAATTTCTGCGTCACGTTGAGCGCTGCTCGGCACTACTTCACGTGGTTGACTGTGCCACCCTCGAGCCGAACCGCGACCCCATTAGTGACCTAGACAAAATCTTGAGAGAGCTCGCCGCTTACGAAGTTCCTGAGGGCCAGCTTCCTTTGCTGGAGCGACCTCAGCTCATCGCCCTAAACAAGGTAGATGTTCCTGACGGAAAAGAGCTCGCAGAGTTTGTGCGAGCCGACCTAGAGGGCCGCGGTTACCGAGTGTTCGAGATTTCTGCTGTTGCACACACTGGTTTGCGCGAACTTAACTTTGCGCTAGCCGAATTGGTTCGAGCAGCTCGCGACGCCAAGGCCGCAGAACCCGCAAAGCCTCGCATCACTCTTATGCAGAAGCGCCGCGACGAGGGAACCTTCGAAATCACTAAAGAGATGCACGGCGACGAAGAAGTCTTTCGCATCATCGGTGCAAAACCCGAACGCTGGGTCGCGCAAACGATGTTCGGCAACGAAGAAGCCGTTGGCTACCTCGCCGACCGCCTCGCCAAACTTGGTATCGAAGACGAACTTTTCAAGAAGGGCGCCGTTGCTGGCTCGACCGTAGTAATCGGACCTGGCGCTGGAGTTATCTTCGACTGGGAGCCAACTATTACGAGTGCCGGCGAACTTATCGCCGGACCACGCGGTACAGATGCTCGTTTCGATTTGAACGAACGACGCACCACCAATCAACGACGCGAAGAGTACAAAGCTCGCATGGATGCCAAGGCTGCCGCCCGTGCCGAACTTGACCGAGAAGGTAAGTCGGGAATATGGAATGCATCCGACAAACTTGATGAAGACGAGTCATCCGTAGAGGAATAGAGAAGTGCTAACCAATCGAAGTGAACTGCGCACCGCCAAACGTGTGGTGGTAAAAGTCGGTTCGTCATCTATCAGTGGTGAAAACGCTGGCCAGCTCGGTGCTCTCGTTGCGGCTCTCGCTCAGGTTCATCAGCGCGGCACCCAAGTGATTCTCGTTTCATCTGGGGCAATCGCCACCGGTTTGCCGCTTCTCGGCATGACATCTAGACCCGAAGACCTTGCTACGTCTCAGGCGCTAGCTGCAGTTGGCCAAAGCCGCCTCATCGCGCGCTATCAGCAGGTCTTGGAGCAGTTTGGAATTATTGCCGGGCAGGTTCTGCTCACGGCCGACGACCTAGCCGGCAGCGAGACAAGCGCTAACGCAAAAAGTGCAATGGAGCGGTTGCTCGAACTCAGAGTGTTGCCTATCGTCAATGAAAACGACACCGTAGCTACTGCCGAAATTCGTTTTGGCGATAACGACCAGTTGGCAGCACAAGTAGCTGCTTTGGTTCACGCCGATGCATTGGTTCTTCTGAGCGATGTAGACGCCCTGTACACCGCACCTCCAGGGCTTCCTGAGGCAGTTCGGGTTTCCACTGTTGCGTTTAGCGATGCACTCGAATCGATTCAAATTGGTCCAAGTGCTTCAAACGTAGGCACCGGTGGAGCGGCTACCAAGGTGGCAGCAGCTAAATTCGCCAATGCAGCCGGCATTCCCGTGTTGCTCACTGCAACGCCTAACGTTGCAGCCGCACTCGATGGTGCCGACATCGGTACCTGGTTTGAAGCTAAGTCATAGGAGCCAGATCGTGACCGCTACCGAAAGAATCCAGCTCGCCAAGAAGGCATCATCTGCCCTTGCCCAGGCCAACAGCAACACCAAGAACGCCGCCTTGGTTGCGATTGCCAAAATTCTGCCCGAACAGGCCGATCAGATCATCGCCGCCAACAATCTCGATATCGAACGGGCAGTTGTCGACGGACTCTCACTTGGTTTGCAAGACCGATTGACTCTCAACGAACAGCGCATCAACTCACTGGCCGAGGCAGTGCTCCAGGTTGTTTCACTTCCAGACCCGGTTGGCGACGTTCAACGAGGCATGACACTCGCGAACGGGCTAGCACTCACCCAGGTCGCCGTTCCATTCGGTGTCGTAGGTGCAATCTACGAAGCGCGCCCGAACGTAACCATCGACATCGCTGCCCTGGCTATCAAGGCCGGCAATGCCGTCGTGCTGCGAGGAGGTTCGGCTGCCGAGAACACCAACCTTGTGCTGGTATCACTGCTTCAAAAGGCACTAGCTTCGGTTGGGTTGCCTGCCGATGCCGTGCAAACAGTTGACGACTTCGGTCGTCAGGGTGCCGTCGAAATGATGCAGGCCCGTGGGCTCATTGATGTGCTGATCCCGCGAGGAAGTGCATCGCTGATCAAAGCCGTGGTCGAAGAATCTAAGGTTCCAGTTATCGAAACTGGTGATGGCGTTGTGCACATCTTCATCGATGAAACCGCTCGCTTCGACTGGGCTGTCGAAATCGTTCACAACTCAAAGGTTCAGCGTCCATCGGTGTGCAACGCACTCGAGACCTTACTTATTCACGAAGCCGCTCTCGAGCGCATTGCTCCTGCAGTTTTCGACCGCCTGGCTGCGTCTGGCGTGACGATTCACGGAGACGAGCGCATCCTAGGAATGTTTGACGGTGCAGTTGCAGCAACCGAAGACGACTGGAAGGCGGAGTATTACTCGCTTGACCTAGCCGTCAAGGTTGTCGCTTCACTAGACGAGGCTCTAGAGCACATCGCCAAGTACTCGACTCACCACACCGAATCGATCATCACTCAGGATGTCGCCAACTCTGAGCGCTTCCTTCGCGAGGTCGATTCGGCTGTAGTGATGGTTAACGCCGCCACTCGCTTCACCGATGGCGCGGAGTTCGGTTTTGGTGCCGAAGTTGGCATCTCAACCCAAAAGCTGCACGCTAGAGGGCCGATGGGTCTTGCAGAGCTAACCAGCACCAAATGGATCGTTCGCGGCGAGGGACAAACCCGCGTCTAGGCTATTCTTGACTAGTTGTTAGGAGAACACATGTCTGTTTTGACCACCATCGTTGCCGAAGGCACTGAGCACGCTGTTTCGCTCATCGACACCCTTCCATTTTTTCTAGGTGCATTGGGCATCTTCACCGTTCTCGCACTCGTCACCTGGTCTTACCGTGACGTTGCAAACCGTCACGACCACAAGTCCGGCGGCTCCGAGGGTCACCACTAAACCGCAGCTGCGGCTCTTCTTATGACCAAGGTTCGTCTAGGTGTAATGGGTGGAACCTTCGACCCTATTCACCACGGACACTTGGTGGCGGCTAGCGAGGCAGCCGCGGCTTTCTCTCTAGACGAAGTAGTTTTTGTTCCTACCGGTGAGCCTTGGCAAAAAGACGGGGTGACCGCCGCCGAAGATCGCTACCTCATGTCGGTAATTGCCACAGCATCGAACCCGCGATTCAAAGTAAGCCGAGTAGACATCGACCGCAAAGGTCCAACTTTCACCATCGACACCCTCCGCGACTTGCGGGCGCTGTATCCGGACGCAGATATTTTCTTCATCACAGGTGCTGACGCAATTGCCCAGATTCTCTCGTGGCGAGACGTTGACCAAATTTGGGGTCTCGCCCAGTTCGTCGCGGTATCCCGACCGGGTCACAACCTCGAACTTCCTCCGCACCCCGCTGGTGCGATTGCCACGCTAGAGATTCCAGCCCTGGCAATCTCGAGTACCGACATCCGGGCCAGGGTCGAGCAGTCAAAACCGGTCTGGTACCTCGTTCCAGATGGCGTCGTGCAATACATCGGAAAGCATCGGCTTTACCGCGGGGTGAAGATTGTCTGAGCCTGTTCCGTACCCCTCGAGTTCGGCCGCGTATCCGGTAGTCAAGCCGGTCGCCGAAGCCGTCGTGAAGCCAGTTGCCTTACCTATCGAAGAAGTGTCTGAATCTACTGCAGTACCTGTAGTGCAGTTACCGGCACCTGTAGCGCCCGTCGAGACGCCTCCCGAAGTTGAACCAGTTGCAGTCACGATTTCTGAGACCACCGCACCCTCTGATAGCAAGCCTGCTTTCTTCGATCTGAAACCGGTGGTCAAGGATGTCTCGTCGCAAGAGCCGCAGCACTTTGTCTCGGCTGAGCAGTTAGAGCAAGCCGAGCCAGAAGCTCAAGAGGCAATCTCTCCGTTTGAGATTTCTCCGACCCTGACTCTTGAGCCTCAGACCAATTCGATTGTTATTGCCGAAATTCCAGACCCCATCAGAATGAGCGACATCGTCACCGATGCAGGTTTGATTCTGCGCACCGGCTCAATCGAGATCGTTCCCGTGACAACAGGGCAGATCGAGGTAATCCCTGAATCTCCAGAGTCAGACGTAGCCGATTCGATAGATAGCGCAGCCTCATTCGTACCTTCAGTGGCTCCACTTCGAGCATCTGGGGTGATGAATTCGAAAGCGCAGGTTGGAGCGCTTCCAACCAGGCGTCGTCGCGTTATGGATATCACGGTAACTTCGGTGACTTTGGGAATCGTGATTCTTGCACTCACGGCCGTCGGGGTAATCAGCTACATGCTTGGCGTCTTAAGATAGTAAGTAATGACAGCCACCAAGCAGGCCATCGCGGCCACCCAAATTGCGGCCGAGGCCGCCCTCGACAAACTAGCCGAAAACCTCGTAGCACTAGATGTGAGCTCTCATCTTGCGCTAACCGACGTGTTTCTGTTGGTTTCCGGAAGAAGCGAACGGCAAGTAGCCGCAATTTCCGACTCGATTGAAGAAAAGATGCTCGAATCGGGTATCAAGCTTCTTCGCCGAGAAGGAAAAACCTTGGCGCGCTGGATTTTGCTCGACTTTGGTGATGTGATCGTTCACGTGATGCACGAAGAAGATCGAGTGTTCTATTCACTTGAGCGGCTTTGGAATGATTGCCCTGTCGTGAAGATTGCGTCGCTGCAAGAGCAGAAGTTGTAGTAATCTATTCAAGTTGCTCTAAGGGCCTGTGGCGCAGCTGGTAGCGCACCTGCATGGCATGCAGGGGGTCAGGGGTTCAAATCCCCTCAGGTCCACTAAAACCCCATCCGCGAGGGTGGGGTTTTTCCTTTAACTGAAGCTATAGATCTATTTCAACAATTTTGATTCTTGACTTTGAGCCTTTGATCACGGCAACTCGGCTCTTTGCAACACCATAATGTTTCGCCAGAATCTGTTCCAAAGCCTGGTTAGCCTGACCTTCAACCGGCCTTTCCGCCAAATACACGAGTAAGCCATCATCGAGTGCCTCTACCAGCGGGCCTTTTTTCGAATTGGGCTTGACGGTGACCGTTACTTTCACAGCCCAAACCTATACTGCTTCTATGACTGCAACCTACCGCGGCTACACCCTCGACGAAGTAGCCCAAACCATCGACCACTCGGTTTTGAAACCGGAAGCCACCATGAAAGACATTGTGGACGGTTGCCAACTCGCTGCAAAACACCACACTGCAACTGTGTGCATTCGCCCTTGCGACGTTGAACTGGCGGTTTCACTTCTCTCGGGAACCGATGTTGGCGTAGCTACGGTGATCGGTTTTCCTCACGGCACCACCACTACGGCTACCAAGGTTTTCGAGTCGGTTGAGGCCCTGCACAACGGTGCCGTTGAGCTCGATATGGTTCTAAATATCTCCGCTTTAGTTTCGGGCGATTATGACTTCGTGAAGCAAGACATAGAAGCTGTGGTTCGCGCGGCAAAAGCGCAGTTGCCGACTTGCCAGATCAAGGTGATTTTCGAAACCGCACTGCTTACCGATGAGCAAATAGTGACGGCTTGTGAACTTTCCGAAGCTGCTGGAGCCGACTTCGTTAAGACTTCAACCGGGTTTTCAACGGGAGGTGCAACCATGCACGCCGTCAAGCTCATGAAGCAAACCGTTGGAGACCGCCTAAAGGTTAAGTCTTCGGGGGGAGTAAAGACTCTCGACCAACTCATTGACTACATGGAGGCTGGAGTTAGTCGTTCGGGTTGTTCGGCCACCGAAGGGGTGCTCACCGAATTCATGGCCAAAGCGCGTTAGTCAGAAGACAGCCGCTTACTTTGTTTTTTG
>JAHEAT010000011.1 GCA_024642605.1 Microbacteriaceae bacterium
AAAGTGGTTCCAAGACAAACTTGAGCGCCCTTACGAGAAGCCGACTCACGACCAGCAGCTGCGCATCCTTGAAAAGCTCAACGAGGCCGAAGCTTTCGAGACCTTCTTGCAGACCAAGTTTGTTGGGCAGAAGCGATTCTCGCTCGAAGGTGGAGAGTCGACGATTGCGGCCCTCGACGCTTTGATTACCGCAGCGGCGCACAAGGGCCTTCGCGAAGTCAACATCGGCATGGCACACCGTGGTCGTCTAAACGTTCTAACCAACGTTGCGGGTAAGACCTACGGGCAGGTTTTCAAAGAATTCGAAGGCAGCACCGATGGCAAGTCGGTACAGGGATCGGGTGACGTCAAATACCACCTCGGAACCGACAGCACCATCACCACCCCGGAGGGAACGCAGATTCGGGTTACTCTGGCCGCCAACCCTTCGCATCTTGAGGCTGTAAACCCGGTTCTCGAGGGCATCGTGCGCGCCAAAGTCGACTCGGTCAATGGCACACCAACCGACTTCTACCCGTTCTTGCCGGTGTTGATTCACGGCGATGCAGCCTTTGCCGGCCAGGGAGTTGTTCCCGAGGTGCTCAACATGTCGCAGCTTCGCGGCTACAAGGTTGGTGGCACCATCAACATCGTCATCAACAACCAGGTCGGTTTCACCACTCCTCCATCGGAGTCACGTTCAACCGTGTACTCAACCGACATCGCCAAGGGCATTCAGGCTCCGATCTTCCACGTAAACGGAGACGACCCTGAGGCCGTAGTTCGCGTGGCTCAGCTCGCCTTCGAATTCCGCGAAGAATTCAAAAAAGATGTAGTTATCGACATCGTCTGCTACCGTCGACGCGGCCACAACGAGGGCGATGACCCATCGATGACTCAGCCGCTCATGTACAACCTGATCGAAGCCAAGCGTTCGGTTCGCACCCTGTACCTTGAGTCGCTGGTTGGCCGTGGAGACATCACTCGAGACGAATTCGAGGCTGCTAACGACGCCTTCCAAAAGAAACTCGAAAGTGCATTTGTCGAAGTTCACGAGGCAAACAGCAAACCGGCAGAGCTGGTTCCGCGCCCGATTGGTATCGGTACCACGGCATCTGACCACCCAGAAATCGCCAAGGCAACCGCCATTAGCAAGGATGTCGTCGAGCTCATCGGTGACGCACACAACAACCTACCCCCGGCCTTCACCGTTCACCCGAAGTTGCAGCAATTGCTGCAGAAGCGCTTCGAAATGTCGCGCCAGGGTGGAATCGACTGGGGTTTCGGAGAAATCCTGGCATTCGGTTCGTTGAGTCTCGAAGGTAAGGTAGTTCGCCTGGCCGGTCAAGACAGCCGCCGCGGCACCTTCGTTCAGCGTCACGCAGTGTTCCACGACCGTGTAAACGGCCAAGAGTGGATGCCGCTTCGCAACCTGAGCGAAGACCAGGCCAAGTTCTACGTCTACGACTCGCTGCTAAGCGAATATGCAGCGATGGGCTTCGAGTACGGTTACTCGGTCGAAAGACCAGAGGCTCTAGTGCTCTGGGAGGCACAGTTTGGCGACTTCGCCAACGGTGCTCAAACCATCATCGACGAGTTCTTGTCTTCGGCCGAACAAAAGTGGAATCAGCACTCCGGTTTGGTGTTGCTGCTTCCGCACGGCTACGAGGGCCAGGGTCCTGACCACTCATCGGCTCGCATCGAGCGCTATCTGCAGCTGTGCGCCGAGAACAACATGACCGTGGCTCAGCCTTCGACTCCGGCATCGCACTTCCACCTGTTGCGCCGTCAGGCTTACTCAAGCCCGCAGCGGCCTCTGGTTATTTTCGCTCCCAAGTCGATGCTTCGTCTCAAAGCGGCCTCTTCTTCGGTAGAAGATTTCACGCACGGAACCTTCCAAGCGGTTATCGACGACCAGCAGGGCCTCGACAAGAATGCCGTTGCGCGCGTGCTCTTCTGCTCGGGCAAGGTTTACTGGGATCTTCTGGCTGAGTCGCAGAAGCGCGGCGATGGCAAGACGGCAATCGTTCGCGTTGAGCAGCTCTACCCAACACCGGTAGACGAAATCAAGGCCGCATACGCTCAATATCCGAACGCCGAATTGGTTTGGGTTCAAGACGAACCTGCCAACCAGGGCCCATGGACCTACATCGGTTTGTTCTTGCCTAAATACATGGATGGGCAGGTTGCCAAGCTCGTTTCACGGCCGGCATCGGCATCACCGGCTACCGGCTCGGCTAAGCGCCACGCCGTCGAGCAAGCCGACCTGGTTGAGAGAGCCTTCAACGCGTAACCCATGAACGAGAGCAACCGCGAAATCAGAATCGTCATTCTCGGCGACTCGCTGGTTAGCGCCTCGGGCGACCCTAAGGGTATGGGCTGGTTGGGTCGAGTGCTGGCCAGAACCCCCGTGGTTGAACCGCTTATCGACGTGTATCCACTGCCAAACCCCGGAGATACCTCAGCGAAGCTGCTGGAACGCTACAACGGTGAGGCCCAACTTCGCTTCTCAACGGCCGCCGAGAACCGGATGGTTTTGGTGTTGCCAAACTACGACCCGGCCTCGGGTATTTCGATTTCGCGTAGCCGTCTAAATGCGGCAACCATGCTCGACGACGCCAAGCGCAAGGGCATTGAATGCTTTGTGATTGGGCCAACACCGCACCGCAACCCTGAGCTGAACAGCGAGATTGAACACCTATCGGCTGGCTTTGAGGATGTCTGCGCTCGCCGGGGAGTGCACTACGTTGACTGCTTCACGCCGCTGATCGGGCATGAAGGTTGGAATTCCGAGATTTCTTCAGACCCAGCTGGTCGCCCGGGTCAGATTGGTCATGGCTTGATTGCGTGGTTGGTGCTCAACCGCGGTTGGAACGAGTGGCTAGGGCTGCCCGAGTAAGAACTCTTAGTGTTCGACTCTTCCCGAGTCGATAGCACGGATGCGGTCGATGATTCTTTGCGCCAATTCCTGTGGTGGCGCCTCATCGCATGAACGCTTGATTACGTTGTTAAACAGAACCTCAAAGTCGTAGTCGGTTTCGCACGAGTCGCAGTTGGCAATGTGAGCCGTGATGTCTTGAACCTCTTGAGCCGAGAGCTCGTTGTGCAGGTACTCGTTAACCTGACGCTTCGTCTCTTCGCAGTTGATCTCGCTCATTTGGCGCTCCCATTCTTCATTGCACGCAACTTCGACTTCTTCTCTTTGGTTGGTGTCACGTCATAACCTTCCTCAGCGGCAAACTCTTTCAATGCCTCAAACAGCTTTGCCTTTCCGCGGTGGAGTCTGCTCATTACAGTTCCTAGCTCGGTTTGCATAACATCGGCGATCTCGGCATAAGAAAGGCCTTCTACTACGGCGTAGTACACAGTCATGCGGAACTCTTCGTTGAGCGATTGAAGCGCTTCTCGCACATTCTTTGAAGGAATGTGGTCGAGGGCCTCGATTTCGGCAGAACGCTGACTGCGAGCAGTTAGCGACTGCGCGTTACCTACCTGGAATTCTTCCATGTCGTCCAAACTGGCCGACCCGGTTTCTTTCTTACGCTTGTTGAACAGGTTGATAGCCGTGTTCTCGAGAATTTTCACCAGCCAGGCTTTGAGGTTCGTGCCCTTCTCAAATTGGTGCCAAGCCTTGAAAGCTTTCACAAAGGTTTCTTGAACCAGGTCTTCGGCGTCTGCGTAGTTGCGCGTTCTGGTTAGTGCAACACCGAAAAGCAGGCGCTGATAAGGCAGTGCTAGCTCCTCGAATTCACGAATTCTTTGGGCACTGCTCATTGGTTCTTTTGCTTCAGTCATCAAAACTGAGTCTAGAGCCATGTGTTCTGCAACTTCTAACGTCAAAGATTGGGTCAAGTCTCTCCTCGTTGAGAATCGGCAAGTTTGTGGCTTGCTGGTATTTTGGTAACAGATGACTTCTCACACTTATTCCTCACTCTGGAGCGCTCCCCTAGCCAAGGGCAAGATTGACGCGGTCGTGAAACTTCCGGGGTCTAAGTCTCTAACCAACCGCGAACTTGTTCTTTCGGCTTTAGCGAACCAATCGACCACTTTGATTGAGCCACTCATTTCGCGCGATAGCGAACTCATGATTGCCGCACTGGAGTCTCTGGGCGCAGCGTTTGAACGCAGCGATGACCGCATTGTTGTGCACCCAATCAATTCGACCGAAAACGACCTGCAACCGGTGGCCATCGACTGCGGACTGGCCGGCACCGTAATGCGCTTCGTGCCACCTCTGGCCGGGTTGCACGCCGGCACGGTGCTATTCGACGGAGATCTCGGGGCACGCAGACGCCCGATGGCAACCACAATCAGTTCGCTGCGCGAACTCGGCGTGCAAGTTGAGCAATCAATCGAAGACACGGGCAGGTTGCCATTCACCGTGGCTGGTCGCGGCAGCATCCGTGGTGGCGCACTGAGCATCGACGCAAGCGAATCGAGCCAATTTGTGTCGGGGTTGCTTTTGGCTGCCGCCAGATTCGACGATGGGCTCACTCTTACTCACGCAGGCGACCACCTGCCGAGCATGCCGCACATCGAAATGACCCTGGATTGTCTGCAAAAACGCGGCGTAAAGGCCTCGACTGCGGGCGAAGTAACTTGGCGGGTAGAGCCTGGGCCGATTGCCGGCGGCGAAGTCGTGATTGAGCCAGACCTTTCTAATGCCGGGCCTTTCTTGGCTGCCGCTATGGTGGCCGGCGGTTCGATCACCATTCCCCACTGGCCTGCGGTTACCACCCAGGTTGGCAACGAGTTCATCTGGATTCTTACCGAAATGGGCGCGAGCGTAAGCCTCGGCGAGCGTGGATTGACCTTGACCTCCAACGGCAAAATCAATGGCATAGACATCGACCTTTCGATCGGCGGCGAACTTGCGCCGGTGATTGCAGTCTTGGCCGCACTTGCCGATTCACCTTCTCGAATTAGCGGTATCGCTCACCTTAGAGGTCACGAAACCGACAGGCTCGCAGCACTAACTGCCGAGATTAATCGAGCTGGCGGCCATTGCCGCGAAACCGAAGACGGGCTCGAAATTGTTCCGACCACCCTGCACTCCTGCCAGTGGAAGAGCTACGACGACCACCGCATGGCAACCGCGGGCGCAATCATCGGGCTGAGGGTGCCCGGCATCGAGGTTGAAAACATTGCCACAACCGCAAAGACCATGCCCAATTTCACGACGCTTTGGCAGCAGATGCTCGGAGCAAGCGCTTGAGCTGGCTTTTCGAACCAGAACCGGGCCAGCACGACCTAGACGAAGACGACATTCGCTCGCGCCCGAACCCAAAGGGCAATAAGCCTAGAACCAAGAATCGCCCAGACTACAAGAACGCGCAGATCGGCTTTGTGACCGGAGTAGACCTTGGGCGCTACCGCATTCTGCTTGAAGGCGAAGGCCGCGACATCACCGCCACGATGGCCAAAGAATTGCGCAAGGTTGGTGCAGCCGTAGGCGACCGCGTGGCGCTAGCCGGCGATACCTCAGAAACCGAAGGCGCTCTGGCGAGAATCGTGCGAATCGAACCACGCTCGTCGTTGCTTCGCCGAAGTGCCGACGACACCGACCAGGTTGAGCGGGTGATCGTGGCCAACGCAACGCAAATGGCCATCGTTACCGCGATTGCCAACCCAGAACCGCGCACGCGACTGATCGACCGTTACCTCGCGGCGGCATTCGACGCCGGTCTGCGGCCGATCTTGGTCATTACCAAGTGCGACCTCGCCGACCCAACCGATTTCTTGGCAAACTTCGCCGGGCTAAGCATCCCAATAATTAAAAACCGCTCGGATGCACCGGCTCTCGACGAACTGCAAAAACTGCTCGACGGCGAAATCACCGTAATGGTGGGTCACTCGGGGGTAGGAAAATCGACGCTGGTGAATGCGCTGGTGCCGAGTGCCGACCGAGCAACCGGAGGTGTAAACGTGGTTACCGGTCGCGGTCGCCACACCAGTTCTTCGGTGCGAGCTATCGCCCTTGAAAACGGCTGGATTATCGACACTCCAGGGGTTAGATCATTTGGTTTGGGACACATCGACCCAAAGTCTCTTTTGCGTTCATTCGAAGATTTGTGGGAGGTCATCCAAAAGTGCCCGCGTGACTGCTCCCACCACGCCGACTCCCCCGACTGCGGGCTTGACGAAGCACTTGCCGCCGGAACGCTCGGCGAACACGGAGTAGGCCGCGTCGACTCACTTCGCCGACTCATCACCTCAATCGACCACGAGTAGGCTGTTTTCATGCCCGAATATGCCGACGACCTCGCACTCGCACTGCGCTTGGCCGATGAAGCCGACCGCATTGCGCTGCAGCGCTTTCGCGCGCAAGACTTGGTTGTCGAAACCAAGCCAGACGCATCGCCGGTAACCGACGCCGACAAGGCAGTTGAGGCGCGCATCCGTGAAATTTTGGCTGCTGAGCGACCTGATGACGCTCTAATTGGCGAAGAAATGGGCATTGCTGGGGCGGCAAAGCGCACCTGGATTATCGACCCGATTGATGGCACGGCAAACTTCATGCGAGGGGTGCCGGTTTGGGCAGCACTGATCTCGCTCGCGGTAGACGGCAAACCAACAGTAGGAGTCGTTTCGGCCCCGGCGCTTGGCCGACGTTGGTGGGCTGCCCCAGAAATCGGAGCACACACCCGCGATGTCGACGGCGCCGAGCGCGCGATTCGGGTTTCGAACGTTGCCGACCTAGCCCACGCATCGCTGTCTTACAACAATCTTCAGCTCTGGGACCAAGCCGGCTACCTGAACCAGCTAATTGCTCTCAGCCGCAAGATCTGGCGCACTCGCGCGTATGGAGATTTCTACTCGTACATGCTTCTCGCCGAAGGCGCTGTTGACATTGTTGCAGAGCACGATCTAAAAATTTATGACATCGCCGCTCTCGTGCCGGTGGTCGAACAAGCCGGCGGGCGCTTCAGCGCCATCGATGGACCACTCAATGCAGAAACCTCATCGGTTCTTGCCACCAATGGCCCACTTCACGCGAGCGCTACCGAGGAATTTACGGCTTGATGCGCTTGCATCGAGCATGGTTGGTTGCTGGGGTCACGTTTCTAACGCTGATTGCAGCAGCCGCCTTTAGGTCTACCACTTCGGTGCTGCTCTTGCCGCTCGAGTGGGAATTCGGTTGGACTCGAGCGCAAACGTCCGGCGCGTTATCACTCAATCTCCTGATTTACGGACTCTCGGCTCCAATGGCCGCGATTCTCATGGTCAAGTTTGGCACGAAGCGCGTAGCCCTTTGGGCTCTCACCTCAATATCGGCTGGCACGGCTTTGACAATGTGGATGGGGCAACTTTGGCAGCTTTACCTGCTTTGGGGTGTTCTCGTCGGGGTTGGCACGGGATGCCTAGCACTGGTTTTTGCGGCATCGGTAGCTAACCGCTGGTTTGCCAAGCACCGAGGGCTAATCACTGGAATTTTCTCGGCAGCCTACGCCACCGGTCAACTAATATTCTTGCCCTGGATCAGCGCAATCGTCGAACATGCCGGATGGCGCTGGGGTGTTGCCGTGGTTGCACTCTTTGCCGTTGCCCTGATTCCGATCTTCGCTTTCGTGTTCAAAGAAAAACCTGCCGATGTTGGCTTGAAACCGCTCGGTGGCGATACCGTAGGGTCGAGCACCGCCGCCCCAAGCACTTTCAAATCTTCGTTTGCTGCTCTCGGCGCCGCGGCAAAAACTAAGGTGTTTTGGATTCTCGCTGGCACGTTCTTTGTCTGCGGCTGGACGACGAATGGGCTAATCGGTGCACACTTCATACCTGCAACACACGATCACGGCATGCCAACGTCTTTGGCAGCGGGTTTGCTCGCCGTCGTCGGAATTTTCGATTTCATCGGCACCATCGCATCGGGTTGGCTAACCGACCGCTTTGATTCGGCCTGGCTGCTTGTGTTTTATTACGGCCTGCGCGGGCTAGCTCTGTTCACGGTGCCATTCGTTTTAGGCCCGACGGTTGCGCCACCGATGTTGTTTTTTGTGGTGTTCTATGGGCTCGATTGGATTGCTACGGTTCCGCCAACGGTGGAGTTGTGCCGTCGGCACTTCGGGCTCGAAGTTTCTCCACTCATTTACGGATGGATCTTTGCATCGCACATGATCGGCGCGGCCATCGCGGCCTGGTTCGCGGGAATCATCCGTGACACGCAAGGCGACTACTTCATTGCCTGGATAACCGCCGCTGTGCTGTGTTTGGCTGCCGCAATTGCCAGCGGTGTTCTGCGCGGTAAGCAAGAAACGGCTTTGGCCTAGATTCCCAACTGTTGCATTCGCACTTCAATGAGCTTTTGCACGATGCTCGCCGGCAACGGCGCGTCGACAGCGAAGTGCAACGAACCTTTTGTGCTCACGAAGTCGTTGAGTTCGGCAATCTCACCAATCACTTGCCCGCTGTGCGGAAGATAAGCGAGATGGTTCTTAAAGGCAGCAAACCCAGCAATGACCTTGCCCTCGACACGGAATGCCGGCATGGCGTACGAGATGCATTGCTCGGCATTAGGTTGCAATTTCAGAATATCG